>NZ_CAXAPL010000023.1:0-101107 GCF_963970845.1 Pseudomonas sp. RA_105y_Pfl2_P56
CATCCCGAACTCAGCAGTGAAACGATGCATCGCCGATGGTAGTGTGGGGTTTCCCCATGTGAGAGTAGGTCATCGTCAAGATTAAATTCCGAAACCCCAATTGCGAAAGCAGTTGGGGTTTTGTTTTGCCCGCAGGAAAGTTTTCAGGCCCGTTGATCCCCTAGCTGTTACAAGAGCTTCTGTTGGGGGAAAAACGTTATGAAGTGACCGGGCAGTTTTTGGTATGGTGCAGCTCTTTTTTTCACGGACTGATGCCATGCCTAGGGAGCGGCACTCATTTATGTCAAAGAGTTGCTGTGGAAATGCCTGAACCAATCCCGATCAAGGATCACGAGAAAGAGGCGCGGCTGGTCAACAAAAGGTTGATCGCCTGCGCCTTTTTCGTCTTCGTCATTAGCTGTGCGCTGGTGGTGCGCCTTTACATCCTGCAAGTAGTCGAGTTCGACTACCACTCAACCATTTCAGAAAACAACCGCGTCCATGTTTTGCCGATCCCGCCCACACGCGGACTGATCTACGACCGCAATGGCGTGCTATTGGCAGATAACCGTCCCAGTTACAACCTGAGCATCACTCGCGAACGTGCCACCAACGTCAATCAGGAGTTGGACGAGGTTATCAATCTCTTACACCTACCTGCGGAAGATCGGACGGTATTCGACAAGGCGCTGAAGCAGTCCCACCACCCGTTCACCCCGGTAACGCTGTTCTATGAGCTGACGGAAGAACAAATCGCTGTGTTGGCGGTCAATGAGTTCCGTTTGCCTGGCCTGGATGTAGAGCCACAGTTCGTTCGACATTACCCATTCGGCATGCACTTCGCTCACTCAATTGGTTATGTCGGCCGCATCAATGAAAAAGAATCCAAGACCCTCGACTCGGTGGAATACCGCGGCACCCAATCCATCGGCAAAACCGGTATCGAACGCTTCTATGAAGCGCAACTGCACGGTCACGTCGGTTATGAGGAAGTGGAAACCAACGCTCAAGGCCGAGTGCTACGGGTACTCAAACATACAGATCCCGAGCCGGGCAAAAACATAGTCCTGAGCCTCGACGTCAAATTGCAGGAAGCTGCCGAAGCTGCTTTGGGGGATCGCCGCGGTTCCGTCGTGGCGCTTGATCCGAGCAGTGGCGAGGTGTTAGCCATGGTCAGCAACCCGAGTTTTGACCCTAACCTGTTCGTTACTGGCATCAGCTCCAAGGAGTATTCGGCGCTCCGTGACTCCATTGATCGGCCGCTATTCAACCGTGTACTTCGAGGCTTGTACGCGCCGGGCTCGACGATCAAGCCGGAAGTCGCGATCGCCGGTCTCGATGCGGGCGTTGTCACGCCGCAGACCCGCGTGTTCGATCCGGGCTACTACCAACTCCCGGACTACGATCACAAGTACCGAAACTGGAACCACAGCGGTGACGGTTGGGTCGACATGGACGCAGCGATCATGCGCTCCAACGACACCTACTTCTATGATCTGGCGCACAAGCTCGGCATTGATCGCCTGCACGACTACATGGCGATGTTCGGCCTGGGTGAGAAAGTCTCGCTGGATATGTTCGAAGAATCCCCCGGTCTGATGCCATCTCAAGCCTGGAAGCGCGCGACACGGCGGCAGGCCTGGTACCCGGGCGAAACGGTCATCCTCGGTATTGGTCAAGGCTACATGCAGGTCACACCTTTGCAACTGGCGCAGGCGACCGCGTTGATCGCAAACAAAGGCGTGTGGAACCGACCGCACTTGGCCAAGACTGTCGATGGTGTGGCACCGGTCGATGAGCATCCGATGCCGAATATCGTGCTCAAGGACCCGCGCGACTGGGAGCAGGTCAACCACGGCATGCAGATGGTGATGCACGCTCCCCGCGGCATTGCTCGCGCGGCGGCAGCAGGTGCGCAATATCGAATCGCCGGCAAGAGCGGCACGGCACAGGTGGTGGCGATCAAGCAAGGTGAGCGCTATAACCGTGAGAAGACCCTCGAACGCCACCGCGACAATGCCTTGTTCGTCGGTTTTGCGCCGGCTGAAGATCCTAAGATTGCGGTTTCGGTGATGATCGAAAACGGCGAAGCCGGTGGTCGTGTCGCCGGTCCCGTGGTACGGCAGATCATGGACGCCTGGCTACTTGATCAGGATGGTCATCTTAAGCCGCAATACGCCGCGCCGACCAAAGCACCGGGCAATCCGCACGTTTAACCGGCAGCAGCTAGACAGCACAGGCTCTCGCAGGCTGAGCATGTGCTGGAAGCTGTCGAGCAATACCGTTTCCGCGCGGCGGCACAGTTATTGCGCAAAAAATCCTCACTACACGCATCAGGCCCCGGGGACCGGGCAACCCATGTCACCTTCTTCACACTTCAAATATTGCTTCAGCGCCTCAACCCGGACTTTGGTCACGGCCGTCATGCAGCTACTGTAAATCAGCGGGTAAACGCTGCCGCCCGCCACCCCGGATGACGAAAACGCGCACTCGGCATCGCGAAACCCGATCCACGCCCTTTGCGCATTGACCAACAGCTTCTTGCTATCCGGATTGTCCTTCAAGCGCCCGGTGATCTGCTGATATACGGTGTTCAGTTCTTTGTCCGCCGCTTTGAAGTCCTGGCCGGCGCATTGATTCATCGTCGCCTGATCGCTGGCGTTGGCACAGTCGACGGCGGCGTGGGCGAGGGGGGTGAACAGAAATGGCATCAGGGCCAGGAGCAGGCGTGGGGACATGGGAGTTCTCGTTATGTCGGATGAAAGTGCAGAGTAGTGTAGCGACTGCGTGGTTCCTATTCAGGTGCTCGTTGTCTGGAGGCTTCAAGCAAGCGGTCTGCGGTCGCTGTAATCTCCTCGCCTTCATGCAGCAGTTCCAGCCATTTGGCAGGAATGGCCCCGACGCCGTAGAAGGCACCGGCCAACTGGCCAACGATCGCGGCGGTGGTGTCGGCATCATCGCCCAGATTCGCGGCTTGCAGGATCGCCTCTGAAAAACTGTCGGTGTGATGAAAGCACCACAATGCTGCTTCCAATGACTCGACGCTGTAGCCGCTACCGCGTATTTCGTTTGCCGGTTTGTCGAGGTATTCACCTCGGGCCAGCGCAACGACTTTGGGTTGTGTGAAGGTCGTGAGGGCGTGCTCGAGCAAGATGTTTTTCGCTGTTCCGAGCAGGGTTTTGCCGATCAGTTCGGCAAATAGTAAGCAGCATTCGATAGCTTCAGGCGCTGCATGGGTTGTTCGCGAGCTGTCGGCGGCAAACTTTCGCACCAGTTCAACGTCAGGAAAGTAAAACAGCACCACCGGTGCCAGCCGCATCAGGGAGCCATTACCAGCGGTGTGCGGGTCGGTTGATCCAGCAAAGGGTTCACCTGTTTGCTGATAATGCGAGAGCGCCTGACTGACGGTCATGCCAATATCAAAACATTCGCCGGTCGAACTGAGGTAACCCCATTTCCACCAGTTGAGATAGCGGCCCATCTGGTCTGTGGCATCGAAACCGTTTTTACTCAGCAGACTTTCCGCCAGGCACAGAGCCATCGATGTGTCATCCGTCCATTGCCCCGGTTTCAAGTGGAAAGGACCACCACCGAGCATGTCAGTCAATGGTTGGAATGAACCGCGCGGTTTGAACTCAACCGTGGTGCCGACCGCGTCGCCGCAAGCCAGGCCCAGCAGGGCGCCGCGATAACGTTCGGTGAGGGATGGCTGCATGATTCTTCCTTGCTTCGTTCAATTCCCGGGAAAAGGTATCAGTTTCAACCGTTCAGAGGCGCTTGAAACGCTGCCGGATGTGTCATTGCAGATGAATCGCTGCACTGCTTTGATACAACTTCAGGTTGGACATGTGGTCATACAAGCCTACTGTTCAGAACAGGAGGTGACGTATGAAACCAGTACCCAATAGTTTCGAACGCAAAATCACGCTCAGGGCGCCACGTTCTCATGTCTGGCGTGCATTGGTCGATGCCGAGGCGTTTGGCCAGTGGTTTGGGGTGGCACTGGAAGGCAGGCGTTTTATTGCCGGCGAATGGACGCAAGGGCAAGTCACGTATCCGGGTTTTGAGCACGTTTTATGGAATGTGCTGGTCGAGCGAGTCGAGCCGCAGCAACTATTTTCATTCCGCTGGCATCCGTATGCGGTCAATCCAAAGATCGACTATTCCCAAGAGCCCACCACGCTGGTCAAGTTTGAGTTGCAGGATTACGAGGAAGGCACCTTGCTGAAGGTGTCAGAGTCAGGTTTTGCGCACATTCCGGATATTCGTCAGAAGGAGGCTTATTACATGGACAGCCGTGGCTGGGAAGAACAGTTGAGCCGCCTTGAACACTTTCTTATCGACAGTGCCAGGGCTCGTCAGGGGGCAGGTGGATGAGGTTGGGGGTGTTGGCTGCTGTATGGTTTCTGCCGGAATACGCCTATGGGCCGCTGGAAGTCGAACACATTGCGGATTTGAAGCCCCGCGCCTGACACGTCTAAGGGTTTTCGGAAGGGGTCGTATAGCGAATGTCCTACACGCGATGGTAGCTATGTCGACTATTGCCGATTGGATCCCACGCGTAATCTACACACATCAACTGAAGCACAGGGAGTACTTCAGGATCACGGATGATCGACCATTGCAAGGATCGCTGCCGACAGGGAGTCGATAATGGTCTTGGGAAAAACCCGCTTCGGCGGGTTTTTTTTCGTCCGTAAAAAAGTGCCGGTATGACCCACTGTGGGGAGAGAGCAAGCTCCCCCCAGCACGTACGGTGTGGATCAAGAGGCGATAAGCTGCCGCAGCACGTAATGCAGGATCCCGCCCGCCTTGAAGTACTCCACTTCATTCAAGGTATCGATGCGGCACAGCACGTCGATTCTCTCCTGCTGCCCGTCTTCACGGGTGATCACCAGCGGCAGATTCATCCGCGGCGTCAGCTCAATGCCACTCAGGCCCTTAATCTCGAAGGTTTCCTTGCCGGTCAGGTGCAGGCTCTTGCGGTTTTGATCGAGCTTGAACTGCAGCGGCAATACGCCCATGCCCACCAGATTGGAGCGGTGGATGCGCTCGAAACTTTCGGCAATCACCGCTTTGACGCCCAACAGGTTGGTGCCTTTAGCCGCCCAGTCACGGCTGGAGCCGGTACCGTATTCCTGTCCGGCAATCACCACCAAGGGTGTTCCCGAAGCCTGATATTTCATGGCCGCGTCGTAGATCGCCAGTTTCTCACCCGTGGGCATGTAGATCGTGTTGCCGCCTTCTTCACCGCCGAGCATCTCGTTGCGGATGCGGATGTTGGCAAAGGTGCCGCGCATCATCACTTCATGGTTGCCGCGCCGCGAGCCGTAGGAGTTGAAGTCTCGCGGTTCCACGCCTTTTTCGCGCAGGTAACGCCCGGCCGGGCTGTCGGTCTTGATGTTGCCGGCAGGGGAGATGTGGTCGGTGGTCACCGAATCGCCGAGCAAAGCCAACACCCGCGCGCCTTTTACATCCTTGATCTCTGGCAGTGGGCCAGAAATCTCGTCGAAAAACGGCGGATGCTGGATGTAGGTCGAATCGTCCTGCCACACATAAGTTGCCGCTTGTGGCACCTCGATGGCTTGCCACTGTTCGTCGCCGGCAAACACTTCGGCGTATTCCTTGTGGAACATCGCGGTGTTGACCTGATTCACCGCGTCGGCGATTTCCTGGCTACTCGGCCAGATATCGCGCAGATACACCGGATTGCCTTGTGGATCATTGCCCAACGGTTCGCTGCTGATATCGGTACGAACAGTGCCGGCCAGCGCGTAAGCCACCACCAGCGGTGGTGAGGCCAGCCAGTTGGTTTTCACCAATGGATGCACCCGACCTTCGAAGTTGCGGTTGCCGGACAGCACCGAAGCGACAGCAAGGTCTGCTTTCTGAATGGCTTTCTCGATCGGCTCTGGCAGCGGGCCGGAGTTGCCGATGCAGGTGGTGCAACCGTAACCCACCAGCGAAAAGCCAAGCTGGTCGAGGTATTGCGTCAGTCCCGCCGCCTTGTAGTAATCGGTAACCACTTTCGAGCCCGGCGCCAGCGAACTCTTCACCCACGGTTTACGGGTCAGCCCCTTCTCCACGGCTTTTTTGGCCAAGAGCCCGGCGGCCATCATCACACTCGGGTTTGAGGTGTTGGTACACGAGGTGATGGCGGCGATAACCACGGCGCCGTTTTTCAGTCGATAGGTGCGCCCCTCGTATTCGTACTCCGTTTCGCCGATGAGATCGGCATTGCCCACGGCCACGCCGCCGCCACCTTCGCTTTCAAGACGTCCTTCTTCTTTACTGGTGGGTTTGAATTGCAGGTCGAGGAAGTCGCTGAAGGCTTGCGCAACGTTGGGTAATGAAACGCGATCCTGCGGTCGTTTTGGCCCGGCGAGGCTCGCTTCGACGCCACCCATGTCCAGCGCCAGGCTGTCGGTGAACTCCGGCTCCTGACCGGGTAGACGCCACAACCCCTGAGTCTTGGTGTAAGCCTCGACCAGTTTCACCACGTGCGGGGGGCGTCCGGACAGGCGCAGGTATTCCAGGGTCACGTCATCGACCGGGAAGAAACCGCATGTTGCGCCATATTCCGGAGCCATGTTGGCGATGGTCGCGCGGTCAGCCAGCGGCAGGTCGGCGAGGCCGTCGCCATAGAACTCGACGAATTTGCCCACCACACCTTTCTTGCGCAGCATTTGCGTGACGGTCAGCACCAGGTCGGTCGCGGTGATGCCTTCCTTGAGTTTGCCGGTCAGTTTGAAACCGACCACTTCCGGAATCAGCATTGACACCGGTTGCCCAAGCATCGCCGCTTCGGCTTCGATCCCGCCGACACCCCAGCCCAGCACGCCAAGGCCATTGATCATGGTGGTGTGGGAGTCGGTGCCCACCAGCGTATCAGGGAAGGCATAGGTACGACCGTCTTCATCTTTGGTCCACACCGTGCGGCCGAGGTATTCGAGGTTGACCTGGTGACAGATCCCGGTGCCCGGCGGCACCACGCTGAAGTTGTCGAAAGCGCTCTGGCCCCAACGCAGGAAGGCGTAACGCTCACCGTTGCGCTGCATTTCGATGTCGACGTTCTGCTCGAAAGCGCTGGCGGTGGCGAATTTGTCGACCATTACCGAATGGTCGATCACCAGGTCCACCGGCGACAGCGGATTGATCCGCTGCGGATCACCACCGGCCTTGGCCATGGCGGCGCGCATCGCGGCGAGATCGACCACGGCCGGTACACCGGTAAAATCCTGCATCAATACCCGGGCCGGGCGGTACTGGATCTCGCGGTCGGAGCGGCGCTCCTTGAGCCAGGCGGCAATCGCTCTGAGGTCGGCGCCGGTGACGGTTTTTTCATCTTCCCAGCGCAGCAGGTTTTCCAGCAGCACTTTCAGCGACATCGGTAGCTTGTCGATGTTGCCAAGGCTTTTGGCAGCATCCGGCAGGCTGAAATAGTGGTAGGTCTTATCGTCGATTTGCAGTGTTTTAAGCGTCTTCAGACTATCGAGGGACGGCATTACGATCACTCCTTTGAATCCGCACGGCTACGGATTGGGGGACGAATAGAGCTTTAAAACTAGCCCTGTTTTCATTAGCTGGCTAATAACTGGACTCTATGACGAAGTCCAAGGTTCCGACATCGGCTATCATGCGCCGGTTTTCGTGACAGGCTTTGCCGCAACGCAAGGCCTGAGCATCGCGCAGGGGCCGAATGTCCGCCCTCTGCCCAGGAGTAAGAATGAACACCCTATTCATGCATTGCCGGCCAGGTTTCGAAGGCGAAGTCTGCTCGGAGATTTCCGACCTCGCCGCCCAACTCAACGTGGCCGGTTACGCCAAAGCCAAAACGGCCACCGCCTGCGCCGAGTTTGTCTGCACCGAAGAAGACGGCGCCGAGCGCCTGATGCGTGGTCAGCGTTTTGCCGAGCTGATCTTCCCGCGCCAATGGGCGCGTGGCGTTTTCATCGATCTGCCGGAAACCGACCGTATCAGCGTGATCCTCGCGCACATGGCCGATTTCCCGGTGTGCGGCAGCCTTTGGCTGGAAGTCGTCGACACCAACGACGGCAAGGAACTGTCGAATTTCTGCAAGAAGTTCGAAGGCCCGCTGCGTAAAGCGTTGACCGGCGCCGGCAAACTGGTGGAAGACGCCAGCAAGCCGCGTCTGTTGCTGACCTTCAAGAGCGGCCGCGAAGTTTTTCTCGGTATGGCGGACGCGGGTAACTCGGCGATGTGGCCGATGGGTATCCCTCGTTTGAAGTTTCCGCGTGAGGCGCCAAGCCGTTCGACACTGAAGCTGGAAGAGGCCTGGCACCACTTCATCCCGCGTGATCAGTGGGAAGATCGTCTACACAGCGACATGACCGGCGTCGATCTCGGCGCCGCGCCGGGTGGCTGGACCTGGCAACTGGTCAATCGCGGCATGCTGGTGACCGCCATCGACAACGGTCCGATGGCCGAAAGTCTGATGGACACGGGTTTGGTGCAGCATTTGATGGCTGACGGTTTTACCTTCAAGCCCAAGCAACCGGTGGACTGGATGGTTTGCGACATCGTCGAGAAACCGGCGCGTAACGCGGCGATGCTCGAAGAGTGGATCGGCGAGGGGCATTGCCGTGAGGCGGTCGTGAACCTGAAGCTGCCGATGAAACAGCGTTATGCCGAAGTGAAGCGTCTGCTTGAGCGCATTGCCGATGGTTTCAAGGCGCGCGGCATCAAGGTTGATATCGGCTGCAAGCAGCTGTATCACGATCGCGAAGAGGTCACGTGCCACTTGCGTCGGCATGACGTTAGAAAACCCAAATCCCGCTGAAGCACCACAGGGTTAGACGATATACCCGGCAATGCGCGACAATGCAGGCCAGTTTCAGGAGTGAATCATGAGTGAAATGATCGACATGCCGGTCGACGGTACCCTCGATGCCACGGGCCTCAATTGCCCGGAGCCGGTGATGATGCTGCATCAGCACATCCGTGATCTGGCACCCGGCGGCCTGCTCAAGGTGATCGCCACCGATCCGTCGACCAAGCGCGATATCCCCAAGTTCTGCGTGTTTCTCGACCATGAACTGGTTAGCCAGCATGAAGAGGCCGGTACTTACCTGTACTGGATTCGCAAGAAGCACGCCTGAGCCTCAGGCCAAACCCAATGTGGGAGCGGGCTTGCTCGCGAATGCAGTTTTTCAGTCACCTACAAGGGCGACTGAGATACCGCTTTCGCGAGCAAGCCCGCTCCCACATTTTTTTGGTTTAAGTGGACTTAGCCCAGCGAACGGCTGATTCGGATACGCTTGCGCGCACTGCGGGTCAGACGAATCGACAACATGAACGCCGCGCAACTCAGGCCGACGATCAAACCTTGCCACAAACCGCTCGGGCCACGAGGCGCGCCGAGCCAATCTGTCAGGCCGAGGGCGTAACCCACCGGCAGGCCGATGCCCCAATAGGCGAACAGGGTCAGGATCATCGTTACGCGTGTGTCCTGATAACCACGCAACGCGCCGGCGGCGGTGACCTGGATCGCGTCGGAAAACTGAAACAGCGCCGAATACACAATCAGCATCGCGGCGATGTGAATCACCGTCGGGTCAGCGGTGTAGATCGCCGCAATCGGCTCGCGCAACAGCAACATCATGCTCGCCGACAAGCAGGCGTAGGCCAATGCGGTCCCCATGCCGACGCCCGCCGCAAAACGCGCTTCACGCGGTTCTTCCCGGCCCAGAGCCTGGCCCACGCGCACGGTAACTGCCATGCCCAGTGAGTAAGGAATCATGAACACCAGCGAGCTGACGTTGAGTGCAATCTGGTGCCCGGCCACCACGGTAGCGCCGAGGCTGCCGATCAGTAGCGCGATGACCGCGAAAATGCTCGACTCGGCAAACACGGCGATACCGATCGGCAGGCCGATCGCCAGCAGACGTTTGATGACCGCCCACTGTGGCCAATCGAAACGGCTGAACAGTTCGCTTGAACGATAGGCTGGCGCCCAGCGCTCGTAACCGGCCAGCCCCAGCGCCATCACCCACATCACGATCGCCGTGGCCCAACCGCAGCCGACGCCGCCCATGGCCGGCACGCCGAAGTGGCCGTAGATGAAGATGTAATTCAGCGGGATATTGAGCGCCAGGCCGCACAAGCCCAACACCATCGCCGGCCGCGTGCGGCCCAGGCCATCACTGAAGCAGCGCAGTACATGATAAAACGCCACCGCCGGCAGCCCGCTGGCGATGCCGTGCAAATACTGCATGCAAGGGCCAATCAGCTCGGGATCGACGTTCATCAGATGCAGGATCGGCTCGGCGCCGAGCAGCATTACGGTCGCAATTAACCCTACTGCCAACGCCAGCCACAATGCCTGTCGCACAACCGGGCCGATCTCGCTGTGAGTGCCGGCGCCGAAGCGCTGGGCGACTTTCGGCGTGGTCGCCAGCAGGGTGCCGGTCATCAGCAGGAAGACCGGTACCCAGATCGAGTTGCCCAAGGCCACCGCCGCCAGATCCCCCGGGCCGACGCGACCGGCCATTACCGTGTCGACGAAACCCATGGCCGTGGTTGCCAGTTGCGCGATGATGATCGGCAACGCCAGGGCGAGCAGGTTTTTCATCTCCAGGCGAACCCTGGCGGGACGGGTGAGGGCGACGGCGACAGGTTGGTCAGTTACGGAATTCACAGGCAAAGCGTCCACAGATATTGATGCGCAGGGCGCCGCATTCTACGCCGCTGACGCCTTGGTCAGGAAAAATCCTCTGTTACGGATTTGTAAGCGCAAAGCCTGCTGGCCCAACCGCCTGTCTGCACCTAAACTGCCGATCCGCCAAAGGAGCCCGCCATGCTGATTGTTGCCGACGAAAATATTCCGTTGCTCGATGCTTTTTTTGCCGGTTTCGGTGAAATCCGCCGAGTTCCAGGCCGTTCCATCGACCGTGCGACGGTTGAACAGGCCGATGTATTGCTGGTGCGTTCTGTGACCAGCGTCAACCGTGCCTTGCTCGAGGGCAGTAAGGTGCGCTTTGTTGGCACCTGCACCATAGGCACTGATCATCTGGATCTTGAATACTTCGCCCAAGCCGGTATCACCTGGTCGAGTGCGCCCGGCTGTAATGCCCGGGGCGTGGTCGATTACGTGCTTGGCAGCCTGATGACGCTGGCCGAAATCGAAGGCGTCGATCTGGCTCAGCGAACCTTCGGTGTGGTGGGTGCGGGCGAAGTCGGTGGTCGACTGATCACGGTCCTTAAAGGTCTGGGCTGGAACGTGAAGGTCTGCGATCCGCCGCGTCAGTCCGCCGAGGGGGGCGATTACGTCAGCCTGGAGCAGATCATCGAGCAATGCGATGTGATCAGCCTGCACACGCCATTGACCCGCAGCGGTGAAGGGGCGACCTGGCATCTGCTCGATCAACAGCGTTTGCAGCAACTCAAGCCCGGTGCCTGGCTCATCAATGCTGCCCGTGGCCCGGTGGTGGATAACGCCGCGCTGCGCAAAGTGCTGCTGGCGCGTGAAGACCTGCAAGCAGTGCTCGATGTCTGGGAGGCAGAACCGGAGGTCGATGTGGCACTGGCCGAACTCTGCGTACTGGCCACGCCGCACATTGCCGGGTACAGCCTCGATGGCAAACAGCGCGGGACGGCGCAGATCTATCAGGCGTACTGCGACTTTATCGGGCAGCCTGCGAGCATCCAGCTCAGTGACTTGCTGCCTGCCCCGTGGTTGTCGCAAGTCACCTTGCAGGCCGACAGCGATCCTGCCTGGGCGTTGGCGATGTTGTGCCGTGGCGTGTACGACCCACGCCGCGACGATGCGGATTTTCGCCGCAGCCTTGTAGGCAATCTCGCTGAACAGCGTGCGGCATTTGATGTGCTGCGCAAGCAATATCCGGTTCGGCGCGAGATTGAAGGGTTGAAGGTGCGGATTGAGGGAGATTCGCCTGTATTGCGGCAGATCGTGGCGGCACTTGGAGCGGTTGCGGTCTAGGGCACCGAACCGGCCCGTTCGCGAGCAAGCTGCGGTCTGACAGCCACGCATAAAAAACCCGGCCAGAGGGGCCGGGTCAGGAAGACAGTGGCTATATCACTTTTGTTCGGCAGGCTTGATCAATCGCTTCTCCAGCTCGCGGCAAGCGTCCTGGATCATGTCTTCAGTGATCGGTACTTCACGCCCGTCCTTATCAATGATCGAACAACCCAGAGTCTGGCCGGGCTTGGTGCGGATCACTTCAATCTTGTCATTGCTGCTGTGTTGCAAGGACATGGCCTGTCTCCTCATCAGGTTGTGTGCCTAGGTTAGAACCGCCACGTGACCGGGCTGTGACAATCCCCTGAGCTTTATCGGGGGCGGCATCTCCACTCAACCAGAAATGACCGTTCGTCTCAACCGGGACTTTAGACCAATAGTCTCTAGGCCCTAGTCGTCACGGGCATATTTAACCTGACTCATTGTGATTTACAGAGTTCCACCCCATTTGAGTATGTAGGCTGGCCCTATTCAACAGCACAGACGTGAACCTCAATGATCCCGATGCTTTCCTCTCGACACCGGCGCGCCTTGCGTCTGACCAGTCGTTTTCTCGCCCCTTATCGCTGGCCGGCCTTCGGCGCGCTGCTGGCGTTGATCGTGACGGCCGGTATTACCTTGTCGTTGGGGCAGGGGATCAAACTGCTGGTCGATCAGGGGTTCATGACCCAATCACCGCACTTGCTCAACCAATCCATAGGCATATTCATGCTGTTGGTGTTGGGCCTGGCGGTCGGCACCTTTGCCCGGTTCTATCTGGTGTCGTGGATCGGTGAGCGAGTGGTGGCAGACATCCGCCGGCAGGTGTTCAACCATTTGGTTTACCTGCATCCGGGGTTTTACGAGGACAATCGCAGCTCGGAAATCCAGTCACGCCTGACGGCTGACACGACTCTGCTGCAGTCGGTGATCGGTTCGTCGTTGTCGCTGTTCCTGCGCAACTTGCTGATGGTCATCGGCGGGGTTGTACTGCTGTTCATCACCAACCCCAAACTCACCAGCATCGTGGTGATCGCCTTGCCGCTGGTGATTGCGCCGATCCTGATTTTCGGGCGGCGCGTGCGCAATCTGTCGCGGCAGAGCCAGGACCGGATTGCCGATATCGGTAGCTACGTGTCCGAAACCCTCGGGCAGATCAAAACCGTTCAGGCTTACAACCATCAGGCGCAGGATGAACAGCGCTTTGCGACGACGGTTGAGCAGGCTTTCGAAACGGCCCGCAAGCGAATCTTCCAGCGAGCGTGGCTGATTACTCTGGTCATCGTGCTGGTGCTCGGCGCTGTAGCGGTGATGTTGTGGGTCGGCGGCATGGATGTGATTGCCGGGCGGATATCTGCCGGTGAACTGGCGGCGTTCGTCTTCTACAGCCTGATTGTCGGCAGCGCTTTTGGCACATTGAGCGAAGTGATTGGTGAACTGCAACGCGCCGCCGGTGCCGCTGAACGGATTGCCGAATTACTACGCTCGGAAAACATCATTCAACCGCCAGCGACGGGTTTGGTGACCTTGCCGGCGCGAGTAAAAGGCGAACTGGAACTGCAGGATGTAAGGTTTTCCTACCCCTCGCGTCCGCAAAGCTACGCCGTCGATGGGTTGAATCTTACCGTCAGAGCTGGCGAAACTCTGGCGCTGGTGGGGCCATCCGGTGCCGGTAAATCCACGGTGTATGACTTGCTGCTGCGCTTTTACGATCCGCGCGAAGGCCTAATTCTGCTGGATGGGGTGCCGTTGACCAGCCTCGATCCGCTGGATCTGCGTCGCTGTTTTGCTTTGGTCTCCCAGACGCCGGCGCTGTTCTTCGGCAGCGTGGAGGAAAATATCCGCTATGGCTGCCCATCGGCCACGCTGGAACAAGTCAAGGAAGCGGCCCGAATTGCCCACGCCCATGACTTCATCGAACAAATGCCTGATGGCTATCAAACCCATCTGGGTGATGGCGGTCTTGGACTTTCCGGTGGTCAACGCCAGCGTCTGGCCATTGCCCGGGCGTTGTTGGTGGATGCGCCAATCCTGCTGCTGGATGAAGCCACCAGCGCACTCGACGCGCAAAGTGAACACCTGATCCAGCAAGCCTTGCCCAATCTCATGCACAACCGCACCACACTGGTGATCGCCCACCGTTTGGCCACGGTGAAGAACGCCGACCGGATCGCCGTGATGGACCAGGGCAAACTGGTCGCGGTAGGGACGCATCAGGAATTGATTGCCAGTAATCCGCTATATGCACGGCTGGCGGCGTTGCAGTTCAACGATGGCGTGCAGGTGATGAGCGACTAAGCACCGACACGGTCGAGCGCTATGAAAAATGCCCTTATCTCGCGATAAGGGCATTTTCTTTACTGGGTGTGATCTGCGTGATCACTGATCATCAAAATACCGTTCATGCCAATCCACCAGCGGCTGGGGCGAGTTGAGCTTCTGGCCGTAGATCACCGAATAAGACAACACGTTCTGCACGTATTGGCGGGTTTCGTCGAACGGAATGCTTTCGACCCAGACATCGAAGCTCAGGTGATCAGCACCACGCAACCACTGGCGTACACGGCCGGGACCGGCGTTGTAAGCGGCAGAAGCGAGGACGCGGTTGCCGTTGAACTGGCTGTGCACCTGACTCAGGTAAGCCGCGCCGAGCTGGATGTTCTTGTCCGGATCGAGCACCTGCTTCGGCGAGGCCAGCGGAATGCTGAACTTGCGCGCGGTTTCCTTGGCGGTGGCTGGCATCAGTTGCATCAGACCGCTGGCGCCAACGCCTGAGCGGGCGTCGTCCATGAAGGCGCTTTCCTGGCGGGTGATCGCGAATACCCAACTCGAATGCAGCCCGCGAACCTTGGATTCACGCACAAGGGTATTGCGGTGGGCCATCGGGAAGCGGATGTCCAGATCGTCCCAGTATTTCGCCTGACTGATGGTGCGGATTGCCGGGAAGTACCATTTCAGGTCATAGGCCAGTTTCGCCTGGGCGACCATTTCGTCGCGGTTGAAGTGGCGGCTGACGTAATACCACTCGCGACGGCCGTCGACGATCTGTCCCCGTGCGTGGAATTCCAGCGCACGCCGCACGCCGGGGGTGTTGCGTACTTTGTTGATCAGCGCCTGACTGAGCACTAAAGGTTTGTTGTTCAGCGAATACGGCGACTGTGAGCGGTCAGCGGCAAGAAAGCCGTAGAAGTCGCGCTCCTGGGCCAGGCTCTTGTAGAGTTGCTGCACTTGCGGGTTCTGCGGCTGTGCCAGTTCCAGGCTGCGGGCTTGCCAGTAGCGCCAGCGATTGGTGGTGGCCAGGTCCTGCGGCAAGCGACGGGTCAATTGGTAAGCGTCGTCCCAGCGCGCCAGACGCAGCAGCAGGCGCAGGCGCCATTCGGAAACCGTGTTGTCACGTAGCTCCGGGTCGTATTTGGTCATCACGTCCAGCGCTCGACTGTCGAAGCGCCGGGCCAGGGTCAGGCCGATTTCCCGCGCGATCGCGACTTTTTCATCGCGGGAGAAGTGCATGCTGCTGGCGTAGCCGTCGAGCAAGGCCATGGCTTTGTCAGGGTCTTGGCGGGCCAGGCGGCGCAGGCCGAGGCTGACCACGTCGGACATTGGTTCGTCGGCGGGGGTAAAGCGTGATGGTTGATTAAGTAACTCGGGTTTTTGCGCCACATCCACCAACAAACGACCGCGTGGGGCGAGGGTGGTCAGGCCTTTCACCAGGCTGTTGGCCAATGCAAAGTTGCGGGCCTGAGCTGCAAGCTTGGTGCGCTGCCAGCGTTTTTGCTCGGTCAACTGACCGTCAGCGGCCCAGATGCCAAACAGCGCATCACACGCAGCAGGTTGCGATTTACCCGTGAGCCAGAGCTTGTCCGCGTTGGCGTATCCCTCGGCTTTTTGGTTATGGCTGATCTGGTACTGCGCATTGAGGCAGTCCAGTTCGGTGAAATTGAGTTTCGGGTCGTAATACTTGACGAAGGTTGTCCAATCGCCACGGTCGGCGAGCCAGCGCAACCAGCGCAGCTTCATCCAGTTGGCCTGGGGCAGGTCGCCGTGCTCGGCGAGGAATTTCTCGATTTCCGCGTTGCTCGCGGTTTTCAGGCGTGCGGTCAGCTCGTCGTAAGCCAGATACGGTTCCAGCGGATAATCAGCCAGGGCCTGGCTGTAACGCAAATACGGACCGGTGTCGCCCTTGGCCAGGGCGCGTTTGGCTTCATCGTAATACTGGCGTTGGGTGGACAGGTCCACCGCCTGGGCGGATTGAACGGCAGCGGCGGTAAGTAGGAAACAGGAAAAAACACTGAAAAGGCGACTGCGCATGAGACATCCGGGCAGAGAAATCATGACAAGTGCTGACCTCGATCAGCACTGAATTGTCTGTAGCTTAGCCTTTTGCCAGCAAGCGGCGAAAGCTTTGCGGGCCTTACAGCACAAGTTCGCAACAAATGTTGTGCAGAGTGCTTCGACAGACAAATTGCCGGCCTGCTGAAGCCCTAACTCAGGTAGAATGCGCGCCCGGTTTTTGGAGAAGCTCATGACCCTGCTCAAATTCAGCGATGTGTCCCTTGCATTCGGCGCGATGCCGTTGTTGGACAAGGTGTCCTGGCAGATCGCCCGTGGTGAGCGGGTGTGCATCATCGGCCGCAACGGCACTGGTAAATCCAGCATGATGAAACTGGTCAAGGGCGACCAGAAGCCCGATGACGGCTCGGTGTGGCGTGCCCCCGGTCTGAAAATCGGCGAATTGCCGCAAGAATTGCCGGTGGCTGACGAGCGGACGGTGTTTGACGTGGTGGCTGAAGGCCTCGACGGTGTTGGCGCCTTGCTCGCCGAGTATCATCACCTGAGCCAGAACATCGTCACCGATGCCGATCTGGACAAACTGATGCACGTTCAGCACGACCTCGAAGCCCGTGACGGCTGGCGCTTGCAGACCCTGGTCGACAGCACACTGAGCCGCCTGCAATTGCCGGCTGACAAGACCCTTGCCGAATTGTCCGGTGGCTGGCGTCGTCGCGTGCTGCTCGCGCAGGCACTGGTGTCCGAACCCGATCTGCTGCTGCTCGACGAACCCACCAACCACCTGGACATCGGTGCAATTGCCTGGCTCGAAGAAGCGCTGAAAGATTTTCAGGGCGCCGTGCTGTTCATCACGCACGACCGTTCCTTTCTGCAAAACCTTGCCACGCGCATCCTCGAACTGGATCGCGGCGGCCTGATCGACTGGAACGGCGACTACGCCAGCTTCCTCGTCCACAAAGAGGCCGCGCTGGCTGCTGAAGAAACCGCCAACGCGCTGTTCGACAAGCGTCTGGCTCAGGAAGAAGTGTGGATCCGTCAGGGCATCAAGGCGCGTCGTACCCGTAACGAAGGTCGCGTTCGCGCCCTGAAGGCCCTGCGTGTCGAGCGCAGCGAACGTCGTGAGCGTACCGGCAAGGCCAATATCCAGCTGGAAACCGCCGACAAGTCCGGCAAGCAAGTGATGGTGCTGGAAAATGTCAGCTTTCATCACCCGGACGGCCCGTTCCTGATCAAGGACTTTTCGATGGTGCTGCAGCGCGGCGACCGTATCGGTTTGCTTGGCGCCAACGGTACCGGCAAGACGACCTTGCTCAAGCTGATGCTCAACGGCCTGCAACCGACCAGCGGTAAAGTTGAAGAGGGCACGCGGATCGATGTGGCTTACTTCGATCAATTGCGCCATCAGCTGGATCTGGAAAAGACCGTGATCGACAACGTCGCCGAAGGTCGCGACTTTATCGATATCGATGGCCAGAGCCGTCATGTGCTGAGCTACCTCGGCGACTTCCTGTTCAGCCCGCAGCGTGCTCGCACGCCTGTCAAGGCGTTGTCGGGTGGTGAGCGTGCTCGCCTGCTGTTGGCAAAGCTGTTCAGCAAACCAGCGAACCTGTTGGTACTCGACGAACCGACCAACGACCTCGACGTGGAAACCCTTGAGCTGCTCGAAGAGGTGCTGCTGACCTTCAACGGCACTGTACTGATGGTCAGCCACGACCGGGCATTCCTCGACAACGTCGTCACCAGCACCCTGGTCTTCGAAGGCGAAGGCAAGGTGCGCGAATACGTCGGTGGTTATCAAGACTGGATTCGTCAGGGCGGCTCGCCGCGTCTGCTGGGTGTAACCGAGAGCAAGTCGGGCAAGGCTGACCTGAACTCGGCGGTGGTGACGGCTGAGCCGGCTCCCGTCGCAGCGCCTGCCGTTGCTGCCCCTGCTGCAAAAAAGAAGCTGAGCTACAAGTTGCAGCGCGAACTGGAAGCGTTGCCGGGTGATATTGACGCCAAGGAGCAACAAATCGCTGCCGTAGAGGCCGAAATGGCCGAAGCCGGTTTCTATCAGCGTCCTGCGGCAGAGACTGCCAAGGTGATTGCCTCGCTTGAGCAATTGCAGGCCGAGCTGGATGCACTGGTGGAGCGTTGGGCCGAGTTGGATGCCTGATTGATCCAGATGTAAAAAAGCCCGGCGTTCAGTCATGAGCGCCGGGCTTTTTACGTAGTGTTGAAATCCATGGTAGGAGCGGGTTTGCTCACGAAATCGGTATATCACGCGACATCAAATTGGATGTGCCGACGTTTTCGCGAGCAAGCCCGTCCCTCAGGGTGATGCATTTCACTGTTTGACCAGGTGCACCGCTAGCACGTCACAAGGCGCGCCGTGCAGTACATCGTTGGCGGTCGAGCCGAGCAACAGCGCCAGACCATGGCGTCCATGACTGCCCACCACGATCAGATCGCACTCATGCTCCTTGGCAAAATGGTGGATTTCCTGGCGTGGCTGGCCGTAGGTCAAGTGGCAGTCGGCGCCTTTGAGTTCGCAATACTTGAGTTTCAGGCGCTCAAGGCGTTCCTTGGCTTGATCGAACTGCTGCTGTTGCAGTTGTGATAGATCCATCGGCACGTCGCCGCCGAACGCCATGGCCATCGGCTCGACGATATGCACCAGCGAGAGCTTGGCGTCATTGCTCACCGACAGCTCTCGGGCGCGGTGGATCACAGGATCGCACTCTTCGGTCAGATCGACGGCGACCAGGATATGGGAGTAGGGCATGAGGTGCTCCTCGTGACGGTTCAATACTGTTAAGTATGGCTGGTTTCAACAAAGTGACACAATGCGCTCACCTTAAGTCGGGAGTAGAGATATGACGGTCTGGTTGGTGGTGTCAATCCTGTTGGTGGTTCTGAGCCCGCTGGCATGGTTGCGCCCATCGCGTGTGCAGAGCGGTCGAATGGCCCTGCGCATGGAGGCGCGGCGTATCGGGCTGGCTATGCAACTGGCGCCTCAGGAGTGGCCGCACTGGCTGTCTCAGGAGCCTCCCAATCCGTGTGCTCAATACCATCGGCCGCGGCGTGGCAGTCAGCCAGCGTGCTGGACTTACTGGCAGAAGTCGCCAGGGATATGGGTCAATCAATGGCAGGAAGTCTGCGAAGACCGGGCGCTGCTCAATCATTTCGAAAAGTTGCCAGGCAACGTGTTCAAGGTCGAGGCCGACAAGCAGATGATCGCCTTGTACTGGGGCGAAAAGGGTGAAGCCGCAGTTTTGCAGGATATCGATGCCACACTGAAAGCGCTGGCGTAACCCGCGGACATTTCGTACTGCAATGGTGCGCATCGTCCGGCAGACGAGCAACAAAAAGCCCGACATGATTCATCGGGCGGGGGCCAGGCAGGCCGGTAACTGTTTTTATCGCTGATTCACATTTGCGGAGTCAGCGAATCTCCCTGTAGTCCAGCCAGCGTAGCCCCTTAAACAAGGCTCGATGAGAATTAGGGCGACTTTTCTAACTATTGATTCTATGAATGGCTTCACATGCAGATGCGTGTTGCCGGTCTTCGTGGAGCGGAAATGACCGCAAAGTCGCCTTTCAACCCGTATTTTGGGCGATTGACAATTGTCGGAAATTCCGTGAAGGTGGCGTACCCAAATCAAACGGGCGTATGAATTGAGCGTTTGTCTTACAGATCGCTCCTACAGAATCCCGACTATCGCGTTGGCGGGTGTGCCGGGTGGATTGGCGTTAGCATCGACGAAAAAGCGTCCTGCCAAGCCATTCGCCTGCGTCCGACGTGTACTGTTCAGCTTCCATATCGTGGAGATCAGTTGATGATTTACGAAGGTAAAGCCATCACGGTTAACGCTCTTGAAAGTGGCATCGTCGAATTGAAATTCGACCTCAAGGGTGAGTCCGTCAACAAGTTCAACCGTCTTACCCTGAGCGAGCTGCGTCAGGCCGTAGACACCATCAAGGCAGATGCTTCGATCAAGGGTGTGATCGTCAGCAGTGGCAAGGACGTGTTCATCGTCGGCGCCGACATCACTGAATTTGTCGAAAACTTCAAGCTGCCGGATGCCGAGCTGGTTGCTGGCAATCTCGAAGCCAACAAGATCTTCAGCGATTTCGAGGACCTCAACGTTCCGACCGTAGCGGCCATCAACGGCATCGCCCTGGGCGGCGGTCTGGAAATGTGCCTGGCAGCTGACTATCGCGTCATGTCGACCAAGGCCAAAATCGGTCTGCCGGAAGTCAAGCTGGGCATCTACCCAGGCTTCGGCGGTACCGTGCGTCTGCCGCGCCTGATCGGTGTCGACAACGCTATCGAGTGGATTGCCGCCGGCAAGGAAAACCGCCCTGAAGACGCCCTGAAAGTCAGCGCGGTCGACGCTGTGGTTGCTCCAGAGAAGCTGCAGGAAGCTGCCCTTGAGCTGATCAAGCGTGCCATCTGCGGCGAGTTCGATTTCAAGGCCAAGCGTCAGCCGAAGCTGGAAAAACTCAAGCTGAACGCCATTGAACAAATGATGGCTTTCGAAACCGCTAAAGGTTTTGTTGCCGGTCAAGCTGGCCCGAACTACCCGGCGCCGGTCGAAGCGATCAAGACCATCCAGAAAGCCGCCAACTTCGGTCGTGACAAGGCGCTGGAAGTCGAAGCCGCAGGTTTTGTCAAACTGGCCAAGACCTCTGCCGCGCAGAGCTTGATCGGTCTGTTCCTGAACGATCAGGAACTGAAGAAGAAGGCCAAGGCCTACGACGAAATCGCCAAAGACGTGAAGCAGGCCGCCGTACTCGGCGCTGGCATCATGGGGGGCGGTATCGCCTATCAGTCGGCGTCCAAAGGCACGCCGATCCTGATGAAGGATATCAACGAACACGGTATCGAGCAGGGTCTGGCCGAAGCCGCCAAACTGCTGGTTGGCCGCGTTGACAAAGGTCGTATGACCGCCGCGAAAATGGCTGAAGTGCTCAACGGCATTCGTCCGACGCTGTCCTACGGCGATTTTGGTCACGTTGACCTGGTTGTTGAAGCTGTCGTCGAGAACCCGAAAGTCAAGCAAGCCGTGCTGGCGGAAGTCGAAGACAAGGTCAAAGAGGGCACCATCCTCGCGTCCAACACCTCGACCATTTCCATCAGCCTGCTGGCGAAAGCCCTCAAGCGCCCGGAAAATTTTGTCGGCATGCACTTCTTCAACCCGGTGCACATGATGCCGCTGGTAGAAGTGATTCGTGGCGAGAAGTCCAGCGAGCTGGCTGTTGCCACCACCGTTGCCTACGCCAAGAAAATGGGCAAGAACCCGATCGTCGTCAACGATTGCCCGGGCTTCCTGGTCAACCGCGTGCTGTTCCCGTACTTCGGCGGTTTCGCCAAGCTGGTCAGCGCTGGTGTGGACTTCGTCCGCATCGACAAGATCATGGAAAAATTCGGCTGGCCGATGGGGCCTGCCTACCTGATGGATGTGGTCGGCATCGACACTGGTCACCACGGCCGTGACGTGATGGCTGAAGGCTTCCCGGATCGCATGAAGGATGACCGTCGTTCGGCTGTCGACGTGCTTTACGAAGCCAAGCGTCTGGGCCAGAAAAACGGTAAGGGCTTCTACGCCTACGAGACCGACAAGAAAGGCAAGCAGAAGAAAGTTGCCGATCCGTCGGTACTGGAAGTACTCAAGCCGATCGTTTACGAGCAGCGCGAAGTCACTGACGAAGACATCATCAACTGGATGATGATTGCGCTGTGCCTGGAAACCGTGCGTTGCCTGGAAGACGGCATCGTTGAAACTGCCGCCGAAGCCGACATGGGTCTGGTCTACGGTATCGGTTTCCCTCCATTCCGTGGCGGTGCGCTGCGCTACATCGATTCGATCGGTGTTGCCGAGTTCGTTGCCCTGGCTGACCAGTACGCTGATTTGGGCGCGCTGTACCACCCGACCGCGAAGCTGCGCGAAATGGCCAAAAACGGCCAGAGCTTCTTCGGTTAAGCGCCCCCAACTAGAGTGAGAGTGAACTTATGAGCTTGAATCCTAGAGACGTCGTGATTGTCGACTTCGGTCGTACACCGATGGGCCGCTCCAAGGGCGGCATGCACCGCAACACCCGCGCTGAAGACATGTCGGCGCACCTGATCAGCAAATTGCTGGAGCGCAACGCCAAGGTCGATCCTGCTGAAGTCGAGGACGTGATCTGGGGCTGTGTAAACCAGACCCTGGAGCAGGGCTGGAACATTGCGCGCATGGCGTCGCTGATGACCCAGATCCCGCACACCTCGGCCGGCCAGACCGTCAGCCGTCTGTGTGGCTCGTCGATGAGCGCTCTGCACACTGCTGCACAAGCGATCATGACCGGTAACGGTGACGTGTTCGTGGTTGGTGGCGTCGAGCATATGGGTCATGTGAGCATGATGCACGGTGTCGATCCGAACCCGCACATGTCTCTGTACGCTGCGAAAGCCTCGGGCATGATGGGCCTGACCGCTGAAATGCTTGGCAAGATGCACGGCATCACTCGTGAGCAGCAAGACGCCTTTGGCGTGCGTTCCCACCAACTCGCCCACAAGGCCACCGTGGAAGGCAAGTTCAAAGACGAAATCATCCCGATGCAGGGATATGACGAGAACGGTTTCCTGAAACTGTTCGACTACGACGAAACCATTCGTCCGGAAACCACCCTGGAAAGCCTGGCGGCCCTCAAGCCTGCCTTCAATCCAAAGGGCGGCACCGTGACTGCCGGTACTTCGTCGCAGATCACCGATGGTGCTTCGTGCATGATCGTGATGTCGGCGCAGCGTGCGCAGGACCTGGGTATCCAGCCGATGGCGGTGATCCGCTCGATGGCAGTGGCGGGTGTGGATCCGGCAATCATGGGCTATGGTCCAGTTCCGGCTACACAGAAAGCCCTGAAGCGTGCAGGTCTTGTCATTAACGATATCGACTTCTTTGAGCTCAATGAAGCTTTCGCCGCACAGGCTCTGCCAGTGCTGAAAGATCTGAAAGTACTCGACAAGATGAATGAGAAGGTTAACCTGCACGGCGGCGCGATTGCCCTGGGTCACCCGTTCGGTTGCTCCGGTGCGCGTATTTCCGGCACCCTGCTGAACGTGATGAAGCAGAATAGCGGCACCTTCGGGGTGGCCACTATGTGCATTGGTCTCGGCCAAGGCATCTCCACCGTCTTCGAACGCGTTTAAGCGTCTCGTTGATGGAAGCCGGGGCCAAGTGCCCCGGTTTTTGTTTTTGTGGATTTATTTTGTTTTTTTTTGAAAAAATTTGAGTGAGGGCCGAAGCATGCCGATACAACCTGGGCTCTACCAACATTACAAAGGTCCGCAGTACCGTGTATTCAATGTTGCGCGGCATTCCGAGACCGAAGAAGAAGTGGTCTTTTACCAAGCCCTGTATGGCGATTATGGCTTTTGGGTGCGCCCTTTGAGCATGTTTCTCGAGTCAGTCGAGGTTGACGGCGAGCAGGTGCCACGCTTTGCTTTGGTGCAAGCCGAACCGAGCCTTTTTTCCAAGGCATGAGGCGAGTGCGCGCAGCACCCTGTGCTTGACCTCACCTTGTATCAACTATATATAGCGGTGCCGCGTCAGGCGCCAACCGCCTTTCACTTCTAGAATTCAGGAATTTTCTGATCCATGGGCAAATCGCTGGTCATTGTGGAATCCCCGGCTAAGGCCAAGACCATCAACAAGTATCTGGGTAACCAATACGTGGTGAAGTCGAGTATCGGCCATATCCGAGACCTGCCCACCAGCGGTTCGGCTAGCGCCAGCAAAGAGCCAGCCGCCAAGCGCGGCAAGGCTGCCGCGGGCGAAGGGCCGGTGCTCACGCCGAAAGAGAAAGCGCGCAAGCAGTTGGTCTCGCGTATGGGGGTCGATCCCGATCATGGCTGGAAAGCCCAGTACGAGATCCTCCCGGGTAAAGAGAAGGTCATCGAAGAGCTGCGCCGGCTCGCCAAAGACGCTGACACCATCTATCTCGCAACCGACTTGGATCGCGAGGGGGAAGCCATTGCCTGGCACCTGCGCGAAGCCATTGGTGGTGACGACAGCCGCTACAAGCGCGTGGTGTTCAACGAAATCACCAAGAAAGCGATTCAGGAAGCCTTCTCCGAGCCGGGCGAGCTGGACATCGATCGTGTGAATGCCCAGCAGGCGCGTCGTTTCCTCGATCGCGTCGTGGGTTACATGGTCTCGCCACTGCTGTGGGCCAAGATCGCCCGTGGCTTGTCTGCCGGTCGTGTGCAATCGGTTGCGGTGAAACTGGTGGTCGAGCGCGAGCGCGAAATCCGTGCCTTCAACCCTGAAGAATACTGGGAAGTGCACGCCGATTTAGGCACCACCAAAGGCTCGACCGTGCGTTTCGAAGTAGCGCGCGAGAAGGGCGAAGCCTTCAAGCCGCTGAACGAAGCCCAGGCAACTGCAGCGCTGGAGAAGCTGAAGTCTTCCAGCTACAGCATCGTCAAGCGCGAAGACAAGCCGACCAGCAGCAAGCCTTCGGCACCGTTCATCACGTCCACCCTGCAGCAGGCAGCGAGCAATCGCCTGGGCTTCGGGGTGAAGAAAACCATGATGATGGCCCAGCGTTTGTACGAAGCTGGCTACATCACTTATATGCGTACCGACTCGACCAACCTCTCGGCTGACGCCGTGACGATGGCACGCACTTACATTGAAGACGAGTTCGGCAAGAAGTACCTGCCGGAAACACCAAACGTCTACAGCAGCAAAGAAGGTGCACAAGAGGCTCACGAAGCGATCCGTCCTTCCGACGCCAACACCACGCCGAGCAAGCTGGCCGGCATGGAGCGTGACGCTGAGCGCCTCTACGAGCTGATCTGGCGCCAGTTCCTCGCTTGCCAGATGCTGCCCGCGCAATACCTGTCGACCACCGTGAGCGTCGCTGCTGGTGACTTCGAGCTGCGTGCCAAGGGCCGTATCCTCAAGTTCGACGGCTACACCCGCGTAATGCCGCAGATCGCCAAGCCTGGCGATGACGATGTTCTGCCGGACATGGCACAGGGCGACGTGATGAAGCTGATCAAGCTTGATCCGTCCCAGCACTTCACCAAGCCACCGGCGCGTTACTCCGAAGCCAGCCTGGTCAAGGAAATGGAAAAACGCGGCATCGGTCGTCCTTCGACCTACGCTGCGATCATTTCGACCATTCAGGATCGCGGCTATGTGACGCTGCATAACCGTCGTTTCTATTCGGAAAAAATGGGCGACATCGTCACCGAACGCCTGTCGGAGAGCTTCTCCAATCTCATGGACTACGGCTTTACCGCCGGCATGGAAGAGAACCTCGATGACGTGGCTCACGGCGAGCGCGACTGGAAAAACGTGCTGGACGAGTTCTACGGCGACTTCAAGAAGAAACTCGAAGTGGCGGAGAACCCGGACAACGGCATGCGCGCCAACCAGCCGGTCATGACCGACATTCCGTGCACCACGTGCGGCCGTCCGATGCAGATTCGTACCGCGTCGACCGGCGTATTCCTCGGCTGCTCGGGCTACAGCCTGCCACCGAAAGAACGCTGCAAGGCCACCGTCAACCTGGTGCCGGGAGACGAAATCGCTGCAGACGACGAGGGTGAGTCGGAGTCGCTGGTACTGCGTGGCAAGCATCGCTGCCCGATCTGCAGCACGGCGATGGACGCATACCTGCTCGACGAGAAGCGCAAACTGCACATTTGCGGTAACAATCCGGATTGCGCCGGATACGAAATCGAAGAAGGCAGCTATCGCATCAAGGGCTATGAAGGTCCAAGCCTTGAGTGCGACAAGTGCGGCAGCGAGATGCAACTCAAGACCGGCCGTTTCGGCAAGTTCTTCGGCTGCACCAACCCGACCTGTAAAAACACGCGCAAACTGCTCAAGAGCGGAGACGCGGCGCCGCCGAAGATGGATCCGGTGAAGATGCCTGAGCTGAAATGCGAAAAAGTCAACGACACCTACATCCTGCGTGATGGTGCGTCCGGTCTGTTCCTGGCGGCCAGTCAGTTCCCGAAAAACCGTGAGACTCGTGCTCCATTGGTGATCGAGATTCTGCCGCACAAGAGCGAGATTGATCCAAAGTATCACTTCCTGTGTGAAGCGCCGCAGAAGGATCCTGATGGTCTGCCAGCGGTGATCCGCTACAGCCGCAAGACCAAGGAGCAATACGTACAGACCGAAGTCGACGGCAAGCCTACCGGTTGGAAGGCTTACTACGACGGCGGCAAGTGGGCGGTTGAAGACAAGCGCAGCGCAAAGGCCAAGGCTGAGTAAGCGTTAGTCACATACTGAAAGGGCCGCATGAGAACCTTTGGGTTTTCATGCGGCCTTTTCAGTATGTGCTTGCGGTGGGATTGGCTGATCCACGACACTGTCCGGCCTGTGTGAAGCAATTATTTCGTTGTGGAGGCAGCCGTCATGGCCCACGAACTCTATACCCGTACCAATCAGAAGATTTATTTTGCCGGCCTGTCGCTGGAAGCTCTGGCTCGAGCTGAAGAGGGGCGGGCGATGAATTCTTTGGCGCTGATTCAGGCCGGACGTGAATCGGCGCTGTTTCACCTCTACGGTGCCTTGTTGGGGCTTTGTCATGAAATCGCCGGTTTCTACCGTCTGCCTCAGGCAAATGAACCCCGGGCGGAGATGCTGCTGACGTGCGACGTGCTTGAGTCGATTGCTATCCCCGAACTGGCTGAAATGGTTGAGTTGGCGGGCAATTCGCAAACCTGGCTGGCCAAACTGTTAGCAGCGCATTCGGCGTTGTTCCAGCCGCCGAGGGTACCGCACAAACCCAAGGGAGATGTGACACAGCCGCTGATCCAGGCGGTTAATCTGGATGAAGAAGAGGCACCAGATGAGTTGAGTCGAGAGGAGTTGGAGAGCTGGCGGCAGAACCTGAAAGCTCTGGCGATCCGTTTTCGCGAAGGCTTGAATGAGTGCTGAGGGAGATTGACGCGGTGGCAATCTGAAACATGCTGCTGGTCAAGATCCCGAGCGAAGCCTGGATGATGTCTATATAATGCCTGCCTTTCGTGGAGAACAGACCTATATGCCAACGTCCTTTCTAGAAATTGTCGAGTTACCCGACGGCCGAATCGAACTGCGCAGGGCTGAGGACGAGGGTTCTCTGGTGACTCTGGATTTCTCCGAGGATGCCAAGACATTCCTGCAGGGCCAGCATGTAGAAATCGCCAAGGCGATGCTGAGCGTCGGTGTGCAGATGGCGGGTCGGATGATTGAGGGGGATTTTGACAAGGAAGAAGGGCCGCGGGTTCTTCATTGATCCCCGTCTGCTTTCCTGTTTGTCCTGTCGCTTCAGATCGGCTTCTCTATCCTTGGAGAAGCCCGGCGCTTCAAACAGCGCCCGTAACCAGCCAGCTAACCCAATCGAATATTCAGGCTCTGGGCGTTGCCCTTGCGTGCAGCGCTGATCAATTGTTGTCGTGAACCCGTGTTCAGTGGATTGAGCCAAGTGACTACAGTGTGACTTCGCCCCAGGCGCAAGGCTTCGCACGCCAGTTGCTGAGCACTTTGAGTGCCCCTCGGTTGCAGCAATAGAATGCGCTCGCGGTTCAGCCCTGCATCCCGCAGCCACGCTTGTGTCAGGCTGGCAGGTGGTGCAATCAGCGTTAGCCAGCGTGCGTCCTGATCATCGCTCAGTTCGCGAAGGATCGGAGCCAGCAGGTTTAGGCAGTTCCCGGTGGCACCGCGCAGTGACAGTTCACTGAATACTTCCGGTTCAACACTCCACGGGCGCTCGACCACTTCTTTCAGGATCGGCGCTATCGGTTGCGCTAGAAACGCTTCGAATAAAGGCAGTTGTGTCTGTTGAGGTGTGTGTGGGAACTGCATAAAGCCTCCTTTAACGGCGGATTACGCCGACACTCAAGCCTTCGATAACCAGTTCCTGATCTTTCAGGTCGACTTCGATGGGGGCGAACTCAGGGTTTTCTGCAATCAGCCAGACTTTGCTGCCTTCGCGCTTGAAGCGTTTGACGGTGACTTCATCACCGATGCGGGCGACGACAACCTGACCATTACGCGCTTCACGGGTGGTGTGAACGGCCAGAAGGTCGCCATCGAAAATGCCGATGTCCTTCATGCTCATGCCGTGTACGCGCAGAAGATAGTCGGCGCGAGGGTGGAAGAATGCAGGATTGATGTTGCAGGATTCTTCGATGTGCTGCTGGGCGAGGATCGGTGCGCCAGCAGCGACTCGGCCGATGATTGGCAGGGTCGAGTCGTCGGCTTTGGCTTCGAAACCGGGGATGCGAATGCCACGGGATGCACCTGGGGTCATCTCGATGGCGCCCTTGCGAGCCAGCGCCTTGAGATGTTCTTCCGCTGCGTTGGGCGACTTGAAACCCAGTTCCTGAGCGATTTCTGCGCGGGTCGGCGGGTAGCCGTTGTCTTCAAGGCAGCGTTTGATAAAGGCCAGAATCTCGGCTTGGCGTGGCGTCAGCTTTAGCATATTGATCGCTCTGTCTTTTTATACAGTGACTGGGATTATATACAGTGAAGCGGTCTTGGCAATGCTCGTTTTTTTACAGGCCGCCGGACGGTCGGCAGGCCTGCTTATTAATGCATCGGTCTTGTGTGGTTAAATAGCTGACCGACCATTCCCAAAACGAACTGGCAGGCTTGACAAGGCACAGGCTGAAACGTATGTTTCAAACAAGTGTTTGTCAGGCGGAGTAGCCATGGCCCAGTCGGAAACCGTTGAACGCATTCTTGATGCTGCCGAGCAGTTGTTCGCGGAGAAAGGTTTCGCTGAAACCTCATTGCGTTTGATCACCAGCAAGGCCGGCGTCAATCTGGCAGCGGTGAACTATCATTTCGGCTCGAAGAAAGCGCTGATTCAAGCGGTCTTCTCGCGCTTCCTCGGGCCGTTTTGCACGAGCCTTGATAAAGAGCTGGAACGGCGTCAGGCCAAGCCTGAAAACAAACCCACCCTTGAAGAGTTGCTGGAAATCCTCGTCGAGCAGGCGCTGGTGGTTCAGCCACGTAGCGGCAATGACCTGTCGATTTTCATGCGTCTGCTTGGTCTCGCATTCAGCCAGAGCCAAGGCCACTTGCGTCGTTATCTGGAAGACATGTACGGCAAGGTATTCCGCCGCTATATGCTGCTGGTCAACGAGGCGGCGCCACGTATTCCTCCGATCGAGTTGTTCTGGCGCGTGCACTTCATGCTCGGTGCTGCTGCGTTCAGCATGTCCGGCATCAAGGCCTTGCGTGCGATTGCTGAAACCGATTTCGGCGTCAACACCTCCATTGAGCAAGTCATGCGCCTGATGGTGCCGTTCCTCGCCGCGGGCATGCGTGCCGAAACCGGCGTCACCGACGCGGCCATGGCCACCGCTCAACTGCGTCCGCGCAGCAAATCAATGCCGGTCGCCGCCAAGGTTTAACCGCGCACGGGTGGGCGCGGCAGCTTGTATCCGCTAAGCTAGCTGCCCATGCCGACTCTCGTTCTGAAACCCTTCTGCATAGAAATTGCCGACGTGCCAGGCACCGCCCTTGGTAGCGATTTCATGTGGATCGGTTTTTTTGTTTTCAAGGAATCTCTATGACTGCTGGCCTGCAAGGCTCGTTGATGGTGGACGTCGCCGGTACCTGGCTGACGGCTGAAGATCGCCATTTGTTGCGTCAGCCCGAAGTGGGCGGCCTTATTATTTTTGCCCGCAACATCGAGCATCCACGTCAGGTACGCGAGCTGAGCGCATCGATTCGCGCCATACGTCCAGACCTGCTGCTGGCCGTGGATCAGGAGGGCGGTCGCGTCCAGCGCTTGCGTCAGGGTTTTGTCCGTCTACCGGCCATGCGCGCCATTGCTGACAACCCGAATGCCGAATATCTGGCCGAGCAGTGCGGCTGGATCATGGCCACCGAAGTGCTGGCGGTCGGCCTCGACCTGAGCTTCGCCCCGGTACTTGATCTGGATTATCAGCGCAGCGCCGTTGTCGGCACCCGCTCGTTCGAAGGCGATCCCGAACGTGCCGCATTACTGGCCGGTGCCTTTATTCGCGGCATGAACAGCGCCGGCATGGCGGCCACCGGTAAACACTTCCCCGGTCATGGCTGGGCGGAAGCCGATTCGCATGTGGCGATCCCGAACGACGAGCGTAGCCTCGATGAGATCCGTGCCAACGACCTCGTGCCATTCGCCCGGCTCAGCAAGCAACTCGCTGCTGTTATGCCCGCTCACGTCATCTACCCGCAAGTCGACTCGCAGCCTGCTGGTTTCTCCCGCCGCTGGCTGCAGGACATTCTGCGCGGCGAGTTGCAGTTCGACGGTGTGATCTTCAGTGACGACCTGTCGATGGCCGGCGCCCACGTGGTCGGCGACGCAGCCAGTCGCATCGAAGCCGCACTGACTGCCGGTTGCGACATGGGCCTGGTATGCAACGACCGCGCCGCGGCCGAGTTGGCCCTGAGCGCTGCACAACGTATGAAGGTCAGGCCATCCGCTCGCATCGCGCGGATGCGCGGTCAGGCGTTCGCCAGCACCGATTACCGTCAGGATCCGCGCTGGCTCAGCGCCATCGTTGCGCTCAAAGACGCTCAACTGATCGATTAAGGATTTTCCGTTATGGCGGTTTTCGCAATCATTGGTGGCACCGGCCTGACCCAGCTCGAAGGCTTGAGCATTCGCCAGTCGTTGGCGGTGGACACGCCTTACGGCGCGCCATCGGCCGACGTGCAGGTTGGCGAATACGCGGGCAAGGAAGTGCTGTTCCTCGCCCGGCACGGCCATCCGCACCGTCTCCCGCCGCACAAGGTCAACTACCGCGCCAATCTTTGGGCGTTGAAGCAGGCCGGTGCCGAAGCAATCATCGCGGTCAATGCCGTCGGCGGGATTCACCCGGCCATGGGCACCGGGCATTTCTGCGTGCCGCATCAGATCGTCGATTACACCAGTGGGCGTGAGCACACCTATTTCGCCGATGACCTGGAGCATGTCACCCACATCGACTTCAGCTTTCCCTACAGCGAACCGTTGCGTCAGCAGTTGATTGCTGCGTTAGCCGCCGAAGGCTGCGGATACAGCGATCAGGGCGTTTACGCCTGCATGCAAGGCCCGCGTCTGGAGACTGTCGCAGAAATCGTCCGTCTGGAGCGTGATGGCTGCGACATCGTCGGCATGACCGGTATGCCGGAAGCGGCGCTGGCTCGTGAACTGGATCTGGACTACGCCTGTCTGGCACTGGTGGTGAACCCGGCGGCGGGCAAGACCACTGAAGTCATCACCATGGCCCAGATCGAGCAGGCGTTACAGGACGGGATGGGTGCGGTGAAGTCGATCCTGTCACGCGTTTTGGCGGGTTGACAGCGTGACTACGATAGTTGAGCAACTGGATGCTCTGCCTTGGGAAGATGTGTTCAGCCAGCGCACTCTGGACAGGGCTCTGAAGTATGCGGACGAGGATCGGATAGCGATCCTTCAGATCGACGACTCAAGGGTCGTCGCTTCGTGTGTCGGCTCTGGGATTGAGGTGTATGAGCAAGTCATTGAGCTTGTCAAAGCGGGGGGGCATTGGCGGCTCGAATGCTCTTGCTCTTGCCCTGTCATGCTTTATTGCAAGCACTGCGCTGCGGCTATTTACCACCTGAAGGAGGAAGTACCCGTTAATTCATCTGACAGTCGCGCTCCGGTTCAACTCAATCGTGAGTTGGAGCGTTGGCTCGCCGATATACCCGCGGCGACAAAGCCTGGCGGGGAACTGGCGCAAGCGGCGAGTACGCGGCTGTTATACAAACTCAAGGAAACCCCTGCTACAGGGAAGTGGCTGGTACAGATTTTCAAGGGTTATCAGCTCAAGAGTGGCGAGTTGCGCGATATCAAGTCGCTGTATTCGCTGTCGGACTTGCTGATCCGCCAACCTGGTTACTTATCCGAACTCGACTTGCGCATTGCCAGGCTGTTGATCGCCATGCACTCCCATCATGCGTATTACAGCGGCTATCCTCTGGAGGGTAGCAGTGGTGCTGAATTGCTTGAGATGTTGTTGAATACCTCACGACTCTTCCTGGATTTTGAAGTGTTGCATCCTCTAACCAAAGGCGTGAGGAGGGTGGGGCGTTTTGCTTGGGCCGAGCAGCCAAACGGCAGTTTCCGTTCTCAGTGGAGCAGTGACGAAGCCGCGGTGGAGTCGCCACTGGCTGTGGAGCCTCTTTACTATCTTGACCGCGAGCGGCATCAGATCGGCCCTCTGTCTAGCGACCTGGAAGAGAAACTGGCTTGTCATTTGACGCTGGCTCCGGAAATTCCGGCTCGTCAGTCGATGCAGTTTAGCCATCGCATGGGCGCTGTGACCCAGGTTGCTCCGCCGCATGCCCTCACTGATCGTGTTATCGACAACGTTCTGCCCAAGGCTCACCTCACTCTCGCCAGTGGCAAGCGTTATGCGCGCTGGCAATATGAGCTGGAGCATCGGGCGGCATTGGCGTTTACCTACAACGGACATCCAGCAACGGACAGAAATCCGGAAGTGTTGGTCCTCAGTGGTGTTGAAACTCAGCGTATTCAACGCCAACCCGCCGCCGAGAAAGCCTTGCGCCAGCTCTTGACGAAGCAAGGTTTTAAAAAGGCCACGCGCAAAAGTAGCATTGACCGTCCGGGCGAGATGTTCGTCCTGCCCGATGATTCGGCCTGGCTATTATTTATGCAGGATGGACTCGCGGTGTTGCGCGAGGCTAACTGGAAAATCGATATCAGCCCTGGCTTTCATTTCAATTTGCAGCCTGTGGAGCAGTGGTATGCAGAAGTCGAGGAGGAGTCCGGGCATCAGTGGTTTGATCTGCAGCTAGGTATTGTCGTCAACGGCGAGCGGTACAGCCTGTTGCCGATCCTGCTGCATTTGTTACGCAGCCAGCCACAGTTGCTCGAGCCCTCCAGCCTGGGTCAGCGCAGCGATGATGAGCAACTCTTGATCGAGCTGGGAGGTGGTCACCTCGCTTCCCGTGCAACTACAAAAGTCGCGCTACCCTATGGCAGGGTCAAGCCGCTGATGGCCACGCTTGCTGAGTTGTATCTGGGCAATCATCAGGGCGATGCGTTGCGCTTGAGTGCTCCCGATGCTGCGCGTCTGAGTTTACTGGAAGGCGTGTCGCTCGACTGGCAAGGTGGTGATCGATTGCGCGCTTTTGCAAAGCGATTGCGCGAGTCGACGCATGCGCACGTCGCTGCACCCGCCGGTCTCAAGGCGCAGTTGCGTCCCTACCAGCTCGAAGGTCTGAACTGGATGCAAACCCTGCGCGAGCTGGAGGTTGGCGGTATTCTTGGCGATGACATGGGGTTGGGGAAAACCCTGCAAACCCTGGCGCATCTACTCACGGAAAAGCAGGCTGGACGGCTCGATCATCCTGCACTCGTCGTGATGCCCACAAGCCTGATACCCAACTGGCTGGATGAGTCACAGCGTTTTACTCCGCAATTGAAGGTGTTGGCGCTGCATGGCGCGACGCGTCAAAAGGATTTTGCCTGCCTTGCCGAGTACGACTTGGTACTGACGACCTACGCGCTGCTGCCGCGAGACCTTGACGCTCTGCAGCCGCAGATGTGGAGTGTGCTGATTCTCGATGAGGCACAGAACATCAAGAATCCAGTCAGCAAGGCTGCTCAGGCGGCCCGTGATCTGCAGGCTCGCCAGCGGTTGTGCCTGAGCGGAACACCACTGGAAAACCACCTGGGCGAGTTGTGGTCTCAGTTTCACTTTCTATTGCCTGGCTGGCTTGGTGATAGCAAATCGTTCAATCGAGACTACCGTACGCCCATCGAAAAACACGGAAATGCCCAGCGTATGCAACATTTGACGGCCAGGATAAAGCCGTTTCTGTTGCGTCGAAAGAAAGACCAGGTGGCGACCGAGTTGCCGCCAAAAACAGAAATTGTGCATTGGGTTGATCTGAGCGATGGTCAACGAGACGTTTATGAAACGGTTCGCGTGGCCATGGACAAGAAGGTGCGTGAGGAAATTGCCCGCAGCGGTGTAGGCGGCAGTCAAATCATTATCCTTGACGCTTTGCTCAAGCTGCGCCAGGTCTGTTGCGATCTGCGGTTGATCAAAATGCCGCTGACGCCGAAGACCCTTCGCTCCGGCAGCGGAAAACTGTCCAGTCTGATGGAGATGCTCGAAGAGCTGCTTGGTGAGGGCCGCAGAATTCTGCTCTTTTCTCAATTCACGTCGATGCTCGCCCTGATTGAGCAGGAGTTGCAGCAGCGTGGTCTTGGCTATTCGCTGCTGACCGGCGAAACGACGGATCGGCGTACACCGGTGAAAGACTTTCAGGGCGGTAAGGTGCCGTTGTTTCTGATCAGTTTGAAAGCCGGCGGCACAGGTTTGAACCTGACAGCGGCGGACACAGTCATCCATTTCGACCCGTGGTGGAACCCTGCGGTAGAAAATCAGGCGACAGACCGTGCCTACCGGATTGGGCAAAACAACCCGGTGTTCGTCTACAAAATGATTGCCCGAGGCACGGTGGAAGAAAAAATACAGGCGATGCAGCAGGAGAAAGCGGCGTTGGCCGGTGCGGTGCTTGAAGGCGGTACCACTGGCGGCTGGAAGCTGGAGCAAAGCGATATTGAGGCACTTTTTGCGCCGCTGCCTGCCCCCAGGAGTTGATAGCTGAACCTTGCAGTATTGCCCCGCTGTTCCCAGTCTGGAGTTGTGAGCACTACAGATCCAGGTTGGGAGAGGGCTTGCTCGCAAAAACTGCCCGACTGACGCCGACAGTCTTAGCGCTTCTCGAACTTATCCGGCAACGGCGCAAACAGCGCTTCAATGTCATCGCTCTGCAATTTCCAGTCCCCCGCCTTGCGCCCATCCAGCACGCCCGCCGCCAGGTCGGATTTTTCTTTCTGCAGGTGCTGAATCTTCTCTTCCACCGTGCCTCGGGCAATCATCTTGTAGACGAATACCGGTTTCTCCTGGCCGATCCGATACGCGCGGTCAGTCGCCTGATTCTCGGTCGCCGGGTTCCACCATGGATCGTAGTGAATCACTGTGTCCGCTTCCGTCAGGTTCAAGCCAACACCGCCGGCCTTCAGGCTGATCAGAAAAATCTGACGCTTGCCACTCTGAAATTCCTTCACCGGCGTACGTCGGTCCCGGGTCTGCCCGGTCAGCAAAGCGTAGGAGATATTGCGTTTTTTCAGCTCGTCTTCAATCAATGACAACATCGAAGTGAACTGCGAAAACAGCAGTATCCGCCGACCTTCCTCGAACAGCTCCTCCAGCATCTCCATCAAGCTGTCGAGTTTGCCTGAGGTACTGCCGCGAGCGGGCAGGGTAGCGTCGTTAACCAAGCGCAAATCACAGCAGACCTGACGCAGTTTCAGCAGCGCTTCAAGAATGATGATCTGACTGCGTGCCACGCCTTTGCGGGTGATCTCGTCGCGGACTTTCTTATCCATGGCCAAGCGCATGGTCTCGTACACATCGCGCTGGGCTTCGTTGAGATCGACCCAGTGGATGATTTCAGTTTTGGGTGGCAGTTCAGTCGCAACCTGCTCCTTGGTGCGGCGCAGCAAAAACGGTTTTATCCGACCGTTGAGGTGCTGAAGTCTGACTTCACTCCCGCGCTTTTCGATCGGTACGCGGTAATCGGCGTTGAAGCTTTTGACGTCGCCGAGCCAGCCGGGCAGCAGGAAGTGGAACAGCGACCACAGTTCACCCAAGTGGTTTTCCAGTGGCGTGCCGCTCAGGCACAGGCGTTGGCGAGCGTTCAATTCGCGCGCAGCCTGGGCCGCTTTGCTGTTTGGGTTCTTGATGTACTGCGCTTCGTCCAGCACCAATACGTGCAAAGGCTGTTGCGCCAGACGCTCGATGTCCTTGGGCAGCAGCGCGTAGGTGGTGAGGATCAGGTCATAGTCGGCCAAATGATCGAAATGCTTTTTGCGGCTGGCTCCGTACAGGGCCACCACTTTCAGTTGCGGTGTGAAGTGCGCCGCTTCATCAAGCCAGTTCGGGATCAGGCTGGTGGGCATCACCACCATGCACGGGCGGTTCAGGCGTCCGGCATTTTTCTCGCTGAGAATATGCGCCAGTGTCTGCAGGGTTTTACCCAGTCCCATGTCGTCCGCAAGAATCCCACCGACCTCCAGCTGCCGCAGCGATTGCATCCAGCTCAAGCCTTCGAGCTGGTAGGGGCGCAACGTCGCGTTCAATCCCTCTGGTGCTTTTGCACTGAAATCGCGAATGTCACGCAGACGCTGGGCAAAGGTGCGGATCTGTTCGCCACCCTCCCAAAGCAGCGGAATGCCTTCCAGCGAATTCAAGCGTGTGGCGTCAGCCTTGCTCAGGCGCAGGGTGGTTTCCCCGGGTTCCTGCAAATAGAACTCGCCCAAGGTCGCGAGTACCGGTTTCAATCGACCCAGCGGCAGCGCTACTTGCAGCGGCCCGTGCTCGCTGTTGCGTTGCGGAACATTGACCAGAATCAGCTCGTCATCGCGGCGGCGTGCAAGGCGTTCCGGATTGAGGATTTCAGCATGGGAGCGCATCAGGTTGAGCAGGATCGGCAACAGGCTCAGGCGCTCACCGTTGACGATAATCCCCAGCTCCAGATCAAACCAGTCGCGCTCCGGCGCCTGTTCGACGGTGGCGTACCAGTCATCCACGGCAGTCAGGTCGAAGCCGAACTCTTCGTCGATCTGTATTTCCCAGCCGTGTGTGCGCAGCTTCGGCAAATCATTGAGGGTAAAGGTCAGCCAGGCGCTGTCGTTGACCATCTCATAGAGTTCGCCAGCACTTTCCGGCAAGGCTTTGCTTTGTCGCGTGGCGATACGGAAGCCGAGGATTCGTAACTGTTCGCGGTAGGACTGTTCTATTTCCGGGTGGCGTTTTATCCGCAGCGTCTGGGCTTCCTGGCGAATCAGGATGTCGCTGTTTTTCTGCCCGCTGACGTATTCGTCCAGATAACTGAAGGACAACGCCGCGCGATGTTGAATATAGCGCTGCATTTTGCCGTTGCGCGGTTCGAAAGCGCTGAACTCGACACTGGCCAGCCACAGGCGTGGCAGCGGTTGCACGTTGTCGATCAGCACTTGCGGCGGGGCTTTGGGGCTGCGGTTCTCCAGTACGGCTTGAAGTTTTTCCAGCAGTTCGGCGTCTTTGGCGGCGGCGGGGAAATCGAGGGTTTCCTGTATATGCAGCAACACCGCTGCGCAGTGTTTGCAGTTGATGCGAACCGGGCAGGTGCACCCGGCGTCCACCAACAGCAAGGTGCCTTTGGCTGACTCGCGCAAGTGAATGGTCTGACGGTAGACGTTACCGCCAGAGCCTTCGCAACTGGCGGTGATGGTCGCATCGCCGACCTGGGCGATGCGTACCCGGTTTTCCAGGGCGTAGCGGCGGCCACGCTCCAGGCTTTGTTCCTTGAATCGGCTGACCCAGGAGGGTGCCAACGGTTTACTTAAGGGGGCAGACATAAGGACTTCGGTCAGTCCGCAATGGCTTCAGGCGCTTGCCGTGGAGCTGGAGCCGTCAGGGAAGTGATCTTGATCAGCAGGGCCAGGTGGCCGTTGTCGAGATAGTTGAGTTGGCCGTTTTTGGTGTGACTGTCCTGTCGCAGGCGTTCGCTTGAGGTGACCAGGCCATTGGCGTCGATCTGATTGACCCAGAAGTCGGCCGTCACGTCGGTGAAACGCCCGAGCTTCATCTCAAGCGTGCCTTCGATCGGGAACTGGCCGAACTGTTCTTTGCCGTCGCTGACAGCGACTTTGGTCGGCGCCTCGCCAAGTGGCTGCTGCCAGGCTTTGTGCATCAACACGCTGTAGTCGCCGCTGGCGGTGAGTTTGCTGGCAACATCGCCGAGCGCAGGTGTGCGGTTGCTATCATCGCCCAGGCGCTGGGCGCCTGCGGCCCAGTCTTCCGGTGCGGTGCGACTGACAATCGCCGGAACCGCGTTCTGGCGGACCAGAATCATTTCAACTTGATAGGTGTCATCGGCAAATGCCGTGGGCGCTACCAAGGTCAGTAGCAAGGTCAGTGAGCGAAACAGGCGCATGCGGCGTCCTTCAAGCAGTTTTCGGGATGAGGCGCTCGAACAGCGCCTCTACAGTATTAAAGCGCTCTTCCGGGCGCTCCATCGGCACCTGGAACTTGAACATCGTGGCGCCTTCGAATTTGTAGCGTTTGGGCTGGCTCTGGATCAGTTTGATCAACGTCATCGGGTCAACCGGCGTCTGCGCGGCGAATTCGATACGTCCACCTTGCGGCCCGCCATCGACCTTCTTGATGCCCAGTTGTTCGGCCTGCAATTTCAGCGCAGTGATGCGCACCAGATTTTTGGTCGGCTCCGGCAGCAGGCCGAAGCGGTCGATCATCTCGACCTGCAAGTCCTTCAAGCCTTCCTCGTCAGTCGCCGAGGCAATGCGCTTGTACAGGATCAGTCGGGCATGAACATCCGGCAGATAATCTTCCGGAATCAGCGCCGGCACTCGCAGATTGACCTCCGGGCCACCGCCGAGCGGTTGATCGAGGTTCGGTTGCTCGCCCTTGCGGATCGATTTCACCGCGCGCTCAAGCATCTCCATGTACAGCGTGAAGCCCACGGCTTGAATCTGACCGCTCTGGCCATCGCCGAGCAATTCGCCTGCGCCGCGGATTTCCAGGTCGTTGGTCGCCAGTACGAAACCGGCGCCAAGGTCCTGGGTATTGGCGATCGCCTCCAGACGCTTTTCTGCGTCCGAAGTGATTTGCTGGCGTGGCGGTGTCAGCAGGTAAGCGTAAGCCTGGTGGTGACTGCGACCGACGCGACCGCGCAACTGGTGCAACTGCGCCAGACCGAACTTGTCGGCGCGTTCGATGATGATGGTGTTGGCGCTTGGTACGTCGATGCCGGTCTCGATAATGGTCGAGGCGATCAGCACGTTGAAACGCTTGTGGTAGAAGTCGCTCATCACCTGTTCGAGGTCACGTTCGCGCATCTGCCCGTGGCCGATGCCGATCCGCGCTTCCGGCACCAGTTCGGCCAGATCGGCGGCGCATTTCTCGATGGTTTTCACATCGTTGTGCAGGTAATAAACCTGGCCGCCGCGCAGCAGTTCACGCAGCAAGGCTTCTTTGACCGTGCTCTTGTTCTGCTCCATGACGAAGGTGCGCACCGACAGGCGCCGTGCCGGCGGCGTGGCGATGATCGACAGGTCACGCATGCCCGACACCGCCATGTTCAGCGTGCGCGGAATCGGCGTCGCGGTCAGCGTCAGGATGTCGACTTCGCTGCGCAGGGCTTTGAGCTGTTCTTTTTGACGCACACCAAAGCGGTGTTCTTCGTCGATGATCACCAGCCCCAGGTTTTTGATCTTCACATCGTCGGAAAGCAGCTTGTGGGTGCCGATGACGATGTCGATCTTACCTTCGGCCAGATCGGCAATCGCAGCGTTGACTTCCTTGGCCGATTTGAAGCGGCTCATCACTTCCACGGTCACCGGCCAGTCGGCGAAGCGATCACGAAAGCTGTTGTAGTGTTGCTGGGCGAGCAGGGTGGTCGGCACCAGAATCGCCACCTGGCGGCCGCCGTGCACGGCAATGAACGCCGCGCGCATGGCCACTTCGGTCTTGCCGAAACCCACGTCGCCGCAGACCAGTCGATCCATCGGTTTCGGCGCGAGCATGTCTTCGCGCACGGCTTCGATGGTCGATTGCTGATCCGGCGTTTCTTCGAACGGGAAACCGGCACTGAACGTCGCGTAGTCGGCTTTCGGGTCGGCAAATGCGTAGCCTTCACGAGCGGCACGGCGGGCGTAGATATCGAGCAGTTCGGCAGCCACATCACGCACCTGTTCGGCGGCTTTGCGTTTGGCTTTCTGCCAGGTCTCGGAGCCGAGGCGGTGCAGTGGGGCCAGCGCATCGTCGCTGCCGGTGTAGCGAGCGATCAGGTGCAAGTTGGCGACGGGCACGTAAAGCTTGGCGTTTTCGGCGTATTCCAGGGTGAGGAATTCGGCAGCCTGATTGTCGATTTCCAGAATCGTCAGGCCCAGGTAACGGCCGACGCCATGGTCGATATGCACCACCGGTGCGCCTTCGCGCAGTTCGGTGAGGTTTTTGATCACCGCGTCGTTGTTGGCGTCGGTACGCTTTTCGCGACGGCGACGCTGCATCACCCGCTGGCCGAACAGTGGGCTCTCCGCCACCAGTGCCAGCGAAGGCGTGTCGAGCATCAGGCCTTCGTCGAGCGGGGCAATAGTAATTGCCAGGCGATCCTTGCTCGCGACAAAGTCCGGCCAACTGTCGACGGTTTTCGGCCGCACCTTCAAGCGTTCCAGCAGTTCCAGCAACACTTCGCGACGGCCCGCCGATTCGGCGGTGAACAGCACGCGGCCAGGGAACTCATCGAGGAACGCTGCCAGCGCCGCCAGCGGTTGGGTGGCTTTGGCTTCGATGGCCAGATTCGGCAGCGCTTGAGCGGGGAAGCGTTCGCGACCAGCGCCAGTGTCCACGTCCTGCTGACTGGCAACCACCCGCGGCCAGTTCTTGAGGCGGGCGAAGCAGTCTTCCACCGGCAGGAACAGTTCGGCGGGTGGCAATAAAGGACGCGATGGATCGACGCGGCGTTCTTCATAGCGGTTGCGCACGTCGTTCCAGAAGTTCTCTGCCGCTTGCTCGATGCCCGGCAGCGAGAACACTTGCGTGTCCTGTGGCAGGTAATCGAACAGGGTCGAGGTTTCATCAAAGAACAGCGGCAGGTAATACTCGATACCGGCCGGTGTGATGCCACTGCTCAGGTCCTGAAAGATCGGGCAGCGACGGAAGTCGACATCGAAACGCTCGCGAAAACGCGCCTTGAAGCGGGTCACCGCATCTTTTTGCAGCGGGAATTCCCTGGCCGGCAGCAGCTTGACCGAATCGACCTTGTCGATGGAGCGCTGGTTTTCCGGGTCGAAAGTGCGCAGGGTTTCGATTTCGTCGTCGAACAGATCGATGCGATACGGCAGTTTGCTGCCCATCGGGAACAGGTCGATCAGCGCGCCGCGCACGGTGAACTCGCCATGTTCGTAAACGGTGTCGACGTAGCGATAGCCGCTGGCTTCAAGCCGCGAGCGCATCTGTTCGACATCAAGCTTCTGGCCGACGTCCAGCACCAGGCTGCTGCCGAGCAGGAATTTGGTCGGTGCCAGGCGATGCAGGGCCGTGGTGATCGGCACCACCAGCACGCCGTGCTCCAGTTCCGGCAGCCTATATAGGCTGGCGATGCGCTGGGAAATGATGTCCTGGTGCGGCGAGAACAGATCGTAGGGCAGGGTTTCCCAGTCGGGGAAATGCAGAACGGGCAAATCCGGGGCGAAGAAACTCAGCTCCTGTTCCAGTCGTTCAGCACTCTGGCTGTCGGCGGTCAGTAGCAGGGTGAAGCGCTTGGCAGCGCTGGCAGCCTCGGCAATCGCCAGGCTCAGGGCGGCACCGGGCAGGTTGCCCCAGTGCTGTTTACCTGCCTCGGCAGGGAGAAGCGGAAGACGCAGAACAGGCACGGAAGGTTGAGCTCCAGGCGTTGCGACAAAGTCGGTAATTGTAGCGGCGTCAGGTGCTGCCTGTCAGTTGCAGACTGTGTCTATCTTCGCTTATTGCGCAAAATGTAGTGGTAACCATAAAAACGAGTACTTTTTTAATGATTATGTAGTGCCGAAACCGGGTGGTGTTACGGAGGGTTACGGACATCGTCTAACAGTCGTCGAAAAATTGACTGCGCTGCAGGCCCCGGTTTTACTGGGCTAGAGAAAGGCGTAATTTTTTTGAACGGGATTTTGTTACCGGTTGCGCGACAAGCGCGCATTGCTACAAGAGGCTCCCGGCGGCATAATGTAGCCCCTTTTTTCTGCCCCTACATGTGGAAGGTTACCGTGACTCAGAAGCCCGACCAGTGTCTTGGTGAATGGATCGACCGTGAAGCACTCGCAGAAGCGATGATTCCGCTTATCGGTCAGCTTTACCGCAATAACAACGTGGTGAGCTCGATCTATGGCCGCAGCCTGATCAACCAGTCTGTCATCGCGATTCTCAAAGCTCACCGCTTTGCGCGCCACCGTTCTTCCGACGACAGCGAACTCTCCGTCCACGAAACATTCCCTCTGCTTAAAGCCATGAGCGAGCTCAAGCTCGGCGCGGCTTCGGTAGACCTGGGCAAGTTGGCGTTCAAATTCCGTAACGAAGGCAATGGCCGCACCGCCGAGCAGTTCGTTCGCGAAGAGATGGCTGACGTGGTTGGCCAGCAAAACGCTTCGGCCCGCAAAGGCACCGACGTTGTACTGTACGGCTTCGGTCGTATCGGTCGTCTGCTGGCCCGCATCCTGATCGAGAAAACCGGTGGTGGCGACGGTCTGCGTCTGCGTGCCATCGTGGTGCGCAAAGGCGCCGACAACGACTTGACCAAACGCGCCAGCCTGCTGCGTCGCGACTCGGTTCATGGTTCGTTCAACGGCACCATCACCATCGATGAAGAAAACAGCACCATCACCGCCAACGGTAACCTGATCCAGGTGATCTACGCGAAGAACCCGACCGAGGTGGATTACACCCAGTACGGCATCAAAGATGCGCTGCTGGTGGACAACACCGGTGTATGGCGTGACGCCGATGGTCTGGGTCAGCACCTGGCGTGCCCGGGCATCGACCGCGTTGTTCTGACCGCGCCTGGCAAAGGCAAGCTGAAGAACATCGTTCACGGCATCAACCACGGTGAAATCACCGCTGACGACAAGATCGTGTCCGCCGCTTCCTGCACCACCAACGCCATCGTGCCGGTGCTCAAAGCTGTGAATGACAAGTTCGGCATCATCAACGGTCACGTCGAAACCGTTCACTCGTACACCAACGACCAGAACCTGATCGACAACTTCCACAAAGGCGATCGCCGTGGTCGTTCCGCTGCGCTGAACATGGTCATCACCGAGACCGGTGCTGCTACCGCTGCTGCCAAGGCCCTGCCTGAGCTGGCCGGCAAGCTGACCGGTAACGCGATCCGTGTTCCGACGCCAAACGTGTCGATGGCCATTCTCAACCTGAACCTTGAGAAAGCTGCCACCCGTGAAGAGATGAACGAGTACCTGCGCTACATGGCGCTGCACTCCGATCTGCACAAGCAAATCGACTTCGTCAACTCGCAGGAAGTGGTATCCACCGACTTCGTTGGCTCGCGCCACGCCGGTGTTGTCGACGCTGAAGCAACCATCGTTCAGGACAACCGCGTTGTTCTTTACGTCTGGTACGACAACGAGTTCGGTTATAGCTGCCAGGTTGTTCGCGTGATGGAAGATATGGCCGGTGTAAACCCGCCAGCCTTCCCGCGCTAAGCCTTAGCTGCACATGAAAACGCCCCGACTTTGGTCGGGGCGTTTTTGTTTGTGCGGCTGTTGAAGGTGTCCTGTCAGGCGCCGCCGACTACCGAGGCTTGCGCCGTGCGCAGTTCATGCTTATTGCCACGAAACAGCACCAGCGTCGCAATCAACCCCAGTACCGCCGCACCGCTGAGCCAGATCCCCGGCGCAGCCTTGTTGCCCAATATATGGATCAGGTATGTACACGCCGCTGGAGTGAAGCCGCCGAAGGTAGCCGTCGCCAGGCTGTAGGCCAACGAGAACCCGGTCGTACGAACCTCTACCGGCATGATCTCGGTCAGTGCCACCACCATCGCGCCGTTGTACGAGCCGTACAGGAACGACAGCCACAACTCGACGATCAGCAGATGGCTGAAACTCGGGTTCGCCACCAGCCACGACAGCGCCGGATAAGCCGTCAGAATCGCCAGAATTGTCGCCGCCAGCAATAGGGGCTTGCGGCCGATCTTGTCGGATACAGAGCCCATCACCGGCAGCCAGAAGAAGTTCGACAGGCCGATGCACACCGTCACCAGCAATGCATCCAGATCCGACAGATGCAGTTCAGCTTTGCCGAAGGTCGGGGTGTAGGCGGTGATGAGGTAGAACGAAACCGTGGTCATCACCACCAGCGCCATGCCGGCGAGGACGATGCCAAAGTTCTGACTGATCGAGCGGACGATTTCCCGCAAGGTCGGGCGATGTTTGCGCGCCTGGAATTCCGGGGTCTCCTCCAGCGAGCGGCGAATGACGAAGATTATCGGAACGATCATGCAGCCGATCAGGAACGGCACGCGCCAGCCCCATTCGCCCATTTGCTCCGGACTCAGCCAGTGGTTGAGGCCGACGCCAAGCAGGCCGGCAAATACCACGGCCGCTTGTTGGCTGGCGGATTGCCAACTAACGAAAAAGCCCTTGCGCCCCGGGGTGGAAATTTCCGCCAGATAAACCGAGACACCGCCCAGTTCTACACCCGCCGAGAAGCCCTGCAGCAGGCGTCCGAACAACACCAGTAACGGTGCGGCGACGCCGAGCGTTGCGTATCCCGGTACGCAGGCAATCAGCACGGTGCCGGCGGCCATCATCGCCAGGGTAATGATCAGGCCTTTGCGACGACCATGGCGGTCGATGTAAGCGCCCAGAAAGATCGCGCCCAGTGGCCGCATCAGGAAGCCGGCGCCAAAGGTGGCGAGCGAAAGCATCAGGGAGGCGAAGGCGCTGTCGTTCGGGAAGAAAGTCTTGGCGATGGCCGTGGCGTAGAAGCCATAGACCATAAAGTCGAACATTTCGAGGAAGTTGCCACTGACAACGCGAAAAATCGCTTTGCCTTTGCCCGTTGTAGAGGACATGTGCAGGTACTCACTATTGAATTTTTATGAAGTCGTTGCGTTCGTTTGGGAGCTAGCGGGGTCTGTAGCCCATAATGGCTGGCGCGGTTTTGCAGGGAGATGAAGAATTGTTAATTGGACGCTGGGGGTGGCTCGTGGTGCTGGCTGGCATTTTGTCCGGCTGCGGCAACGGCGATTCCATGGAAAGCTTCGGCGGCCCGGCCATGGGCAGCACGTGGTCGGTCAAGTATGTGCGCCACGCCGGTCTTGCCGAACCGGCGATAGTTCGCAGCGAAGTGGAAGGCATCCTCAGCGAAGTTGATCAACAACTGTCCACTTACCGTAGCGACTCGGACATCGAGCGTTTCAACGCGTTGCCCGCTGACAGTTGCCGAGCCGTGCCCGCGTCGGTGCTCGAATTGGTTCGGGTCGGCGAACAACTGGCAGAGCAAAGTGAAGGCACCTACGACCTCACCGTCGAACCGCTGATGAATCTCTGGGGTTTCGGCCCGCAAGGTCGCGAAGAAAAAATCCCCGACACCGCTGCATTGGCTGAAGTGATGCAGCGGGTCGGCTATCAGCATCTGCGCATTGAGGGCGATCAGTTGTGCAAGGACGCCGCTGTTGAAGTCGACTTCAACAGCATCGCTGCCGGTTACGCCGTCGACACGATCGCTGCCAGACTGGATGCCATGGGCATCCACGATTACCTCGCCGAGGCCACGGGCGAGCTGAAGGCGAAGGGCAAAAAACTCGACGGCTCGCCATGGCGCATCGCACTGGAAGAGCCTCGCGATGATCAACAAGTCGCCGAGCGCATCATCAACGTCAATGGCTACGGCGTTTCCACCTCCGGCGACTACCGCAACTATTTTCTGCACGATGGCAGGCGCTATTCCCACACCTTCGATGCTCGTAGCGGTGCGCCGGTCCTACATGACCTCGCGTCAGTCACGGTGATTCATCCTTCAGCGTTGATGGCCGATGGACTATCGACACTGTTGCTGATTCTCGGTCCTGAAAGGGCGTGGGACTATGCCGAAAAACATGACATTGCTGCATTCTTTGTAATGCGTGCCGATACAGGTTTCGTCATACGCACCACTCAGGCTTTCGAGCGGCTCAGTGGCACAAAAACTGACTGAGGACAGTACGAAAGCTGGCGTTGTAGTGCAGGCAAAAGTAGCCTACGACGCGACCAAGGGTTAATGTGCGCGGCGGTGACGCTTCTATAGACTGTGTCCGGGTTCATTACTGGCCCCCAATTGTTCCTTCGCGCCGCCATTCGGCGTGATTTAGCCGCAGGTGCTGCTGGCACCTCGGCCTGTTCTGAGGAGTACGCATGGCTGTCTACAACTACGACGTGGTGGTACTGGGTTCTGGCCCAGCGGGAGAAGGCGCGGCAATGAACGCCGCCAAAGCAGGGCGCAAGGTCGCGATGGTCGACAGCCGTCGTCAGGTCGGCGGCAACTGCACCCACCTCGGCACCATCCCGTCCAAGGCACTGCGTCACTCGGTGCGGCAGATCATGCAGTTCAACACCAACCCGATGTTCCGGGCGATCGGTGAGCCGCGCTGGTTCTCCTTCCCGGATGTGTTGAAAAGCGCCGAAAAAGTCATTGCCAAACAAGTCGCCTCGCGTACCGGCTACTACGCCCGTAACCGCGTCGACGTGTTCTTTGGTACTGGCAGCTTCGCCGACGAGCAAACCATCGAAGTGGTCTGCGCCAACGGTGTGGTCGAGAAACTGGTGGCCAAGCACATCATCATCGCCACCGGCTCGCGTCCTTATCGCCCGGCCGACATCGATTTCCACCACCCGCGTATCTACGATAGCGACACCATCCTCAGCCTCGGCCACACACCGCGCAAACTGATCGTCTACGGCGCGGGCGTGATTGGTTGCGAATACGCTTCGATCTTCAGTGGTCTGGGGGTACTGGTTGAGCTGGTGGATAACCGCGGTCAATTGCTGAGCTTCCTCGACTCGGAAATCTCCCAGGCGTTGAGCTACCACTTCAGCAACAACAACATCACCGTGCGTCACAACGAAGACTACGAGCGTGTGGAAGGCGTCGATAACGGCGTGATCCTGCACCTCAAGTCCGGCAAGAAGATCAAGGCCGACGCCTTGCTCTGGTGCAACGGCCGTACCGGCAACACCGATCAGTTGGGTCTGGAAAACATCGGCGTGAAGGTCAATAGCCGTGGTCAGATCGAAGTCGACGAGGCATATCACACCTGCGTGCCGAACATTTACGGTGCGGGTGACGTGATCGGCTGGCCGAGCCTGGCCAGTGCCGCCCACGACCAGGGTCGTTCGGCGGCCGGCAGCATCGTTGATAATGGTAGCTGGCGCTTTGTAAATGACGTGCCGACCGGTATCTACACGATTCCGGAGATCAGTTCGATCGGCAAGAACGAGCAGGAACTGACCCAGGCCAAAGTGCCGTACGAAGTCGGCAAAGCGTTCTTCAAGAGCATGGCGCGAGCGCAGATTGCCGGCGAGCCGCAAGGCATGCTGAAAATCCTGTTCCACCGTGAAACCCTGCAAGTGCTGGGCGTTCACTGCTTTGGTTATCAGGCGTCGGAGATCGTGCACATCGGTCAGGCGATCATGAGCCAGCCGGGCGAGTTGAATACCCTGAAGTACTTCGTCAACACGACGTTCAACTACCCGACCATGGCCGAAGCCTATCGGGTAGCGGCGTACGATGGCCTCAACCGGCTTTTTTGACGGGCTCCGGCCGGTGGCCTGAGCCGGCCGGGGAGACCGATTTCAGCAATTCTCGAGGGTGGCAGTGGCCAAACCGGGAAAGTCTGTAATCAGGCTGTCAACGCCGAAGTCGGCGAGTCTGCGCATCAGCGCAGGCTCGTTGACGGTCCATACCGACACATGCAGCCCCTGACGCTGCGCCTTTTGCAGGCGTTCCGGCGTACACAGCGTCCAGTTCAGCGCCAGAATCTCACAGCCATAATTCTGGGCGACCTTCAACGGATCGAGCCAGGCGTATTCGGCTACTAGGCCGCGCGACACGTCCGGCACCAGATCCAGCGCCGCTTTCAATACTTCTCGCGAACTCGAAGTAATCGTGATCTTGTCCAGCAAGCCGTGGCGTTGAGCCATTTCTCGAATCGCCAGTACCGTGGTCGCAGCACGGGTGCGTGAAGCGCTTTTGACTTCCAGTTGCCAGTGTTCGAAATCGCACTTCTCGAACAACTCTTCCAGCGTCGGAATCGGGCACGGCTTGATCCAGCCCGGGCCGCCCTTGCGCGCGTCGTAGGTCACCAGTTCGGCGGCAGTGTGTTCGACCACTTTGCCGCGCCGCTCGGTGGTGCGCTTGAGCGTCGGGTCATGGATGACCATCAACTCGCCGTCCTTGGACAGGTGCAGATCCAGTTCGCAACGGCGTACGCCGTGCTTGAGACATTCCTGAAAGCTGGTCAGGGTGTTTTCCGGTGCTTCGCCCTTGGCGCCGCGGTGGCCGTAGATGAGGGTCACGGTGCTTCCTTAATTTAAATGCCAGATTCGTTCTGTTCGCGGGCCAGACGTCGTTCCTGAGCCTGCTTCTGCAAGATATAGCGGGCGAGCAACTGCCGCTGGGCATCGGTCAGGTGTTCGAACTCGGTGCCGACGTCATAGCCGTCACCCTTGCGGTCGCAATGGGTGACGCGGGCGCGCAGTAGCAGGCCCAGCGCCTGAGGCATCAGCACCAGTTTCACCGACAGGTGCGCACCGACCGCAATCGGCGTCGGGTACTGGAAGTCGATCCCGCCTTCGGAGATGATCACCGGTTGCGGCTCGCCGATGTGGCCGAGCACGGTCAGGGCGACCACCTGGCTAAGCAGGTCGATGCGCTTGTTCTGCGATTTCAGGAACGCAGCGATGGCCCTGTCGCGTTCGCTGATCTGGCGCAACAGGTGCTGCGACTCGAATTCACTCAGGTGCAGTTCGCTGAGCAGGTTGAAGAGTGGGGAAGCATCCTGCAACACTTCCTGGCCTGCGGCTTCGGGAGCAGACAGAGGCCTAATTTCCAGTGCGATCGTGTCCTCGATACGGTAGTATTCGCGGCGATCTTCTTCATCTAATGTCGACATGGCGAACCCATGGTAGCGGCGGTGGTCTGAGTGTAAAGCTGGTTATCGACCCCCGCCACAAGGACGTTCCTTTTCCCTCCGAACAAGCCCCGACATGTTCAGACCTCTCTTCGTATTTATCGGCACGCGTTATACCCGTGCAAAGCGTCGCAATCATTTTGTGTCATTCATTTCCCTGACCTCGATGATCGGGCTCGCCCTTGGCGTGGTCGTGATGATCGTCGTGCTCTCGGTGATGAACGGCTTCGATCATGAGATGCGCACCCGCGTGCTGGGCATGGTGCCCCACGCGACCATCGAATCCACCGAGCCGATCAACGATTGGCAAAGCCTGGCCGCCCAGGTCAAGCAGAACCCGCAGGTGGCGGCGGTTGCGCCGTTTACCCAGATGCAGGGCCTGCTGACCAACAACGGTCAAGTCTCCAAGGTGTTGCTCAATGCCATCGACCCTGCGCTTGAGCGCAACGTGTCGATCATCGACAACTTCATGAAGCAGGGCAAACTCGACGACCTGACGCCGGGCAGCTTTGGCATCGTTATCGGCGACAAGGCCGCCACCAAGCTTGGTGTGGGCCTCGGTGACAAGGTCACCTTTGTTGCGCCGGAGGTCAGCGTGACCCCGGCCGGGATGTTCCCGCGCATGAAGCGCTTCACCGTGGTGGGCATTTTCCATGTCGGCGCCGGTGAACTGGACGGCTTTCTGGGCGTCACCAACCTGCAGGATCTGGCGAAAATGCGTCGCTGGAAACCTGATCAGGTGCAGGGTATCCGTCTGAAGTTCGACGACCTGTTCCAGGCGCCGCGCGTGGCATGGAGCATCGCCCAGCAACTTGGCGAAGACCATTACTACGCTCGCGACTGGACGCGCACCCACGGCAATCTGTATCAGGCGATCCGTATGGAAAAGGCCATGATCGGGCTGCTGTTGCTGCTGATCGTCGCTGTTGCGGCGTTCAACATCATTTCCACGCTGGTGATGGTGGTGAACGACAAGAAGGGCGACATCGCCATTCTGCGTACTCTCGGTGCGACACCGGGCACCATCATGCGCACGTTCATGGTGCAAGGCACGGTGATCGGCGTGGTCGGCACCGCCATTGGCGCGGTGGTCGGAATCCTGGCCGCGCTTAACGTCAGTGCTGCGATTTCGGCCCTTGAAGGCCTGATCGGCCACAAATTCCTTAATGCTGACGTGTATTTCATTGATTATCTTCCGTCGCAGGTGCAGAGCCAGGATGTGGTCATGGTCTGCGCCGCTGCGTTGGTCCTGAGTTTCCTCGCCACCCTGTATCCAGCCTGGCGTGCCGCGCGCACCCAGCCGGCGGAGGCGCTACGTTATGAGTGAGTCGGGCATGAGTGAACAAGCAATCTTGAGCTGCCGCAACCTGGGCAAATCCTACGAGGAAGGTCCGGAGTCGGTAGAAGTGCTGGCCGGTCTGCAACTGGAGTTGCACCCGGGCGAGCGTGTCGCAATCGTCGGCACCTCGGGTTCGGGCAAAAGTACCTTGCTCAACCTGTTGGGCGGCCTCGACACGCCGACCCAGGGCAGCGTCTGGCTCGATGGCGAAGAACTCTCGGCGCTGAGCGAGAAGAAGCGCGGCCTGCTGCGTAACCGTGCGCTGGGTTTCGTATACCAGTTTCACCACCTGCTGCCGGAATTCACCGCACTGGAAAACGTCTGCATGCCGCTGTTGATCGGCAAGACGCCGATCCCGCAAGCACGTCAGCGCGCCACGGCGTTGCTGGAGCGGGTAGGGTTGGGTCATCGTCTTGAGCACAAGCCGGCCGAACTGTCCGGTGGTGAACGTCAGCGTGTCGCCATCGCCCGCGCCCTGGTCAACAATCCCGGCCTGGTGATGCTCGATGAGCCGACCGGCAACCTCGATTCCCATACCGCCCAAGGCATTCAGGATTTGATGCTGGAGCTCAGCACTTCGATGCGCACGGCGTTTCTGGTGGTGACTCACGACATGAACCTGGCTCGCCAGATGGATCGCGTCCTGCATTTGCAGGAAGGTTGCCTGACGCCCATCTGATTGGGCCCAAACCCGACGTCTGAAAGGCGTCGGGTCTTTTATTTTTATACGGTGCCCCAGCGAATGTTCAGACCGTTATCGATCTTTATCGGCGCACGCTATACCCGAGCCAAGCGCCGCAATCGCTTTGTTTCGTTCATTTCGATGACCTCGATGATCGGCCTCGCCCTCGGCGTGTTGGCGATGATTGTTGTGCTGTCGGTGATGAACGGCTTCCAGCGTGAAATGAGCTCGCGCATCCTCGGTATGGTGCCTCACGCGACCATCGTTGGCGTCAAGCCGATTGACGACTGGCAGCCCGTAGCCGCCGCCGCGATGAAAAATCCTGAAGTGACCGCCGCCGTGCCGTTCACGGAAATGGAAGGCATGCTCTCCTACAAGGGCTTGATGCAGCCGATCCAGATCAGCGGCGTCGATCCTGCTCAGGAAGGCAAGGTGTCGATTGTTGCCCAGCACATCGTCCAGGGCCGCCTCGATGCCTTGAAACCCGGTGAGTTTGGCGTGGTGATCGGCGAAATCACCGCCCGCCGTTTCCGTTTGAATGTCGGCGACAAGATCACCCTGATCGTGCCGGAAGTCAGCACCGCACCGGGGGGGATCACTCCGCGTATGCAGCGCCTGAACGTGGTTGGCGTGTTCAAGGTTGGCGCTGAACTGGACGGTTCCATGGGGCTGATCCATGTCGCCGATGCGGCGACCATGCAGCATTGGCAGCCGAATCAGGTGCAGAGCGTGCGTCTGGCGGTCAAAGACTTGTACGCGGCGCCGAAGGTCTCTGCGGACATCGCCGCCGGTCTGGGCGCCGATTTCAAGGCTGACGACTGGACCCACACTCAAGGCAGTCTGTTCAGTGCCATGAAAATGGAAAAAACCATGATCGGTCTGCTGTTGCTGATGATCGTCGCGGTGGCGGCGTTCAACATCATCGCAACCCTGATCATGGTGGTGAACGACAAGGGCGCGGACATCGCGATCCTGCGTACCATCGGCGCTACGCCCCGGCAGATCATGGCAATCTTCATGGTGCAGGGCACGGTGATCGGGATTGTCGGCACCCTGATGGGTGGCGTGCTGGGCGTTATCGCGGCGCTGAACGTCAGTGAGATGGTCGGCTGGGTCGAGCGGGTGACTGGGCAGCACATCTTCAGTTCCGATGTGTATTTCGTCAGCAATCTGCCGTCGCAATTGCAGGCGGGGGATGTGCTGTTGATCTGTTCCGCCGGGTTCATCCTGAGTTTCCTGGCGACGGTGTATCCGGCGTGGCGGGCAGCGAAGATCGAGCCGGCTCATGCGCTGAGATATTCGTAAGCTGTTATATCGCTTTCGCCAGCAAGCCCGCCTCCACAGAGGATTTGTGTACGACGCAGATCCAGTGTGTGCGGGCTTGCTCGCGAAGGGGCCGGAACGATGAATCTCAGTCTTTCTTGGGCAACTCAATCACAAACCGCGTCCAGCCCTGATCCGATTCGCAATGAATCTGCCCACCATGCGCCCGGACAATCGATTGAGTAATCGCCAGCCCCAGCCCCGCATGTTCACTGCTACCTTCCTGTCGCGCCGGATCCGTCCGATAAAACCGGTCGAACAAGCGTGGCAACAGCTCAGCCGAAACCTCTTCACCACTGTTCTCGACGGACACCCGCACAACATTCGTCTTATCCAGTATGGTCAGACGTACATGGCCTTCGGCCGGCGTAAACCGCAGCGCGTTATCCAGCAGATTCGACAGCGCCCGGCGCAACATGCTGCGGTCACCCTCGATTCGCGCATTCCCTTCGCGGCTCAATTGCACCCCGGCGTCTTCTGCCAGCGGCGCAAAAAACTCCAACAACGCATCCGCTTCTTCCGCCAGTTCCAACGGTTGACGCTTGGGCATCAGCAAGCCGTGGTCAGCCTTGGCCAGGTACAGCATGTCGTTGACCAGTTGCGCCATCCATTGCAGTTCTTCGAGGTTGCTGTGCAGCGCTTCGCGATAATCCTCGATCGGCCGTGGGCGGGTGAGGGTGACCTGGGTGTGGGTCAGCAGGTTGGAAAGCGGCGTGCGCAGTTCATGGGCAATGTCGGCAGAAAACGCCGAGAGGCGCTGAAAAGAGTCGTCGAGACGTGCGAGCATGGCGTTGAAGCTGTGGGCCATTTCCGCAAGCTCTGGCGGCATTTGCGCTTCCGGCAGTCGGGCATTGAGCGATTGCGCCGATATCCCACGGGCCACCGCACTCATCTGCCGCAGTGGCCGCAAGCCGCTGCGTGCGGCCCAGGCGCCCAGTAGCGCAGTGGCCAGCGCCGAGAGGCCGACGGTCAGCCAGATCAAATGCTGCATGCGTTGCAGGAAGTGCTGGTGATGAGTGATGTCCAGCAACAGGGTCAGTTGCGGTGAATCGGTGTTGTCCGGGTAGAGTGGGGCGTTGAGTACGCGGTAGTCAGTGCCATCATTGCGGATCGTCGACAGGCCCAGGTGTGACGGTAATTGCTTGGGGATCTGTGTCGAGCTGTCGTACCAGTGTTGGCCGTCACTGCCATTGATGCGCAGCGACAGATCAGCCTGACGGCTCAGTTCATCGGTCAGGCGCGCTTCGCGTTGGCCGGGTTGAACATCCTGCAGGGCGCGGCGCAGGCCGATGAGCTTGCCGTCCAGCAACTGCTGATCGAGTTCGACGAAGTGTGCCTCGCTGGCGTGGTTGAACAGGACCCCGGCACACAGCGATACCACGGCGGTACAAGCAGCAAACAGCAAGGCCAGTCGCGAGCTCAAAGACAACCGGCGCATCAGGCTGAGCGCTCTTCAAGCACATAGCCCATGCCGCGTACGGTGTGGATCAGTTTATTGGGGAACTCGTCGTGGATCTTCAGGCGCAAGCGGCGAATCGCGACTTCGATGACATTGGTGTCGCTGTCGAAATTCATGTCCCAGACCTGCGAGGCGATCAGCGATTTTGGCAGCACTTCGCCCTGGCGGCGCAGGAGCATTTCCAACAGGGCGAATTCCTTGGCAGTCAGGTCAATGCGTTGGCCGCTACGCTCGACCCGGCGGCGGATCAGGTCCAGGCGCAGATCCGCCAATTGCAGGCTGGTCTCCTGTGCGGTGGCGCTGCCGCGACGCAACAGGCTGCGCACTCTGGCCAGCAACTCGGAAAAGGCGAAAGGCTTGACCAGGTAATCGTCGGCACCCAGTTCGAGACCGTGAACCCTGTCTTCCACGGCGTCTTTGGCCGTCAGAAAAAGCACCGGTGTGTCGAGACCCGCACTGCGTACCGCTTGCAGGATTTGCCAGCCGTTGCGCCCCGGGAGCATGACATCGAGGATCAGCAACGCATAGTCGCCGCTCAAGGCCAGTTGCTGGCCGCTGTTGCCGTCGGCCACCAGTTGGGTATTGAACCCCGCCTCGGTCAGGCCCTGGCGCAGGTATTGGCCGGTTTTTGCTTGGTCTTCGACGATCAACAGTTTCATGGGCGACTCGGGTTGATTCGGGGTGTAGGAACGAAAGCTTTATACCGTGGGGCATCTCGGTAAGCGCGAACCTGACAAAGTTGTAATCTGCCTGTCAGGTAGATGCCAGCGCAGGCCGGCTAAAGTTTCCCACAGGCTGAACCCTCTCTTGTTGGAGTACGACCATGTTTTTGCGTAAATCCCTGGCGGTGACCGCGTGTCTGTTGACGTTGAGCTCGCCAGTGTGGGCCGCGTCGGCACACACCTATGCCTTCGGCGAACCCGCGCCTGCCGCCAAAGCCACGCGCAGCATCGAAGTGATGATGGCTGACCTGTCGTTCGACCCGAAGACGATCCAGGTCAAGGCCGGTGAGACCGTTCGCTTTGTGCTGGTGAATAAAGGCCAGTTGCTGCACGAATTCAACCTGGGCGACGCGGCGATGCATGCCAAGCACCAGCAGGAAATGTTGCAGATGCAACAAAGCGGCATGCTCACGCCTGCCGGCATGAAAGAAATGTCCCACGACATGGCGGGCATGGATCACGGTGCGATGAGCCATGGCATGAAGCATGATGACCCGAACAGTGTGTTGGTCGAGCCGGGCAAAACCGCTGAGTTGACCTGGACTTTCAGTAAAGCCACCAACCTGGAATTTGCCTGCAATATCCCCGGCCATTATCAGGCGGGGATGGTCGGCAAACTGACTGTCAGTCAGTAAGCACTCAAAGGCGCAAGCAAAGGCTGTTAGAATCCGCTGATTCTTCAGTCAGGTTTCCGCCATGCATCCCGCAGCCGAACACTCGCCGCTGGGTAAATCCAGCGAATACATCGCCACTTACACGCCGTCGTTGCTGTTCCCGATTCCGCGCACCGCGAAATGGGCCGAACTGGGCCTGACCGCCGATACCCTGCCTTATAAAGGTGTGGATTTCTGGAATTGCTTCGAATTGTCGTGGCTGCTGCCCTCGGGCAAGCCTGTGGTCGCGATCGGCGAGTTCAGTATCCCGGCGGATTCGCCAAACATCATCGAGTCCAAGTCGTTCAAGCTGTACCTGAACTCGCTGAACCAGACGCCGTTCGCTGATGTGGCCACGCTTGAAGCAACGCTGGCCAAAGATCTGTCCGCTGCTGCCGGCAAACCGGTGGGCGTGCGGGTTCGCAGCCTCAAAGACGTAGAAACCGAAGGCGTCGTCGCGCTGCCGGGTGTGTGCATCGACGATCTGGATATCAGCGTCAGCAACTACGAGCATCCGCGGCCGGAGTTGTTGCGGTGTGATGAATCGCGGATGGTCGAAGAGAGCGTGCACAGTCATCTGCTCAAATCCAACTGCCCGGTGACCAGTCAGCCAGACTGGGGCAGTGTGGTGGTGGAGTACCGTGGCTCGGCGCTGGATCATGCCAGTCTGCTGGAATACATCGTCAGCTTCCGCCAGCACTCGGATTTCCATGAGCAATGCGTGGAGCGGATCTTCCTCGATCTGCAGCGGTTGCTGAAGCCGGAGAAATTGACGGTATTTGCGCGGTACGTGCGTCGCGGTGGGCTGGATATCAACCCGTATCGCAGCACTGAGAGTGTGCAACTGCCGAACCATCGACTGGTGCGTCAGTAAGCATCCCGTTTGGTAACAGGCTGCATTTCAAATCGCGAAAACGAAAAAGCCCTGCCATTGCTGGCAGGGCTTTTTGCGTTTAGGGCGTCAGATCCCCATGCTGCCCAACGCATTAACGATGTTGCGCAGCGTGCCAGCGATCCCGGGGTGTTTGAGTTCAAAGCGTTCAACCGCCAGGGTCACGCCGTCGGCGATGTTGGAATCCTGGGTTTTGGTTTCGAGTTCAAGTTCCGCTTCGATCTGTTGCATCAGGTCGTGCAGGTTAGCGCGCTCATCTTCAGACAGCGGTGGATTCTGCTCCAGTTGCTCGCGCAGGGTATTGAGTTGTTCTTGCAGTTCGCGGGCGGGCATGGTGGTTTCCTTTTATCGAGAGGCATTGGCATAGACCGCGGCCGCGCGCCAAAGGTCTATGGCTGGCCTTTAGATTAATCCACTCTCGGCCAGCCTGCATGATCCCGATCAGGGCTTTTCGCCTTTGAGGCGACGCAGGCTGATGTCCGCCAGACAGGTTTGGAGCTCACCCAAATGATCGATCACCGAGTGCACGCCGAGTCCGAATAACTGCATGGTCGCCTTGCCGCGCAACTGCTCCCGTTCTTTTTGGCTCAAGGCTTGCCACTCCCCCGGCGCCAGGCCGCACAACGAGCCGCAGGAGGCGAGACCGATTGTCCATAACCCGGCATTCAGGCCGGCTTGCAACAGTCGTGGCTCGCCGCTGACCAGTACGCATCCGTCCAGACTGTGGACATTCAAATCCATGAGCGCTTGCCAGCAAGCGTTGGGCGCCGGCCATGGATTGATTGTTGCTGGATGTTGCGCGGGTTTGATCCAGTTCGGTAAGGCGGCTGACAGCGATTGCGCCAGGGCAGGGGACAGCTCATCCAGCCACGCGCATGGTATCTGCTGGCGCTGCAAGCTGTGCAGGCTATCGATTGCTCCAGGGGTGGCCTCGGCGTGCTCTGGCAGGATGGCCGCCTGTCGGCGGGCACGGGCACCGAAATCCACCAGACATCCGCTGAGGCCGAACAGCACGGCGGTCAGGCCGGGCGCGCTGAGGGGCAAAGTTTCGGCATGTGACATGGCAACGTCCCTGAAATAGCGGTAAGGCTAGGACCTGCCGGTGACAGTTGGATGACAGCTGCGTTAAAGCCGTTGCAGGAATCGTCCTACAGGTCGCTTCATTCGCAGACTGCCCAAAAGACCTTTTGCGCTTATACTAGCGCTCTTAACGCCTAGGCCTTGAAGCCCGCGCCAGTATAAATCCAAGGAGTTTTTCTATGCGCTGGAGCAACCCGCTCGCTCAGCTTTGTGTATATGCCGGCCTGCTGCTGGCTCCGTTCGCCACTCAGGCTGCAACGGAAGAAGACCCTTGGGAAAGCGTCAACCGTCCAATTTTCCAGTTCAACGACTTCGTCGATACTTACGCGCTGAAGCCTCTGGCGCAGGGGTATGAGTTCGTGACGCCGCAATTTCTGGAAGATGGCATCCACAACATGTTCCGCAACGTGGGTGACGTGACCAACCTGGCGAACAACATTCTGCAGGGCAAACCGGCAGCGGCGGGCGTTGATACCGCGCGCCTGATCTTCAACACCACGTTCGGGTTGCTCGGCTTCTTCGATGTCGGGACCAAGATGGGGCTGAACCGCAGCGACGAAGATTTTGGCCAGACGCTCGGCTACTGGGGGGTTGGCAGTGGCCCGTACGTGATGCTGCCGCTGCTCGGCCCAAGCACACTGCGTGACGCTCCTGCTAAATACGTCGACGGCTATACCGGTCCTTACCCTTACATCAACGATGTGCCGGTGCGTAATTCAGTGTTCGGCCTGAACATCGTCGACACCCGTGCCAGCCTGCTGTCGAGCGAGAAGCTGATCAGCGGCGACAAGTACACCTTCATTCGCAACGCTTACCTGCAGAACCGCGAGTTCAAGGTGAAGGATGGTAAGGTCGTCGACGATTTTTAATCTCGACCGATAAAATGAAGAGGGCGGCCTGTGGGCCGCCTTTTTTGTTTGCGCTTATTTCATCTGCAGAATAGTCAAACCGAGCTTTTGGCCGCCGCCATCCTGTGCCCGGACCCAGACCACTTCGGTCTCGGCTTCAAGCCCGCTGAGCGCGGCATGTTCGGAGTCGATGCGCACGCTCAATCGGTCGCCGACCGCAAATTGCCTAGGCGCCTCTACCTGCATGCCGCTGCTGGAGAGGTCGATGCATACCGCTGACACCTGATCACCTGCGTGAATCAATACGACATCGGCATCGACCCGCATACGGATGAAATCGCGCTTTTCGCTGTAGTCCCGACCGGTTTGACTCATGGCTTCGTCCTTCCATTGGGTTACGGTTTGAGCTGTTCTTATAACTCTCTGTGATTTGACAAGTAAAGTCGTCAAGCGACCATCGGCACATGCTTGAAACACCCCGCGGATGGGAGTACCGTCTGCGCCTTAGAAGGGCACCTCTGGTGTAATCGTCGTGCAGAGCAAACGCTCGAAAGCGATGCAGCAGAGAGGCTAGAAAGCGAATCCAGTAGTCAGTGCAGGGCTGTAGCCCCGCCCGCTACGCCAACCTAATTCTGGCGCCGTTTGCCCACATGCCAAAAACCAGTGCCACGCTGCTGATAATCGATGATGACGAAGTAGTGCGCGCGAGCCTCGCGGCCTATTTGGAAGACAGTGGTTTCAGCGTCCTGCAGGCCAGTAACGGCCAACAGGGTCTTCAGGTATTCGAGCAAGACACGCCCGACCTGGTCATCTGCGATCTGCGCATGCCGCAGATGGGTGGTCTCGAACTTATCCGTCAGGTCACCGAGCTATCGCCGCAAACACCGGTGATCGTGGTGTCCGGTGCCGGCGTGATGAACGACGCTGTCGAGGCCCTGCGTCTCGGTGCGGCGGATTACCTGATCAAGCCTCTCGAAGATCTGGCCGTGCTCGAGCACTCCGTGCGCCGGGCCCTGGATCGCGCGCGTCTGCTGCTGGAAAATCAGCGCTACCGCGAGAAGCTGGAAAAGGCCAATCGCGAGCTTGAGGCCAGCCTGAGTCTGCTCCAGGAAGACCAGAACGCCGGTCGCCAGGTGCAGATGAACATGCTGCCGGAAAGCCCGTGGAGCATTGACGAGCTCAGGTTTGCTCACCAGATCATTCCGTCGCTGTACCTGTCCGGTGATTTTGTCGACTATTTCCGTGTCGACGAGCGCCGGGTCGCGTTTTACCTGGCAGATGTATCAGGTCATGGCGCCTCTTCAGCGTTTGTGACGGTGCTGCTGAAGTTCATGACCACGCGTCTGCTGTTCGAGTCCAAGCGCAACGGCACGTTGCCGGAATTCAAGCCTTCGCAGGTTCTTGGTCATATCAACCGGGGGCTGATCAGTTGTAAGCTGGGCAAACACGTCACAATGGTCGGTGGAGTCATCGACGAGGAGACCGGTTTGTTGACCTATAGCATTGGCGGCCATCTGCCTTTGCCTGTGTTGTACACGCCTGACAGTGTTCGTTACCTCGAAGGGCGTGGTCTGCCGGTAGGCCTTTTCAATGAAGCCGCCTACGAAGATCACGTACTTGAGCTGCCGCCGACGTTCAGCCTGACGCTGATGTCTGACGGTATTCTGGACCTTTTGCCAGAACCTACGCTCAAAGAAAAAGAAGCGGCTTTGCCCGAGCGGGTGAAGTCAGCGGGCGGCAGCCTGGATGGTCTGCGGCAAGTGTTTGGATTGGCCACGCTAGGGGAGATGCCGGATGATATCGCCCTGTTGGTGTTGAGCAGGAACCTTCAATGAGTACCGGTAGAATCCAGTTCGCCGAGCAGGACGGCACCTTCGTCCTGAAGTTCGTCGGTGAAGTTCGCCTGACCCTGTGTTCGGCGTTGGATGCGACTATTGAGAAAATCTTCACCGCGCTGAACTTCAACGCGATCGTGATCGATTTGACCGAAACCCGCAGCATCGACAGCACCACGTTGGGGCTGTTGGCCAAACTGTCGATCCTGTCGCGGCAGAAGGTCGGCCTGCTGCCGACCGTCGTCACCACCCACGATGACATCACCCGACTGCTGCAATCGATGGGCTTCGAGCAGGTGTTCAACATCGTCAATCACCCGGTGCCATGCCCGGAGTGCCTGGACGATCTGCCTGATCAGGACCAGTCGGAAGAGGTGGTGCGGATCAAGGTGCTTGAAGCGCACAAGATCCTCATGGGGCTGAACGATTCCAACCGTGAAGCTTTCCATGACCTGGTGAATGCCCTCGAACGCCATTGATCCTCTGAAATCAGGTTGCCTGGCCAGGCCCCTTCGCGAGCAAGCCCGCTCCCACTTTTGATCTGTGTCGAGCAAAAAAAGACCTTCGGGAGTTTGCTTGCTCGCGAAAGCGTCAAATCTGACGTTACATTTGCCAGTGCTGGTGCAATGAAAAAGGGCGAACCTGTTAGGGTTCGCCCTTTTTGCATTTCACTCAGTCAAATCACAGTTTGGCTTGCAACAGCGCCTCAAGCTTCTCCTGGTCGCGAGCGAACTGACGAATACCTTCGGCCAGTTTTTCGGTCGCCATCGCGTCCTCATTGGACAACCAGCGAAATTGCGCTTCGTTCAGGCTCAGACGTGCTTCACCGGCATTGCCTGGCGCCAGTTTGCGCTCAAGCTTGCCAGAGTCCGCCGCCAGCTTGTCGATCAGGTCCGGGCTGATGGTCAGACGGTCGCAACCGGCCAGTTGCTCAATCTGGTTCAGGTTGCGGAAGCTCGCACCCATGACCACGGTCTTGTAGTCATTGGCCTTGTAGTAGTTGTAGATGCGCGTCACGGACTGCACGCCCGGATCGTCGGCGCCGGTGTAGTCGTTGCCGTTGGCCTTCTTGTACCAGTCGTAGATGCGGCCTACGAACGGCGAGATCAGGAACACGCCGGCATCGGCACATGCCGCCGCTTGAGCGAAGGAGAACAGCAACGTCAGGTTGGTCTGGATGCCTTCCTTTTCGAGGACCTCGGCAGCGCGGATACCTTCCCAGGTCGAGGCGATCTTGATCAGCACGCGATCGCGGCCAATGCCAGCCTTGTCATACAACTCGATCAAGCGATGCGCACGCTTGAGTACACCTTGCTGATCGAACGACAGGCGCGCATCCACTTCGGTGGAGATACGGCCCGGGATAACCTTGAGAATTTCCTGGCCCACCGCGACGCCGAAACGGTCGCTGGCCAGGCCGACATCACCCTTGCAGTCGCTGACGCAAGCATTCAGCAATTGGGCATAAGCGGGGATGGCTGCCGCTTTGAGCAGCAGGGATGGGTTGGTGGTGGCATCGACCGGTTTAACCCGGGCGATCGCTTCGAAGTCGCCGGTGTCGGCAACCACGGTGGTGATTTGTTTGAGTTGTTCCAGCTTGGAAGTCATGTGTGTGCTCTGTCCTGTGGGTTTGACGACATTACCCGAGCGCTGACAGCCACTCAAGGGCGGGTGCGTGTATCGACGGTCCCTGCGGCAACAACCTGAAAACGATTGTTTGAAAGGTAGGGCGCGGTATCGATGAGTTCGATAGCGAAACCGCCCACAGGTTCAAAGCAACCGACCTGTGCACAGATCGGTTACGCCACGCCTACTGAGCATTCAAGAGCGTTGCGGCGGCCGTTTTCGCCGGTTTCGGCTGACCGCCCGAGGTCAGAAAACCGAAGTTCTTCTCGCGATCGTTGCTGCCCGAATCGCTGTTCTTCCATTCGTATATTGATGTCAGCGGGATGTTGAGCTTTTTTACATCGGTGATGAACGCACTGATTTTGCTGGCTTGTCCGGCGTTCCCACCGTTGGAGGTGAGTGCCGATATACCCCACTCACTGATAACGCCCGGCAAATGGAAGTTCTGTTGAATAAAGGCCTGCGCGTTGCTGATCTGCGCCGCCGTCATGCCGTAGGGGTGATAGGAAATGGCGTTCAGGCATTTGGGGTACTCACTGACGATGCGGTTTAGCGCAACGGTCGAAGCCGATCCCGCCGTTGGCGCGCGTGCGAAGCCGTAACCGACCCGTGGCGTGGATTGGGGTTTGCCTTGCAGGGATTTGCACACCGCGCTCATGAACGGCACAAATGTTGTGTCGAAATGGCGCGTCGGCCAGTAGGTTTCGAGGTCCGGTTCATTCCAGATTTCAGTCGCGACCAGTTGCGCGCTGTAGGCGTTTTCCAGGCCCGCCAACACATTGGCAAACGAATCGCCGGCGGCCTTCAGTTGACGGGTGTTGCCGGGCGTCGCGGTCAGCGGTTTGATCGCGCGCACGGTCAACAGGACCGGCAAACCAGCGGAACCGGCCGCCGCAAAAGCATCGCTGACCTGCTGCTGATACGCCCTGGCGCTGAGACTGTCGCTCCACACACCGAAACGCACAAAGCTGAAGCCTGCGGCTTTGATGTGTGCAGCGTCGTCGGCGGAAAAGTTCTGGATCTTCACCTGAACACCGATGGTCCTGGCGGGAAGGTTGGGAAACAGATCACTGGCCTGCACGTGAGTGGCGGCACTGAGCGCCAATAACGCCGAGGCACTGAATCGTATGAGATGGGCGGATTTCATGTCTGATCTCCAATGAGAAGTGACAACAGCGAATAGTGATCTCGTGACATTCGTTTTGAAACTAACAAGAGCGCTAAGTGCGTGAGTGTTATTTTTTGTCAGTAATTCATTATCTGAAAATCACAGTTATTTTTGGTCCGGTAATTCTGGTTGGGGCGCTTTTAGGGCTGTGGTACTTAATACGCTGTATTAACAGGGCGAATCTATTTCTGAGTGCGGGAAGATCTAGCGGGTTCATTTAAACCGCTCTAGATGTTGGCAGTTTGATATTACACAGGAAAGTACACCTTGTTCAGAAAGATCCTTGTCGTCTGCGTGGGCAATATATGCCGAAGTCCGACAGCAGAGCTCATGCTGCGTAACGCGCTGGCCCCCTCATCAATCACGGTTTCCTCCGCCGGCCTCGCCGCGCGGGTTGGCGAATCCATAGAGGCCTCGGCCCGTCAGGTGCTGGAAGACCACGGGCATTGCGCCGAGGGTTTCAAGGCGCGGCAACTGACCTCGGACATCGTTAATGAATCAGACCTTATTCTGGTGATGGAAAAAGAGCATGTAAAACAAGTATTGAACATGGCCTCTCATGCGAGAGGCAAAGTGTTTTTGCTCGGTAAGTGGCAGAGCGAGCGCGAAATACAAGATCCGTACCGTCAAGGCAAGGCCGCTTTTATTCATGCCCATGCATTGATTGAAGATGCTGTCAGCTCTTGGGCACAACGTCTCGCGCGTTGATGAATATTCTTCAGATCAATGAATGGTAAGAACAGACTTATGCAGTTACCGTCAGTAATCGGCACCCGAAGCAATGATCAAGACAGTATTGATCTGCTCGGCATATTCGGCAGTCTGATTGACCAGAAATGGTTGATTGGCGCACTGACCGGCGCCTTTATGGTCACCGGCGTTGCCTATGCGGTGCTGGCCACGCCCGTGTACCTGGCGAACGCGCTGGTTCAGGTCGAGCCGAAAAAGAACGACATGCTCGGTTTCGCCGATCTCAACAGCATGCTCGGTGGGCAATCGCCGTCGGTGACCGAAATCGGCATCATCAAATCCCGCGCCGTGATTGGCAAAACCGTCGACGATCTGCGTCTGGATATCGATGTCACCCCCAAGACCTTCCCGCTGATTGGCGCTTTTCTCGCTCGCCGTTATCGCGGCGAGACGGCGTTCAGCGTGGCGCCACCGCGTTTTGGCCTGAACAGCTACGCCTGGGGCGGTGAACGCGTGGAGATCGCTCGGCTCACGCTGCCGAACGCGTTGCTGGGCAAGAAGCTCACGCTGATCGCCGGCGAACAGCAGCGTTTCCAGTTGTTCGATGATAACGACAACCTGCTGGCGCAAGGCGTGGCTGGCGAAGCCTTCGTTGAAGAGGGCGTTGAAGGGCTGATCGCACAACTCTCGGCGAACCCCGGCACGCGCTTCGAAGTGGTGCGCAACCCTCGAATCGTGACCATCCAGGGTTATCAGGATGCGCTGGATATCTCCGAGCAAGGCAAGGAGTCGGGGATTATTCGTCTGGCCCTGGCCAGCTCCGACGCGCCCGAGGCCGTAAAAATCCTCAACAAGATCGCGGCGCTGTATGTGCAGCAGAACGTGCAGCGCACCTCGGCGGAAGCGGCGCAGAGCCTGGCCTTCCTGCAGAGCCAACTGCCTCAGGTCAAGCGCGATCTGGCCAAGGCCAGTGATGCGCTCAACGCCTATCAGACCCGCGGCAAAACGGTGAACATCTCCCTGGAAACCCAATCGGTACTGGGCCAGACCGTTGCGCTGGACACGCGCATCTCCGAATTGAAAATGCAGCAGGCGGAGATGGATCGCAAGTTCACCCGACAGCATCCGGCCTACCGTGCGTTGATGTCGCAGATCGCCGAACTGACCCAGCAACAGAAGTCGCTGGAGAGCAAAGTCGGCGATCTGCCGGCCACACAGCAGGAGTTGTTGAACCTGACCCGCGATGTTGAAGTCGCCTCGCAGATCTACACGCAACTGCTGAACAAATCCCAGGAGCTGGACATCGTCCGCGCGGGTGCGGTAGGCAACGTGCGCTTGATCGACACGGCGGACGTCGACCTGACCAGTCCGGTCAAACCGAAAAAAGCCCTGATTGTGCTCATCGCCACTTTCCTCGGCGCCTTTGTCGGCGTCGCGCTGGTGTTGCTGCGCAAGTCGCTGAGTCGCGGCCTGGAAGGGCCAGAAGCCATTGAACAACTCGGTTTGCCGGTGTACGCGTCGATCCCTTACAGCACGCTGCAGCAGGAGGAGGACGGTAAGAAAGGTCGCGCGCGTGATGGCGTCGATAAACCGGCGTACCTGTTGGCCCTGCGCAACCCCACGGACCTGTCCATCGAGTCGATCCGCAGCCTGCGCACCTGCCTGCACTTCGCCGGGCTGGATTCGACCAACAACCGCATCATGATTTCCGGGCCGAGCCCGCAAGTCGGCAAGACGTTCGTCTCCTCCAACCTCGCCGCAGTCATGGCCCAGAGCGGTCAGCGTGTGGTGCTGATCGATGCCGACATGCGCAAAGGGCATTTGCACAAAACCCTCAATACCCCGATCAGCAATGGTCTGTCGGACCTGCTGGTCAAGCGCTGCAGCATCGAGCAGGCGATCAATAAAATCGAAGTCGACAACCTGCACTTCATCAGTCGCGGGCAGGTGCCGCCCAATCCTTCCGAGCTGTTGATGCACGTCAACTTCCGCGAACTGCTGGCGCAACTCAGCGAGATGTATGACGTGGTGATCATCGATACGCCGCCGCTACTGGCCGTGACCGACGCGGCGATTGTCGGCCGTGAAGCCGGCATCAGCCTGATCGTCACGCGCTTTGGCGTGAACCCGGCCAAAGAGATCGAGTTGACCATTCGCCGCTTTGCCCAGAACGGTATCGAGTTGAAGGGCGCGGTGTTCAACGGCGTCGAGAAGCGCGCAGCCAGTTACTACGGCAATGGCGGCTACGGCTATTACAACTACGAATACGCGTCCGACAGATCCTGAGTTGTCCTTACATGTTTGAAGTGGGTGAGTTGTGAAGAAAATACTGCACGTAGCAGAGACGATCAAAGGTGGCGTCGCGACCGTCATTCGGACGATCTCGGCATCGCCCGAAGGCGACGCGGCGAACTACCAACGGGTTTACCTGGTCCCGCAGGATCAGGAAAAAGAATTGCACGGCATTCCCGCGCCTCAGATTCGCACCTTCGCCCGAACCGGACGCAATGTGTCGTCGCTGCTGCGTTTCGCCTGGCGTCTGGCCCAGGTGATGCTCAAGGAAAAACCCGACGTGGTGCATTTGCACAGCACTTTTTCCGGGGTGATCGGCCGTTGCGTGTGCGTGCTATTGAGGCCATGGCGCAAGCCGAAAATCGTTTACTGCCCGCACGCCTTTTCGTTCCTGATGGAAAGTTCGCCAATCAAGCAGAAGGCCTATGCGTGGATTGAGCGCGTGCTGCAGAAGGTCACCGACGTGATCATTTGCGTGAGCCAGTACGAGCTGGATAGCGCCGCGAAATTTGGCATCGAGCGCAAGCGCATGACGCTGATCTACAACGGCATTCATCAACGCGACGAAGTACCGAAAGTCGATAGTCCGGAGCCGATTCATCTGCTGTTTGTTGGCCGTCTCGACTACCAAAAAGGCTTCGACGTATTACTCAAGGCCTTCGCCAAGGTGCAACGCAGCGATTTGAAACTGACGGTGGTCGGCAGTGCGGTTAATGAAGATTCGGTCGAATGCCCACCGATGGACGCCGTTGAATACCTGCCTTGGGTCACGCCCAGCGAAGTTCAGGCGCTCTACCAGAAAGCCGATGCGCTGATTGTGCCCAGTCGCTGGGAAGGGTTTGCCATGGTGCCGCTGGAAGGCATGGCCATGGGCTTGCCGGTGATTGCCAGTAACTGCACGTCACTGCCCGAACTGGTTACCAACGAGGTGTCCGGTTACGTCTTTCCGACCGGAGATCACCAGGCCCTGGCCGATGTGCTGGGGAAAATCCAGAAGCCCCGATTGCTCGACCTCGGCAACGAAGGTCGCAACATCGTGCGTGAGCGCTTCAGCGCCACGTTGATGATCCGCCAGACCTACGACGTGTATTGCGCCCCCACTTATTAAGTAGAACTCAGCTTATGAACGTAACGATTTTGCATGGCTACAGTGCGTCCAACTCCGGTGACGGCCTGCTCGTGGATCTGGCGATTGCCCTGGTGCAGCGCAACTTTGGCGACGACACGGCGATCAGTGTCGTGGCTTCCGATCCCGAGTCCTTCAGCTACCTGCCGCACCCGCGTTTTGACGCGCCAGTGATGGCGGCCAAGGGATTGGGGCGGGTCAAGCAAGCGGTGTTCCTCAATCAGTCTTACGCAGGCCTTGCTGACCTGCTGAAGAAAACCGATCTGATTGTCGGCGTCGGCGGTGGCTACATGCGCTCCAAAAGTGCCTTCGAGCACATCAAGTTGAAACTGGGCCACGCCAAGCAACTGGAAACCGCGATCCTCAGTAACGTCCCTTCGATTTATCTGCCGCAAAGCATCGGGCCCTTCCATGGCGAGAGCCGCAAGATCGTCGAGCACTACGCCAGCGCCGATGCGGTGTTCGTGCGCGACAACCGCTCCTCGGCGATGTTCGACGCCTGTGCAAACGTGTACCGCGCGCCGGATCTGGCGGTGCAGTCATTGGCCAGCAAAATCCTGCAGCAGCCGAAATTCACCCGTTGCGCGTCGTCGCCGGCAACCGTCTGCGTGGTGCTGCGCAAGCCGCCGCAGTGGAGCAAGGAAAAGAAAATCGCCTACGTGGCCAACCTGAAGTTGTTGCTGCAGCGGTTGAAGGGCAAAAGCAAAGTCGTCTGCGCCGTCCAGAGCGCCGTTCGCGGCAACGATGACGGCGCGTTTTATCGCGAACTGGGCATTACCGAAGACCTGCTGCCCTTGAAGGCGACGCTGGCCAAATATCAGCCGGATCTGGTGATCTCCGTGCGTTTGCATGGCGCCATCGAATCGCTGCTCAGCGGCGTTCCGGCGTATCACATCAGCTACGAGCGCAAAGGCTTTGGCGCCTATCAGGACATGGGCGTGGAAGACTGGGTGATCAACGGTGGCGACATCAATGTCGACACCATCCTCGACACGGTTTACGCGCCGAACGCACTGGCGAATTTTGGCAAGCGCCTGACCGACACCTGCCGCGAGATCGAGGCGAAAACCGTGGCCATGGACGACATCATCAAAGGTGTCGTTCGATGATATTTCGGCTACTGCTTCGCGGCGGAGCATTGGGCGCGAAGTTTTTGCTGGTGCTGGCCATCACCCATTTCCTCGGTTACGAGGCGTTGGGTTTTTACGGCGTGGTCATGGCGGCCTCGTTGATCGCGTCGAAGTTCTACAGCGTCGGTTTCAGTTCCGAGATCAATCGGTTGATCAGCGTGGGTGGCAGTTCGCGCCGGGTCGTCGACAAGGTCTTGCTGCTGTATCTGGCGGTGGGGTTGGTGTTGTCGCTGGTGACCGTGGGGGTTTATTCACTGTTCCAGCAGGTCGAGGCGACGAGCGCGCTGATCCTCTGCGTGACGCTGGTGTTGCTCACTGAACATCTGTCGTTTGAACTCAACGCCTTCGTGTTTTCCGCGCAGAAAGCCACGGCGGGCGCGCTGCTGTTTTTCATCAAAACCGGGCTGTGGGCGGTTTTGGCGGTGGGCGGGATGATGCTCGGCTGGATCTCGGGGATTGTCAGTGTGTTGTGGCTGTGGGTTGCCGCCAACGTGCTGGTGATCGTCGCCGGTTACCTGATAGTGGTGAACGTTCACAAAGGCCGGACGAGCGGCACGCTAGCCACGGCAACCGTGTGGAAGGCCGGGTTGCCGTTTTATCTCGGCACCGGATTGATCGCGTTGAGTCAGTACGCCGAACGCTTTCTGATCATTGATCTGGAACCCTACGCCAGCCTCGGTAAATACGTGTACGCGTGGTCGGCGGCCAACACCTTGCAGGCTCTGTCTTACGCGGTGGTGGCGGTGGTGGGCATTCCGGTACTGGCCAAGCGGTTTCAGGCCGATCAACAGCCGTTCACGGTCAAGCAATTGTTCGTGAACAAATGGGTGATGCGCTCGCTGCTGGTGTCTGCGGCGGTCGCGGTGGCGATTTATCTGTTCTTTAACGTGGTGCTCGATTACGTCGCCACCCCTGTGCCGCGTCCAGACAACGCGATCCTCGGCGTACTGATTTTTTCCTTTGCGTTGCGCGCCATTGGCGACATCGTCTGGGGTGGTTTGATCGCTTCGAAGAACAGCCGCGTATCACTGCTCAGTGCAGCCATTTGCCTGTTGATTTCGGTGCCGGTCAGCTACGTGCTGATCAAGCACTATTCGATCTACGGCGCCGCGTGGGGCAACGTCTTTGCGGTCATCGTTCAGCTCGGCGTCATTGCCGTGTTGACCCGTGTGACCCGGGCGAAAAAGGCCGTGCTGTCATGGGCCTGAAGCTGCCGTGCATCGAGTTTCGTGGCAAGAAACTCGATTCGTCGATCTCGTTCCTGATTTTGTTCACCGGGTTGTTTCTGTCGGTGGCCATGCCGCTGCTGATCCCCCGCGATCCGGGGCCGGATGCGATGACGTTGTGGTCGTCCTACGCCCGTGCCGACAACTGCAATTTCTGGAACCCGTTCTCGCCGGATCGTTCGTCCTACGAGTGTTCGGCGTTCCTGCTGCGGCCCACCGGGATCAACCTGACCAACGCCTGGGCCTACGGGATGTTCTGCAATTTTTTCCTCACGGCGATTCCGGTGGTGGTGTTCCGGCGCATGCCGCTGGCGATTTTCGGCACCCTGTGTCTGTGGGGCATCGTTCGCTCGTTTTTCCTGGAAAACCTGACCAAGGAAATCATCGTGTCGGTGGCCGTGTTGAGTATTTTGCTCAGCTCGTTGACGCGCAAATACCGTGGCGGGTTTTTTCTGTCGGCGGTGATCTACGGCGTGCTGATCCGGCCCTACTGGATTCTGTTTTCGCTGTCCTGGGTCGGCGTCTGCGTGATGAAGAAGTACGTCTCGCGCTTCACTTTTTTCCTGATGCTGTTCCTGTTCTACCTGGCCGTCGCCATGGCCATTCAGGTGGCGCTCGGGTTTCCGGTGTCGTCGATCCGTGCCAGCAACAACGAGTTGCGCACGGCGGGCGAGGAGGGGTCGAAATCGTTGATCGTGTCCTGGCTCAGTGGCGGTGACTTCGTCTCGCAGGCGCTGGACTCGATGATCATCTTCTTCCGGCTGTCGTTCCCGGTGGAGTTGATTCTGTTGTCCGGACCGGGGCAGGTGATCTTCGTCGCATTGATGATCATGACCGCGCTGCTGCTGTTCAAAGTCATCACTTCGACCGACTACAAAGGTGCGCCGATCCAGACCAAACCCAAGGAGCTGATCGCGATACCCCTGGCGTTTTTGCTGGTGCAGGGCCTGTTCGAACCGGACTTCGGTTCCTTCGCCCGGCACTTCTCCATGGTGGTGCCGGTGCTGTTTGTCGGTCTGGGATTGATGCTGCGGGCCAACAAACCCGTGCAGGTCGAATCAAGAATTCTGAATTGAGGCAGGTGCTTTATGTCGAGCAAGAAAAAGTCCCTGGAGATCGAAACCCTGCGCGGCCTGGCATGCCTGCTGTTGGTGCTCTATCACGTCATCGGTCCGTTGGGCGGTGGTTTGAAAATAGACATCGGCTCGCCGTTTCGAGTGATCGCCGACTCGATGGTGTATGTGCGCATGCCGCTGTTCACCTTCATTTCCGGATACATCTACGCCCTCTACAAAATTCGCGGCAATGACTTTTCCGCGTTCTTCGCCGGTAAGGTGCGGCGGCTGATCGTGCCGTTGTTCTGCGTGGGCGTACCGTTCTCGGTATTGCAAGCGGTGGGGCCTGGGGTGAACAAGGACGTCGGCGTGATAGACGCGTTGTTGTCGTTCTGGGTGCCGATCAACCACTTCTGGTTCCTGCAGGCGGTGTTCATCATTTTCATGTTCGTCGGCTTGCTGGAGTGGCGTGGCTTGCTGCGTTCGGCAACGCGCTTGTACCTGCTGTTTGCTTTCGCGGCGGCGGTGTTTTTGCTGCCGCCGTTCACGTTCGATGCCTTCGGCATCAATGGCGCCCTTTACCTGTTGCCGTTTTTTGTGGCGGGGATGATTGGTCAGGCAAACGTCAGCCAGTTGAAGCAGACATTCAAGGTGATCGGCCCGCTGGTGTTCGTGCTGATTTCGCTGGCCTTGCTGTACGTGGCGGCGGAGGACCGGGCGTTGATCGTCGACCGTCGCAGCCTGATCGGGTTGACCGTGGGCTGCGTCTCTTGCTTGGCACTGTTGTCGAGTGACATGCGCTCGAAGTGGCTGACGTGGTTGGGCGGCTATTCCTATGCGATTTTCCTGTTCCATGTGCTGTTCGCCGCCACGTCGCGGTTCGTACTGGGACGGTTGGGCGTGAAGGATGAAAGCCTTCTGGTACTCGGCGGCGTTGCGTGTGGCTTGCTGGGGCCGGTGGTGCTGTCGCTAGTTTTCAGTCGATTCAACTTCACGTCTGTGCTGTTTTTGGGTGAGCGGGCGGCGGTGAAGAAACCGGTGGCGACCATCGCACCGGTTGCGCAGATCAATCGCTAGAAGCTTCGCGAGCATCTCAGACTGAAGGAATTGATCCATGGTTGCAGTCGATGACGGCCAGCCTGTTGCGGCGTCGGTGATAGAGCTCGGTGATGCGCGCGAGCGCTTTGCAAAGTGGCGAGAAGGCCAGGCCGGCAAAGTGTTGTCGGTCTCGGTGATCGGCGACAGCTACAGCGCCGGGCAGGATTTCTATCTGAACAAACTGGTGCAGCGAGTAGCCGGGGAGGTCGGTTTCGCCGGGCCTGGCTACGTTGGTTTCAACCATGGCGCAGCACTGGGCGGCACGCATTTCAAATACACCCGCCGCAGTGAAAAGTACTTTGGTGGTGACTGGCGGGTGTCTGGCCTCGGTCAGGCCAGCCCGGATAGCCGCACCCTCACCGGTCGGCCCGGTTCATGGCTGCAAATAGACGCCCGCCCGACACCGGCCATCGACACCGTGATTACTCAGGCAAAGTTGCTTTACCTCGGCAACGGTCAATCCAGTGAAATCCGCTACCGCTGGACGCCATCCGAGAACTGGCGACCCTTGACGCTCGCAGGTGTCGGGGTTCAGGAGGTGCCATTGCCGGGCACACCGGCCGCGGCTGATTGGGCATTCAAACTGGAAGTGGTGAAAGGCGCGCCCACGCTGTTCGGCGTCTGGATGAGCAACGATCAGAACGGCATTCGCGTCTCCAAACTGGCGGCGTCCGGCGCAGCGTCCGCCGATTTCTATCACCGCGATCCACAGTGGCAGATGCAGTGGAAAGCCGTGGTGGCGAAGATCCCTGCCGATATTTACCTGATCATGCTCGGTGGCAACGATCAGGGCTTTGGCGTGACGCCTGCGCAGTATCTGCAGAACGTTCAGGGCCTGGTGGGGATGATCCGCGAGATTCAACCGGCGGCGAGCATCAACCTGATCATGCGGCAGGACACCACGCGCTCCAGTGCCTATCCGATGTCGGCTTACGCACAGGTTTTAGCGCCTTGGGCACGGGAACAGCATCTGGGTTACGCCAACCTGCAATGTGCGTTCGGCGCCGACGTCAGACGCTACGCCGCTACGATGATCGGCCCGGACAGGATCCATCCGCAGCCCGCCACGGGCGGCAAGGTGATTGCCGATTATTTCTACCGCTGGATCGTGGGTGGCAGGGAAGGCAGCTGCAACGAAACACCTGCCCTGTAACCCACTTTGATCAGCTTGAAACGTTGTGTGTTCAAGCTTTTTCGAACGCATCCAACTGACTCAACAGTTCGGCGGTTTTCTGCGGCATCAACCGCGTATCACAACGGGTTTCCACGTTGATGATGATCCCTGGATCGTTGCAGCAGATGCGTACGCGAAAGCGCCAGTCGCTGAGTATCACTTTCAGGCCATCGCGGTCATCCATCTCCAGTGCCTGCTCACCATAGATGCTTTTCAAATGCGCGAGCAGGGGATAGGGATCGGACATCGACCGGCGAATATCACCGGACGAAGGAAACATGCCGATGCGCTCAACCAGCAAAATCGTGCCCAGCCACGACTCATTGGCGCTGGGCAATGGCTGATGGCGTGACAACCAGCTCATCACCCCTTGGTTGCCCACTTCTCGTTCAATGTCTGCCGAATGTTGTGCAATGTTCATGGTTGTCTGCCTGAAGTGGAGAGTGGGCGGGGGATGTGGCCGGTTCAGCGGCCCTTGAGGTACACGTTTTCATAGCAGAAGTTGGTCGCCTGCAGATACCCTTCGGCGTCGCCGCAGTCAAAGCGCAAACCCTTGAATTTGTAGGCCAGCACGCAACCGTTCTGCGCCTGTTTCATCAACGCGTCGGTGATCTGGATCTCGCCACCTTTGCCTGGCTGGGTGTCGGCGATCAGGTCGAAGATGTCCGGTGTCAGAATGTAGCGGCCGATGATCGCCAGGTTCGAGGGGGCGTCCTGCGGCGCAGGTTTCTCCACCATGTTGTTGACCCGGTAGATGCCATCGGAAATCAACTCACCGGCGATCACGCCGTATTTGTGCGTCTGGTCGGCCGGGACTTCCTGGATGGCGACGATCGAGCAGCGGAATTTTTTGTAGAGCCGGATCATCTGGCTGAGTACGCCGTCACCTTCCAGGTTCAGGCACAAGTCATCGGCCAGTACCACGGCGAACGGTTCGTCGCCGATCAGTGGCCGACCGCTGAGAATCGCGTGGCCCAGGCCCTTCATTTCCACCTGGCGGGTGTAGGAGAAGGTGCAGGTGTCGATCAGCGCTCGGGTGCCGGCGAGGAATTTTTCCTTCTCGGTGCCGCGAATCTGGTGTTCGAGTTCGTAGCTGATGTCGAAGTGGTCTTCCAGCGCACGCTTGCCGCGGCCAGTAACGATGGCCATGTGTTGCAGACCGGCGTCCCGCGCTTCTTCAACGGCGTACTCGATCAACGGCTTGTTGACGATCGGCAACATTTCCTTGGGCATCGCTTTAGTGGCCGGCAAGAAACGCGTGCCATAGCCGGCAGCGGGGAACAAACATTTACGAATCATAAAAGTATCCTGGACAGTCATGGAACACAGGCGACGATGGCAGGCCATAACAAATGGCTGCAAGTTTCAATGATGATTGAAGGTCTACTTTAATACCTGAGTCAGGTTGTTAATGGCAATGAATCGAGGGGGTAAAACATGGCAATGTTATGAGATGTCGGTCAGCGCGTTATTAGTTATTTTTAGTCGGTATCTGTTGATAGTGACAAGCACACTTGCAGTGCTAATAAGTACCGGGCAATAGAGTGTGACCTGCAAAGATATTTATTGCCAGTCATTGAACCAGTTTTGTTTTCGGTTGTTGTCGCCTTGTTTGTGTGGTGTACCACACAAAATCCAACAATGAGGCTTGACACGCTACTTGGCACTTATTCAATAACGGACCGCGCTATGAAAATTCTGGTAACCGGTGGTGCCGGCTATATTGGCTCGCACACCACACTTGCGCTGCTTGAAGCAGGTTATGAAGTTGTCGTGCTGGATAATCTGTGCAACAGCAGTGAAGCGGCGTTGCATGCGATAGAAGCCATCTGCGGCAAAAGTGTCTGGATGATTCGAGGCGATGTCTGTGACAGAGCCTTGCTCGACCGGATTTTCCGCGAGCACGCGATCGAGGCCGTGCTGCATTTTGCCGGGCTCAAGGCGGTGGGCGAGAGCGTGCGCAAGCCGCTTGCGTATTACGAAACCAACGTCAGCGGCAGCATCACGCTGTGCCAGGCGATGGCAGCGGCGGGGGTGTTTAACCTGGTGTTCAGCTCATCGGCCACGGTGTATGGCGAGCCTGAGCAAATGCCGATCCGCGAAGATTTCCCCACCGGCAATCCGACCAATCCCTACGGCCAATCCAAGCTGATCGTCGAGAACGTGCTGCGCGACCTGTGTCAGTCCGAGCCGCGCTGGAGCATCGCCCTGTTGCGTTACTTCAACCCGATCGGCGCCCACGACAGCGGCCATATGGGCGAGGACCCCAGCGGCATCCCCAACAATCTGCTGCCCTACATCAGCCAGGTGGCGGTCGGTAGCCTGCAAGAGTTGTCGATCTTCGGCGACGATTACCCCACCGTCGACGGCACGGGCGTGCGCGACTACATCCATGTCGTCGATCTGGCGGACGGGCATTTGAAGGCCTTGCAGTCCATCACCGGGCGCACCGGCATTCATACCTGGAACCTGGGCACTGGTGACGGTTACAGCGTGCTGCAAGTGCTGCACGCCTTCGAGCAGGCGAGCGGGCAGCCCGTTCCGTATCGGGTCATGCCGCGTCGCTCGGGCGATATTGCCGAGAGCTGGGCCGATGCCTCCAAGGCGGCGAGAGAACTGGGCTGGAAAGCCACGCGCAACTTGCAGGACATGGTCACCGACACTTGGCGCTGGCAATCGAATCATCCCAAGGGTTACTTGCGATGATGGCTATTTAACCCAATGTTATTTTCAGTCAGGTTGTTAGATAACGTCGGGAAATTACACTGGCAATGCTTATTGCAAGTCCGTAGATATAAACCTGCCGTTCGACTTTTATCAGTTGGGTAAGACTGTGAAAGAACAACGGATCTTGTTCGCGCTTTTTGCGGACTTGAACTCTACCACCTCTAGCACACACCCGATTTCGATCAGGTTGAATGTTAGAAAGGAGTTGATATGAAAAAAGTGATGGCAATTGCCCTGTTGACGATGTTGAGCAACTGGGCAGCCGCCGCTGAAGCGCCGCTGACAGCGGTAACCAATGTAGGTGGCAATGTAGCGGCTTCTCAAGCGCCTGCAGCCAGTACTGCAATGGTTGCCAGTGCTGTAGCGGCGTCCAACAGCGGTGGCAGTGCCAACGGCGGTACCACCGGTACGACGGGTACCACCGGTACCACCGGCACGCACAACTAACAGGAACATTTGTTAGTGCAGTACAAGGTCGCCCGACGTAAGTCGGGTGACTTTGTTTTTGGATTCGCCCTTGAATAGCGTAGTGCCATTATGACTCGTAGTTTTTCTCTTTTAATGTTGGCAAGTCTCGCTTTGCAAGGTTGCATGTTTTCCCCCGGCCAATACCTGAGCACCGGTGACATCACCCGCCAAGGGGCCAGTGAAAGTAGCCGGGTCGAGCTGATTCCGATCACCCCCAAACTGATTGCCATGAACCGCGCCACGCAAAAGCGTGAGCCGGTGCCGGCGGCACTGTTGGCAACGCCGTCCGAGTACCTCATCGGCAACAACGATGTCTTGTACATCACGGTGTGGGATCACCCAGAGCTGACGGCCCCGTCCGGCGCGCAACAACAGATCGACGCCAATGGCCGTCTGGTGCGTTCCGATGGCACGCTTTATTACCCCTACATCAAGGAAGTCCAGGCCGCCGGGCGAACCATTCAGCAACTGCGCTCAGACATCGAACAGCGGCTGTCGGCCTTCATCGCCGAGCCGCAAGTGGATGTCGCGGTGTTGCGTTTCGCCAGCCAGAAAGTCGTGGTGACCGGCGCGGTGACCAAGGCCGGCCCACAAGCGATTTCCACCACTCCACTGAGTGTGGTCGAGGCCCTCGGCTCAGCCGGCATCGACACCAACAACGCTGACTTGTCCGGCCTGTTGCTGACGCGCCATGGGCAAACGTATCCGCTCAATCTCGACTCGCTCAACCAGCCGGATTCCGAGTTGCAGAACGTCTACCTCAAGGGTGGCGATAAGCTTTATCTGCCGTACAACGACAACAAGCGCATCTACGTCATGGGAGAGGTCAATCAGCCCCGTGCACTGAGCTTCAAGACCTCGACCATGAACCTCTCGGACGTGCTCGGCTCGGTCGGAGGCTTGAGTCAAACCACCTCCAACGGCAACGCGGTTTACGTCATTCGCGGGGTGGAAAACCTCGATGTCGAGCCGGCGAAGATCTACCAGTTGGAGGCCCAATCGCCGACCGCCATGGCGCTCGCTTCGCACTTCCAGGTGCGTCCTCAGGATGTTGTTTATGTCGGACCTGCCAACGTGACTCGCTGGAACCGCTTCATCAGCCAATTGGTGCCATCGGCATCGATTGTCGGTACGGGCGCTTCCGCTGCGAAGAACTGGAGCGAATACAGTAGCAACACCAAATAAGGCCGCCGACTGTGAACACCTTGAAAGTGGGCGTCTGCCTGATAGCGGCCACGTTGTTGTGTGGCTGCAACCCGTTGATGAGCGCTTCGTTGAACAACCTCAAAGCGGCGGTCATCGGCCCGGATGAAGTGGACGTGTCGGCGGCCGAAGTGGCCGGGGTCAATTATCCGCAACTCAAACTGACCACGCCGTCCGGCTCCGGGGTGCTGGCGCTGGTGCGCGAGCGTGAGGATCTGCAGTTCTGGGTCGCCTCCGGCAAGCAGGTGTTGCTGCTTCGTAACGGCCTCGCCGTGCGCAGCGTTGGCCTGGGCCTGGAGGGCGATCTGGATGGCATGCGTCAGTCCGACGATTCGCCGTTCAAACAAGGCCTGCATCAGGTTGCGGACGGCTACACCACGCGGCGCTGGATCGACCTCTACAAAGGCCAGGAGGTCGGCGTCATCGTCAACAGCCGCTTCTCCCGCCGATCCACGCAAACCCTCAGAATTCTTGATAAGGACTACACCGTGCTGCGTGTCGATGAGCAGATTGATGCCCCGGCCATCGGCCTGCGGGCGACCAATCGTTATTGGGTCGATCCGCGTGACGGTTTCATTATGCAGAGCGAGCAACAACTGACCTCGCAGTTACGCGTGAAGATTGTGCAACTGACGCCTGACCGCAGGCACATCCCGTGAAGCGGCTCGGTATGTTATCGGCGAGTCTGATGTTGATCAGCGCAATGAGCCACGCCGCCGTCACCGTCAGTGGCGATGTCGCCAATCCCGGGCCGGTCGAGTTGCCGGCGAATGGGCGCTTGCTCGATGTGATCAACGAGGCCGTGCCCAATGCCGAGGGTTATTGGCTGGCGGGTGTGCTGCTGCGTCAGTCACTGCTGCAAGAGCAGGCGCGGCTCAAGGCCGGTGTGCTGTTTGATCTGGATGTGTTGCGGCGTATGGCCTTGCTCTTCGATCGACCGGGTCGCGCAGCGCTGGCTGCGCGGTTGATCGAGGACGTTCGGCAGATGCCGGTCACTGGCCGGCAGATCGCCGATCTTGATCCGGTGGCATTGGAAGTTGGCTTTGCGCGCAACATTCGTCTCGACAACGGTGATCGGCTGATCTACCCGAAGCGGGTCGACGAAGTTGAAGTGCTTGGTGCAGTCGCCGAGCCTTGCCACTTGCCGTATCAGCCCTTGCAGGAGGCTCGCGACTACCTGCAAGACTGCACGATTCTGGCCGACGCCGAGGCCGACTATCTGTGGCTGATCCAGCCCAACGGCACTTCGCGGCGCGTTGGCATTGCCCACTGGAATCGCGAAAGCGGCCAGCTTCCCGTTGCCGGCAGCAAGATTTTTGTACCGGTAAAAAATGATGATCTTGATCCGCCTGTTCCTGAGCTGAATCAGCAGTTGGCTGAATTGATTGCCACGCAGTTGGTTGAGGTGGTTCGTTGAATTTACGGTTTGCAGCTGTGTTGTTATTGCCATGCGGGTTGGTTCATGCCGAGCCGCGCATTACCCAGAATGACTTCGGTGGCACGGGGCTGTTGCAAACGCCGACGGCGCGCATGGCGCCGGCCGGCGAGTTGAGCGTCAACGCCAACCGCACCGAGCCTTACAGCCGCTACAGCGTTTCGTTGCAGCCGCTCGATTGGCTCGAAGGTTCCTTTCGCTACACCGCAATCACCAACCGGCCATACGGCTCCGAGGCGCTGAGTGGCAGCCAGAGCTATAAGGATAAGGCGGTCGACGCCAAGGTCCGGCTGTGGCAGGAGAGTCATTGGGCGCCCGAAGTGGCGCTGGGCTTCCGGGATATCGGGGGTACGGGTTTGTTCTCCAGTGAGTTTTTCGTCGCCAACAAGCGCTACGACAACTTCGATTTCAGCGCCGGTATCGCGTGGGGCTATATCGGCAATCGCGGCGACGTCGACAACCCGTTGGGCTACGCCGATGACCGTTTCAAAACCCGCCCGGCAACTGAAGGTACTGGTGACGTCAACGCCGGTTCGTACTTTCGCGGCAGCCCCTCGCTTTTTGGCGGCGTGAGCTACCAGACGCCCTGGGATCGCCTCAGCCTGAAACTCGAATACGAAGGCAACGATTACAAAAGCGAACCGAAGGACAACGTGATCAAACAGGACTCGCCGATCAACCTCGGTGCGGTGTTCAAGGTCACCGATTCGATCGACCTCAGTGCAGCGTGGGAGCGTGGTAATACAGCGATGTTTGGCGTGACGTTCCACACCAATTTCGTCAGCCGCAAAGCCCCGGCCAAAACGTACGATCCCACTCCAGAGCCGTTGCCGGCAAAAATGCCGACCACGTCGATGGAACAGGTCAATTGGGCCGACGTGTCGCAACGCCTGCAGCAGAATGCCGGCTATAAGGTCGAGCGCATCAGCCAGCGGGATTCCGAGTTGATCGTGTATGGCGAGCAACAGCGCTACTTCCATTCGTCCAAGGCGGTCGGCCGTGCGAGCCGGGTTCTCGACAACAGCGTCAACGACGACATCGACTGGTTCACCCTGGTCAACAAACGCTACGACCTGCCGCTGGAAGAAACCAGCGTACCGCGCCAGACCTTCCGTGAAGTGATCAACAACGAAGAGCCGCTGGAGTCGTTGCACCGCACCACCGAGATCAACCCGGCGATGCCGCGCAACGAGAAGACTCTCTACACCGAAGCACCGCAGCACTTCAGTTATGGCGTTGGATTGGGCTTCAAACAGAACGTTGGCGGCCCCGATGGTTTGCTCTATCAGTTCAGTGCCGATGCGGACGCCGAATACCGCTTCAACCGCAACACCTGGTGGAGCGGCCTGCTCAGCGCCAACCTGGCGAACAACTTCGACAAGTTTTCCTACGATGCGCCGAGCGGCTTGCCGCGCGTGCGCACGGATTTACGTCAATACCTGACCACCTCCGAAGTGACCATGCCGTTGTTCCAGGTCAGCCATGCCGAACAGTTGGATAAAGACCTGTATGGCATGGTGTACGGCGGGTATCTGGAGTCGATGTTTGCCGGGGTTGGCGGGGAAGTACTGTTCCGTCCGACGGGTGAGCGTTGGTCGGTGGGAGCGGATCTCAACTACGTGCGTCAGCGCGATTTTGATCAGGGCTTCGCGCTGCGTGACTACTCGGTAGTGACCGGGCACATCACGGGCTACACCGACCTGCCCTACGACACGCTGGCGGCCGTCAGCGTCGGCCGATACCTGGCCGGCGACTGGGGCGGCACGCTGGACATCTCGCGTGAGTTTTTCAACGGCGTACGCTTTGGGGCCTGGGCGACGATCACCACCGCCGGCAGTGCCGAGTACGGTGAAGGTAGCTTCGACAAAGGCATCTACCTGTCCATTCCGTTCGACGAAATGATGAGCATGTCCACCATGCGCCGCGCCAACCTGGTGTGGGCGCCACTGACTCGTGACGGTGGCGCAAGGCTCAATCGCAGCTATCAATTGCACTCAATGACCGATAGCCGGGAAGGGGACATGTTCTATCGCAACTTCGAGAAGATCACCGAGTAACCCTCGCTAAACCGGTGGGAACCCCTGTGGAGCAGGCTTGCTCGCGACGGCGTCGGCACATCCAGCATTAATGTTGCCTGACCCACCGCCATCGCGGGCAAGCCACGCTCCCACCGTGTTATCTGCCGAACCCCAACCCCGCTGCCCGCCGAGAATCCCTGTGGGAGCGGGCTTGCTCGCGAAGGCGTCGGCACATTCAACATCGATGTCGCCTGCCCCCCCCAAAAAAAACAAAAGGCACAAAAAAGGGGACTTTCGTCCCCTCGCGGTGTTAAGCCCTCAACCTCAGTAAATATCCTTCGACAGCAGTGTAAACGGTGTCTTCACCAGGATCTTCAGATCCAGCCACAATGACCAGCTATTGATGTATTGCAGGTCGATCTCAACACGCTTTTGCATCTTGTCGATGGTGTCCGTCTCGCCTCGGCAGCCGCTGATTTGAGCAAGCCCGGTGATCCCCGGTTTAATCCGGTGACGCGCCATGTAGGCAAGGATCTTCCCCGAGTAAAAATGGTTGTGCGCGACAGCATGGGGACGCGGCCCCACCAGGGCCATATGCCCTTGCAGCACGTTGAACAATTGCGGCAACTCGTCCAGCGATGTGCGACGGATAAAGCGGCCGACCGCCGTAATACGCGAGTCGTTACGGCTGGCCTGTTTCACTTCATGGTCATCGTGCATACGCATCGAGCGGAACTTCCAGACCTTGATCACCTTGCCGTTCCAGCCATGGCGATCCTGCTTGAAGAACACCGGGCCGGGCGAGTTGAGTTTGACCGCCAGCGCAATGACCAGTAGCACCGGACTCAGCAGGATGATGGCCAGCAGCGCCACACTTTTCTCCATCAGGCTTTTGCTCAGGGCCGCCGTCGGGCGGCTGGTCAGCGGGCTCTCGTTCAGGTAGATCGCCGGCAGACCGTCCACGACTTTCACCGAGTGATTGAGCAGCGTCAGGCTGTTCAGATCCGGCACCCAGACAACGTCCACGTTGGCCCCCAGTAAATCGACATACATCGCTTCGATTTTCGCCGCTTCGCACAGCGGCAGCGTGATGTACAAGCGGCGGATGTCATGGGCCTCGATCAGCGTCAGCAACTCTTCCTGAGCGCCGACGATGCGCGGTGCGTCCGAGTCCAGGGCCGGCAGATCACCGTTGCTGACCAGACCCACCAACGGCAGGTTCTCCAGTTGGTTGAGCTTCTTCGCCAAGCCCAGTGCCAGTTCGCCTGTTCCTACAATCAGGGTCTTGTGCTCGCTTTTACGTGAGCGCTGATAGAACTTCGAAAACGCATGCAGCGGCGCGTACAGCAGTGCCTGACCCAGGAAGCCATACACCGCCCAACTCAGAATTACCTGTCGTGAGAAGAGTTCATCGGCCTTGCAGACAAAGGCGATGAAGGCCAGCGCCGCCATGGTCATGGACCAGCCCATCAACAGCCGACCCAACCCGGTCAGGTAATTGTCGCGTTTGCGATAAACGCCGCTAAACGTGTAAGCCGGGACCGAGGCCAATACCGCCAGCGTTGCGCACATTCGGTAGTAGAACGCCACGGTACCGGTGTGCTGTTCAGCGAGCATGAACAACAGCGTTACAACAAAGCCCTGTGCCAGCGCCCATTGGCCCCAAAAGGTCAGTCCTTTGAGGCCTGCGCTTCGATTGATACTAAGAGAAAGATCCATACGATATCCCCAAAAGACGTCCATTCAGGTTTCAACAGTTGAAAACCGAGTTGTTAGTCAGAGTTATTGTTTTTGTTTTAACGAGTGTCCTGAGGTAACAACGTCGATAGGCCGAACTGTCGTCAATCAATAGACTAAGTTATTGTCGGGGATGGTGTCTGACGAGTTCTAACAAGGTGGCATAGTGCCAACTTTTTAATAATTAAATAGAGGGGTGTTAGAAAAGGTCGTGGAGGAGGGGGTGAATAGGTGATGTCGTTTTTGTTACTGTTGTCGGGGTGGAGGCAGGGATGTCTTATTTGGCGAAGGGAGGTAAAGTCAAACAGAGTGCTCTTCTTGTTTTTGTAATCGCACTGTTATCTGTTTGCTTTGTATGGAGCGGTCGCCGTGTTTACGCGACGATTTCCTGGATGAGGCAATAACCGCGATTTCTTACGGCACGGAACAATCGCTCACCCTTGCTGGCGCTTTTGAATTTGTCTTGCAGGCGACTCAGGCACATTTCCAGGCCGCGATACTGCTCCGGCTCTCGGCCGATGCTGAGGATCAGGTCATCGCGACTGACAACACGCTCTTCATGGTTAAGCATTTTCTTGACCAATGCTGTTTCCAGGCCAGTCAGACTGATTTCGACGCCTTCTTTGCTCAGTGCGCCCTGATCATCATCAAGATGCCAGGTTTCGCTGCAAGGCGTGTCGTCCATGATGACTGGAGGCGTGTTTGCCGGAACGCTGTGAAATGGATTCGCCGACTGTGCAGCCAGCCATTCGGACTCAAGAGTGGCCAATATTCGCTGTGTGTCATGTTCAATCGTGCGGGCGACGTTTCTTCGGGTGCCGTTTGCGTAGGTGAACTCCATCAGCATGGGGGCGGAAGAGGGCGAAGTAGCACCTTCAATAAACATTTGTGCCTGAGACGTACCAAACGAATTGAAGCGCTTGCTGGACAGCATGCTCTCAAGTTCACGCTGAGAACTTGTACTGTGAGTCACGACAACAAAATATTTTCTTGGGAGGGTTGTACTAGTTTCCATGTCTCTCTCCTAAATACACACCAAAAATGGCTAAAAGATAAATCGGCAGGCGAGCAATGACTTCCTTGGAAGTAATCGATAGGCAGGGTCTGGGCCCAATGATAGCTCTCGATGAATTCCACTCGATCTGCTGCTATGTTGTTGAATTTATTATTATGTTGGCGTGCTCATTCAAGCGCTTTGTTATTAGTAGGCGTGAGGTATAACTAGAGCTATATGGTTGCATCAGACGATCCTTCGTAAGTATGCAAAAGGGAGGGTGCCCTTGAGTCAGGCAGTCGATATCAGACCGCGCATCAGGCGATAGCCGTAGCCGCGGATGCTCTGAATCGCGTTCGTACCATACATGTCCTTGATTTTTCCACGCAAGCGGCTGATTGATTTTTCCAGCGCCCTGGGATCGTAGAAATTGGTATTGAGCCCCATGATATCGGCGATTTCATCGTGGCTGAGGATGTGATTACTGGTTTGCGCAAAGGCTTCCAGGATCTTCATTTCAGCGAAAGAAATATCCAGCTTCTTGCTGGTATCCATCAGGCAGATACGAGTGGGGTCGAGTGTCAGATTGACTTCTCTTTGCCATTCTTCACTGTTGAAGAATTCGCCAAGTGACTCGGCGCCATCGTCGCAAGGAGTGTTGACCTTGATACAAAAGTCCGCCCCGGCTAGAAAATACTTGATCTTGTTGAAGGCGCCGCGACCGGTGATGACCGCACAAATGATAGGTTTCAAGTTGTCAGTGCGCAGGCTCTCCACCAGCGCAAGATTCTCTTCAAGAGCCTGGGGGCTGTCGATGACAATGAAGATGGCTCGATACGAACCAGGGTGTTCATTCTGCTCATATGAACTAGTGTAGGCGTTGGCATCCAGTGCCATATCGCTTCGTATGTGCCGGGCGATCAGCGCTCTAAAGTGTTCAGCCACGCCACGGGTTCGACCCAGAGTGAGAACGCCGGGTTCGTCGTTTGTCGGGCGCGGACTTCTAGTCGCCAAGTTCCCTGAGAGCATCATGCATTGACTCGAATTAAGTGCTGACATCGGGATGTTAAAGCACTAATTCTCATCTGTGACTGACAATTGGTAACATTCACGCGATTTTTAGACGTGGCTCCCGAGTTTTATAACAATAATTAAGCATTCCATGCTTTTAGTTGATTTTCTCGAGGTGCTGAACTAGCTGCCAGATGGTGGCAATATGAAATTGTGCCACTATTTTGAATCAGTGGCCATTACTGGCCTGTGTCCTTTTGCCATTATCTAGCCATCGAAGAGAGTGTGATATTGATCACACTTTTCCCGGTTGGCAAACTTTTTCTATTAAAGTGCCTGAATATTTTTCGAGTAGTTCGTACGCGGACGATTACTAACATGGCTTGAGTGTGTCTTTTGATAAGGCATATTCTGCGTCGCCTACTCAGCAATGGGACGATACGGCAATTGTTTCAATACCGATACTCAATTTCTGAGTGCAGTTTTAACGGGTCGCTCGCCACGAGCACTCTGACGGAGGATTAATGGATTTCTGGACCCTTTTCCAGGTGTTGATATTAGGTGCGGTAGAGGGCCTGACCGAGTTCCTGCCTATCTCAAGTACCGGCCACCAGATTATCGTCGCCGACTTGCTGGATTTCGGCGGCGAACGTGCGATGGCCTTCAACATCATTATTCAACTGGGGGCCATTCTTGCCGTCGTCTGGGAGTTCCGGCCGAAGATCTTCGCCATCGCCAAAGGATTGCCCACTGAGCGTAATGCTCAGCGCTTCACCCTCAACTTGTTGATCGCCTTTCTCCCCGCCGTTGTACTGGGAGTATTGTTCGCTGACAAAATCCATCAATACCTGTTCAACCCCATCACCGTCGCTGTGGCTTTGGTCGTCGGCGGTGTTGTGATGCTGTGGGCCGAACAGCGTAATCACGTCGTGAGTGTCGATCACGTCGACGACATGCACTGGTCTGACGCGCTAAAGGTCGGTTTCGTACAATGCCTGGCGATGATTCCAGGCACCTCGCGCTCCGGCTCGACCATCATCGGCGGCCTGCTGTTCGGTCTGTCGCGCAAAGCCGCCACCGAGTTCTCGTTCTTCCTCGCCATGCCGACCATGGTCGGCGCTGCCGTGTACTCTGGCTACAAGTACCGCGACCTGTTTCAGCAAAGTGACCTGCCAGTCTTCGCCCTCGGCTTCGTTACTGCGTTTGTTTTCGCGATGATCGCCGTGCGCGGCCTGCTCAAGTTCATCGCCAACCACAGCTACGCCGCGTTCGCCTGGTATCGGATCGCGTTTGGCTTGCTGATACTGGCAACGTGGCTGTTCGGCTGGGTGAACTGGACGGAGGCAGCGGCGGGATGAGGATCAAGCCAGGCGAATCAGCTCGCCTGGCCAGTTTGAGGGGAGGGCATCAACGGCCTTCAAGCAACTCCGCCGCCTGATCCAGCAACGCCAGCGGATCCTTGGCCTTGTGAATATCCACCGACAACAACTGACGAAACTTGCGCGCCCCCGGGAACCCGGTGCCCAAGCCCAGCACATGCCGCGTGATGTGATGCATCGAGCCACCGGCTTGCAAATGCTCGGCAATATAAGGCCGCAACTGCGCCAGCGCCTCAGCGCGGCTGATCACCGGCGCTGAACTAGCAAACAACTGCTGATCCACCTCCGCCAGCAAATACGGATTGTGATAAGCCTCACGCCCTAGCATCACCCCGTCGAAGGTCTGCAAATGCTCATGGCAAGCCTCTATCGTCTTGATCCCGCCGTTCAGCACAATCTCCAACGCCGGAAAATCCGCCTTCAACTGCGCGGCAACGTCATAGCGCAACGGCGGGATGTCGCGATTTTCCTTCGGCGATAACCCCTCCAGAATCGCAATCCGCGCATGCACTGTAAAACTGGTACACCCGGCATCCCGCACCGTCCCGATGAAATCACACAACTGCTCGTAACTGTCGCGCCCATTGATCCCGATCCGATGTTTCACCGTCACCGGAATCGACACTGCATCGCGCATCGCCTTCACACAATCGGCCACCAGTTGCGGATGCCCCATCAGGCACGCACCGATCATGTTGTTCTGCACACGATCGCTTGGGCAGCCGACATTGAGATTCACCTCGTCATAACCGTGTTCCTGGGCCATCCGCGCGCAAGCGGCCAGATCCAGCGGAACGCTACCGCCCAACTGCAACGCCAGCGGATGCTCGGCTTCGTTGTGACGGAGGAAACGTTCGTGATCGCCGTTAAGGAGCGCGCCGGTGGTGACCATCTCGGTGTAGAGCAGGGCGTTCTTCGACAGCAGGCGTAGGAAGAACCGGCAATGGCGGTCAGTCCAATCCATCATGGGCGCAACGGAGAACCTTCTAGACAGCGTAGAGCCGGTGTTTGTTGGGTATGTAGCTGATTTATGTACCATTTTGCTCTACGTGTTCTAGGCCGATTTCAGGGGGTAAATAGGCGTTTTCTGAGGTCGGTTGGTACAATGTACCAATCACTTTTCCAATTGTACCAGTTGACGATGGCCACGATCAGAGCACGGAAACGCACCGACGGCAGCACCAGTTACACGGCACAGATACGCCTGTTTCGCGATGGGGCGCAAGTTTACCAAGAGAGTCAGACCTTCGCCCGAAAACAGGCCGCACAGGCTTGGGTGCGTAAAAGAGAAACCGAACTGGACGAACCAGGTGCGATCGAGCGGGCGAACCGACCTGGTGCGACGATCAAGGAAATGATCGATCGCTACTTGGCCGAAATGACCAAGGCGCGTCCTCTCGGGAAAACTAAGCTCGGCACGTTGAAGGCGATCAGCGAGTCCTACCTGGGAAAGTTGAACGACAGAGATATAAGCAGTCAGCACTTGGTCGAGTATGCATTATGGCGCATGGGCAAGGAGGGTGGGGGCGTTCAGCCTCAGACCGCAGGCAACGATCTCGCACACCTGGGCGCTGTTCTCTCAATCGCTCGCCCCGCTTGGGGTTATGAGGTGGATCCGCATGCAATGGTGGACGCCCGCCGAGTATTAAAAAAGCTCGGTTACAACATGAAAAGCCGCGAACGCGATCGCCGGCCAACCCTGGACGAACTCGACAAACTGCTTACGCACTTCCGGAGTATCCAAAACCGTCGACCAACGTCTATCAACATGCTTAAGCTGACTGGCTTCGCGTTGTTTTCTACGCGTAGGCAAGAAGAGATTACTCGGATCCTGTGGGATGACTTGGACGAAGCTGGCCAGCGGGTGCTGGTTCGCGACATGAAGAATCCTGGCCAGAAGATCGGTAACGACGTCTGGTGTCATTTGCCGCCAGAAGCATGGGCGATACTTCAGACCATGCCTAAAGTGTTGCCTGAGATTTTTCCTTACAGCGCGGAGTCCGTGTCGACGTCCTGGACAAGGGCCTGCAAATTCCTTGGCATTGAAGATCTGCACTTTCACGATCTGCGCCACGAAGGCGTCAGTCGTCTTTTTGAAATGGATTGGGATATTCCGCGAGTAGCGAGCGTGTCGGGACATCGAGACTGGAATTCAATGCGCCGTTATACCCACTTGCGCGGGCGAGGGGATGTTTATGCAACTTGGGAGTGGTTCGAGTGCATCCTGCAGGCGCCCGTAAAGCTGGGCGCCAAAACGTTAAAGTGAATTAGCTGCTACGCGGCGCGCTATTCAGTTGGTTGCTTTCCTTGACTGCTGCAGCGCGCTGTTCGTCCAGGTAAGCCGACAGATCTGCAATATGAACACCTTTCGCACTTTTCTGGCTCGGCTCCATGCGAGTAATCGGGAGCTTTATCTGCCCGGCACCCACTTTGCGTTGAAACATATCCGTTGTCAGGTGCGTGAAATAATCCTGGCACACTCGATCCAGCGGAATGACCACTTGGCCGTTGTATTGAGCCATCAGTACAAACAAAGTTTTCATATTGTTGTTCCTTCGAGTGAGTGAGTTTTATCGGTTGGGTTTAGGTTGGCTGTTGAGTTGCCAGCCAGCAGTTGAGCGACAACTGCGAACTCTGCCGCGTCAATGTCGCCCAGCTCCTTGGCGAAAGTGGTGAGGCATTCAAGGCGGATCCGTGCGATTTCAGTTTTCTGAACCCGGTAATCAAACAGAGCTGTGCCAACAATCCGAATAGCCATCAGATGACGGGCGGATTCGGTTTCAGCGCCGGGCAGTGTGTTAGCCTTTACCTCGCTGCTTCTTTGGTGCTTTGCTTTCATGGTGTTGCCCTCAGTGGTGGTTGATGTCGGGGAGCTGCAACTCCTCGACATCGCTTCTTTTTTCTGTCAGTCCCGACGCGCCAAGTGGATTACCAAGTCGGCGTAATCTGGGTCATCCTCAGTGCAGGATTGCCATTCCAATACCCTTAGAATCTGTTGCCGGCTGCAGTCTTCGACTAGGATTTCGCGTTGGCCACCGGCGGCCCGGACTTCCAGAATTTGCAGCAGGCCTTCCTCGCCATAAGCACCGGCCTGAATCAACGGCTGGCTTTTTCCCAACACTGTCAGGTGATCAAAGGTCTCCTGCAGCTTGCTCGTATTGCCGTCGCCGGCGTTGCCCAAAAAGACTTGGATTTGCATCGGTGTAGCCTCCTTTTTACGCTTTGAAGATCCAGCACTTGACCGTCGTCGGGCGGCCCTGAGCCAGTGGGGTTTTTGCGTTCAACGCCGCACGTACTGCGCTGTGGACGGCCTTATTGGCCTCCAGGAATTTGTGCGAACGGGACTCTTTGAGCAGGTCGCGCAGGGTGGCCACGTCGGCCAGCTTCTGTTTGTGTTCGGCGGCGCGTTCGCAGAATTCGTTGAGGTTGATGGCGATCACGGTCGGATCACTGCTGTGGTCGACCACCGGATCTTCACTCAGGGATTCGAGGTAGTCGTAAACTTCCCAAAACTCGGCCACGGCCGGGTGGTCGGAGCTGACCGAGGCCTGGCGCTCGATCGCCATGCGCACGATTTGGCGCTGGGTGGCAGCTATCTGAGGTTCGCTCAGGTTCAGGATCAATCGAAGCGCATCGAGCAGCGCGAGCAACTGCGCGTGGTTCTTGCTGATTCGCTCGACTCGCAAATATCCCCTCAGATCCGAGCCGCAGTTGCGACAGTTGCCGTGTTCGCTCTGAAACGCGGAACTGCAATCGAAGCAATGTGTATGCAGTCGGCGTAGCTTGGCTTCATGTTCGGGCATGCGTTGGGCGAACAGCTCGAGCACGGCCGACTCCTTGCCGACCGCTCGAATTAGGAAATGGCTCAGGGTGCTGCCGTCCAGCACGTTCAACTTGTCCGCTGCAGCGCGGCTTTGCGGAGTGACGGTTGGGCGTACAAAGTGCAGTTTGACGATGCGCGTCATGATCGCTTCGTGAGCGATCACGGCGGCGTTCTGGCTTATGGCGATCGTGCCGCGAAACGGCGGCTCGTAGGTTTCATTACCGGCAGTCTTTACACCCTTGGTAGCCAAGGTGCCGCCCCCGTAATAGTCTTTCAACTCGTCCCACTCGAAATTCTTGGCGTGAGATCGATCATCGCCGTGACGGTCGGCTTCCAGGAACACGACGGGCATACCCGACACTTGGCCCATCAGTCGAGAACGGCCAGCTTTGGTCGACTTCATCGGATCGAAGCCTTCATAACCCTCGCGGCCGAGCAGCTTCCAAAGCAGGTTCAGCAGGGTGGTTTTGCCGGCGCCGGCCTCGCCCGTCACCTCCAGAAACGGGAACGACTTGTAGCGATTACGAATCTGCTCACAGAACAGTGAGCCGAAAAAGAAGACCAAAGCCACCAAACCTTGGGCGCCGAAGCATGTCCACAGTAGTTGCAACCACTCTTCGTTGAAGTCTTTACCATCGCGCTGCAGCTTGATTGGAACGCCTTTCTGCAGTGTCTTCAGACGCAGTTTGCCGAATTCGAAATAGTCTTCGCTGTTGACCTTGTAGGTGTTGCCATCCTTGATGGCGATGTCGCCGTAGACATAACAGGCGTACTCCTTGCTGTAGCCCACATAGTCGATGGTCGACACGGTTTTGATGCCGAACAGTTGATCTTTCATAAGTTTTTCCAGTTGTTGACCACTCCCGGTGTACATGGCGCCAGCGGCCATACCGAGCAGTCGTTTTTTGAATTCGCTGGCAGCGGCGAGTTGTCCACTGGTGAAGGTGTTTTTCACGCTTTCAGAGTCGTGCGGGAAGTCAACGCGCACGTAGTACCAGGATTCATCCGTAATCTCATTGCGTTGGAAATACAGAGCTTGTGGGTAGCAGTTGGCGATTTCGACCACGCTGCCGGATTGCTGCAGCGCTTTTTCGCGTTGCTGTGATTGGTTTAAAAGCTGGTCGTCGTGGTTCTCGCTGTCTTCGATGTCCTGCATCGCCCGGTTGAATTTCTCCATGTCCAACTTGAACCAGTACAGGCGGCTGCCGAAACCTAGGTGAAATTCACCGCGCTTGTTCCAGTCGTACATCAGCAGCGCTTTTTCGGCGGCGCTCCCGGCCAGCAGCAGGGCGCCCTGGTGACGTGCTTGTTTCAGATCAGCCGCGATCTGGTCGACACGTTCATTTTCGTCTTCGATGAAACTCCAGCGTTGATGTAGGTCGTTCCAATCAGTCTTGCGGCCGTCACGCAGCGGTATCTGTGCTGCCTCGCAAACGAACCCCATGGCTCGCGCCTGCTTCGCCCAGCGTTTGGTGTAGGCGTGGGCGCCGGACTCGTTGTCGAGTGCCCAAACTAGCTTGGGCAGCTTTCCGTCGCGGTCACGGGCAAGCGCTCGCAGCGATTCCTCGGGGAAGGCATTCGAGGACATAGCCGACACCGCGACGATGTCGTTATGCACCAAGGCGATGGCGTCAAAGATGCCTTCGACAATCCAGACCTCTTTCGCTTCCAGCAGATCCACGCAGGGCGGGCACCACCAGACGCCGCGATAGCTGTCCTTCGATTTGAAACGGGCTTTCATCTTTCCAAAGCGGTGCGGGCGGTCTATCAGACGTTCCCACCAGCCGCCTTTCTCCAACGCGAAGCGCACGGTGGCGCTGCCGGCGTTGTGCTCAGGCGAGTAAAAGCTTTCCTGAGTAAACCAGCCCTGGATCTGCTCGATGCGAAAGCCCCGGGCAAATTCCAGGTAGGCGCGAGCGGTGGCGTTGGGGTGTTGGTCGGTCGCTGGCGCGCGCTTGCTCCAATCTTCAAACAGGTCGTCGTACAGCTCCTTTACATGCAACGTGTGAGCGCACTTTTCAGGTCGGCCGCAAATTACGAGCCATGGAGCCGAGAACCGTGTGTACAGGGTTTTCTGACGGCACTTAGGGCAGGTACCGCCGCGCATGTAGTCAGTGCTTGTCCGGTGCTTAAGCCCGTAATCGGTTTTAAGGCGCTCGATCACGTCGCTGCGCAGTTTCTCTTTCATGGATACTTCGCTTTCTTGAGGCAGTAGGAGAGGGCACCAATCAGGTGTTTCTGAGCGGCCATCACGGGACAGTTGGCGAGGATTGAGCCGTGGCGCAGTCCATCGGGAATCAGGCGGAATTGGTCTGCGTACCAAAGTTCGTTGAAGCTGAGACGGTACTGCTCGCGCAGGTTGGCCAAGAGCGCTTGAGCCTCTGCAGGCGTCAGTTTTGCGTTGATGATCAGGGCGTTTTCCATCGTCAAACCTCAATTTCGGGCGCAGCTCACCCAAACCCACGGCGGTGGGACAGGGGATTTATTGGTTGGCTATTACGAAGCGGTGATGCGGAAGCGCCCGTTATCGGGAGCTATGAGGATGCGTTCGTAGATCAGGCTGACGGGAATTGCCCAGGCGTTACCGGTGGCTGTATCGAAAATCACAGTGTGCGTTGAGGTGCTATTGACGATGTCCAGTCGCGTCCTATCGATCACCGCTGACATTTCACTGTTGGCCAAATGTACCAATCGCTCGGCGTGCTGCGTCGTGGCGTTGTAATCCGTCACGAGGTGCTGGACAGCACGTTTGAACAGTTGCTGGTCGTCGCCCAAGTGTTCGCACTGATGCCGTTCAATAAACGTGAAGGCCGCGACTTTGAGCAAGTCCTGATATTCCTGTACTACCGGTAAATTGCTCATTAGTTTTTCCCTGGTTTGGCGCGGTACAGATCGATAGCGGCCAGCACCTCAGCGTGACGGGCTGCCATGTGAAGGTTGTGAGCGGCGAGGATGTGTTCGGCTTCCTCTACGCTGATTGAACCGTCTTCCAGTGCTTGGGCGATCGCGTGGTCAACGCAGCCGCGCTTTGCTGATACCTGAACTGATCGGGCATACAACTCGATGTTGTCCAGCTTCTCCGGGTCGGCGACGGCTACGAACAAACCGCCATACATCTGCGCGACGTAGTTCGGAAAATGACTGGTGCCGCTGGCTTGTTCCAGCATGAAAACCTGAGCATCAGTCAGTGGACTGCAGCCCGCATTTTCATAGGCGTGGTTGTCGAATTTTTTGATTTTCATTCCTAGGCGAGCGGCAGCGCCTTCGCGTCCATCGGGAAAGCTGCGAATGATCTCGCGCATCGCTTCCTTGCGTGTACTTAGAACGGGGCTTTTCATCTTCTACTGTTCCCTGTTGGCCACTGCCGTTACTGTTCGATCACGCCGTCTTTGATACCAAGTAGTACGGCGGCGCGATGTGCCTCCCCTCTGCGACAATGGCTCTGTCCACTCAGCACCGCATAGACGGTGCTGGGGTTCAGTCCGTGCAGTTTCGCGAAGTCTTTCGCTGATTGACCTCGCTTCTCCAAGCCCTCCCTTGCTTGCTGGCGGGCTTGATCGTTGATGTTTGTGTTCGGCATAGTGCAATTCCATGCATTTTCATGTGTCGGGAATGCAGAATGATGCACATAAGTGCATTTGTAAACATCGGGAATGAAAAATTTTGCACGATTCTGAAAGCATCGGCTCGCGATTGCGGGAAGAGAGAAAGAAAAGCGGGCTGACTCAGGATCAGATTGCCGAGGTTCTTGGTATTTCGAAGCGCACCCAAGCTAACTATGAAGCTGGCAGCAGCGATGCCCCTGCCTGGTATCTCAGTAAGGTTATGCGTGAGCCAGGGTTTGACGTGCATTACATTTTGAGTGGCCAGCGTACGACAGCTACGGAAGCATCGCTGTCCGAAGTCGAGAATCTGCTTGTTACGCAATACAGAGCGATCACACCAGGTGATCAAGAAGCAATCCGGCGGTTTCTGAAAGCGATGGCGGATGACGCTGTTCGTCAGAAGAATTAACCCGTAACAAAGCCCATACGACATTAGTAGCCTCCTCGTTCTAAAGCCGGATCTAACCCCGTCAATGCTGATTCAGCCATGCACTTTATGGAGTAGTCAGCATGTTGGATCGCGTCAAAAAAGAACCTCTTTGCTTGAGCATTGCCGAATTCGAATGGCATAACCTGAGCAAAGCGGAACGCCGCCTTATTGCCCTATACCGGTCATTAAGCGAAAAGGAGCAAGGTCAGCTCCGTCGGCTTTCTGAGATTCTTGCCATCAATCCTGAAGACTCAGCCAATAGCTGATGCCTTGATCGCCTAATTCTGATTAGGTGTAACGATCGTCGGCATTCCGGTGTCGGCGATTTGCGCCTCACGCAACTGCCTGCGCTCCGAGCTGTTCGAATAGCTCCCGCTGTTTCGCCCTGGGCATTTCCCGGAGGCGGTCGAACAACAATCGATCGAAGGTTTGCGCTGATGGACTCAGCGTGTGGGAAAACGTCAAATGGGCTACCCATGTATGCCCGCACTGGACGTCTAGGCACTGGCAATAAAGCGTCACAAAATCCGGCGATTGCGGTTTGCTATCTCTGATTAATCCCTTGTTTCCACACTTGCATGTCACTCGCATATGTCCCTCCCCAGGGGCAACTGATCGCCACTATATTGCCACAAAGTTTAGTGGCTTTATCTTTGATTAGATCGTAATGCAGTGGTATCCACTGTATCCGGAGTATTTTTCCAGCTAAATCGCCTGTCTTCTCTGAGCGTTTCATTCAGTTGGTCGAAGAGCTGACAGATCGGTCGGATCTCGTTACTGGTGTACACGCGATCGATCTTCTCGATATCGCCGAAACCACCGGTGTTTTCCGGGATGATGCCGGCCAACGCTGGGTTCATTCGCCAGGCAGCGATGACATCGTTTCGGGTGATGTTCTTCACTTTCTCCAGCTCGTCTTTGGCTTGGAAGTCCCCCACGGGAATGATTTGGATCGCGTTTTCTTTGCCGTTAGGGATGTTGACGAACATTGAGCGGAAGTTGCCCACTCCCTTGCTTGCACTGATTTGGGCGCGCAGCTCGTCCTCGTCTTCCTCGGTTAGGTCGGGGTCGTTGGTGTAGAAGATGTAACCGGCGTGTGCGCCGTTGCTGTAGTAGCGGCGACGGAACAGGGTCGCCGCCTCATTGAGCAGCAGCGCCTGCAGGCCGCCCAAGTAGTCGGGGATCCCGTAAATATTCTGTTCCACGTCGTAGTCCAGGACGTGGGAGATCTCGTGCTGTTCGAACTCCATTTCCTTGTTGTCGGGCAGCAGCATCACGAAACCGCCGTCGACCTTAACCCGCATGTTTATGGCCGGGAGGTGCTGTAGCTCCAGCACCTGGCCGAATGCATTGGTGTCGTTGTAGAAATACGCTTCGCCAAACACCATGTAATCCAGCCCGGCGCGCCCCATCGTTTCAGTGCTGCAGCCTGCCGAGGGGATGAACTCACGCAGCAGCAGGTTGCGTTTGAACTTCGGAATGGCGCCGTGGTGTGCGTTGGCGCGCAGCAGCTTGGCCAGACCAGCCCGCGACACCGGAGGTTTGTAGATCTTGCCGTCGTCGCTTGGAAATACTCCTACGTACTCGCCTATGTTGCCGGACAGCACTTGTTCCGGCTCCCCGAACGTAAACGAGCGCATTGGCTGTTGCGGTGGTTGGGCTACGTGTTGCTTTCTGCGTTTGCGGTTGGCCATGGCTGGTTTGGTTACTCGTGACGTAGCGGCTACGACGCCGCTTGTTGGTGTTCAAAGGTTCGTTGGCCAGGGCGTGCATCACAGCCCAGGCAATGTCTGCGTGGCCGGTGGCTTCGGTGCGCGAAGCGCTGTAGGTGATCTGGCCGCTGTTGGTGGCGCCGCGCTTGATGGTCAGGAATGCCTGGGCAATATCCGTCCAGCCGGCGTCCCATTCGATGCGGCTGCCTTGGATTGTGTCCTGGGCTTTGAGTACCAAGGCGTTTTTCGCCTCAAGGCTGTAGTGAATGGGCGTCGCTTTGGCGTAGAAGTCGCGCACGAGGTCGAACACGCCGTACCCCACGCCGGTGATGTCGATGCCGATGTGCTGGACGTTGAAACGCTCGGTCAGTTTCTTAACCTGTGCGGCTTGGTAGGTGAACGAGTGGCCACGCCAGCTGTGCTTCTCCAAGATCCGGAACTTCGCGCCGGGTTCGAGTGGCGGCGCAATGACCACACAGGTGGCGTCGTCACGGGTGCGGCTTGGGTCGTAGCCCAGCCAGACCGGGCTGTTGCCGAACGGTCGATCTAGATCAGGGTTGTAGTCCTCCCATAGCGACAGATCCGAATAGCAGCGCTCCAGATCTTTGAGGCTGAATGCGCTTTGGGTGCTGTCGATGAACTTGCAGTAGAACAACTGCTGAAACTTGTCTTCGTCGTACTCCAGCTGCAGCTGTTCCATGTCGAACAGATCGCAGCCGCCGGCGATTGCATCGTCCAGGGTGATCGTCTTGCGCCACTGGCCATCCGGACATAGCGCGCCCTGCGTGTAGGCCGCTTCGCTGGGCCAAACACCGCCGGCTTTCTTACCGCGCTTGCTGTTGCGGAATTCCTCGCCTGACCAGAACGGGTACGCCTGGTGCGAAACCGCGCTGGGCGTCGAGAAATAGGTTTTGCGCCACTTCTTGTGTGTGCCCATGGCGCTGGCCACGGTGCTGAGTTTTTCGAAGTCACGGATCCAGAAATATTCGTCCACGTAGACGTGGCCGTGGTAGCCCTGGGCAGTGCTGCTGTTGGTGCTGAGAAAGCGCAGTTCGGCGCCGTTGCTGAGCGTGATCGGGTTGCCCGTAAGCTCGATGCCAAACCATTGCTGGGCGAACTGGATGATGTAACTGCGGAAGATCTCGGACTGCGATCGGCTGGCAGACAGAAACACCTGGTTGTCGCCGCTCAGCACGGCGTCCATGAACGCTTCGCCGGCGAAGTAGTAGGTCAGACCTACTTGTCGGCTTTTGAGGATGTTCCGGACGCGGCGTGTCAGCGGGTTCTGTTTCGCCTCGAACAGCTCTTTCTGATAGCCGTACATCTTCGAGATGAATTTATCGAGAAAGTCGACTTCGGTCAGGCCGCTGATGTCGTTCTTCGCCTTCTTTTCGCGCTTCTTGCCACCACCTTCGCCACGTTCACGGCGTTGGCCAGGTTGCCGTTCGCGAGGCTCGTCCGGACGATCTGACGGTGGCGCCGGCGCAGGTTTCGCAGCCAGCTTTTTCAGACGCTCAAGCAGGCTTGTCAGCCGCTCCAGTTCGTCCAGTTCGGCTTTCGTCAGCGGATCGATCTTCTCCAGGATCAGGGTGATTCGCCGGTTGACCGCGCTCAACGGTTCTTCATCCGTGAGCATTTCGTCCCAGCCGCCTTGGCGGATCCAGTAGTAGACGATGCGAATGTTGGGTAGCTTCAAATGCGCCTGGATTTCCTTCACCGAACAGCGGCGCAGGTAGAGGCGTTTTGCGGCTTCTTTGACTTCGGTCGGGTAGTTCATGGGCCGCAGTCTAAGCGGCGAAAACGCCGGAAACGCGGGCTGAAATGCGGCGCTAGTCGTAGAGTTTTCTTCTACGAATCGAGCCGAAGCAAAGCGTTTGTTTGAGGGATTTCGGCTCTCTATCGTGGCGGCTCATTCAACGATTGAGCGCAGTTACCACTCATGCCCCGTTCCCTTGTCTCCTACTGGAAACGTGTTGCCACCAGCGGCCCGACCGTCGATGGCCGCGAGATCCTTCCCCAGGAACTGCGTGACATCGCCGAAACGTACACACCTACGTTGTACACCGCTGTTATCTGGTGCGAGCACGAACGCTGGTTTGGATCTCACGGGACGGTTTTTGCTGTGCGCCTGGTCGAGGAGGGCGACGATCTGGAGCCTGGCCAAGTCGCCCTTGAAGCGCAACTGAAGCCAAACGACAAGCTGCTGCGCCTGAACGACGCCGGCGAAAAGCTGTTCACCAGCATTGAGATCAGACCGAATTTCCGGGGGCGTGGCAAAGCCTACTTGACCGGTATCGCGGTCACCGACGAACCCGCCAGCGTCGGCACGCAAGAACTCTATTTCTCCAGCCGTACCAGCCGTGATGCGTACTACGCCGCCTCCCAAGAACTCGGCCCCCTGCGCGAAACCGAAGCGCAGGGCGAGATCGGGCGCCTTGCCAGCATGTTCACCCGCTTGTTCAAGCGTTTCGGTATTGACGAATCGTCCACCGAAACCACTCCGCAAACCCCAACCGAGAGCAAACCCCCAATGGATGAAGCTACCGCAACGGCTTTGAAAGCCCTGCTGGCCCAGCTGCTGGTCGTCGCTGCCGGCATTCAGGCCGTGATCGAGCCTGCTGCCGAAGACGCACCGGAACCTGATCAAGCCCCGATCGATGACGTAAGCGCTGCAGTTGACGATATCGTCACGACGGCTGAAGAAGAGCGCGAATTCAAGCGTAGCGGCGGCGGTAATAAAGCGGTGCTGGCTGCGCTGAACAGTCTGCAAAAGCAGTTCACGACGCTGCAGAACACCAGCACCGGCCGTCAGTTGCCGCGCTCCACCGGCGCAGCTGACAAAGCCAAAGCGCGGGTACTCTGACATGGCCCGCTCCCTGAGCGCCTACGGCGCCAAGATGTATGCAGCCATGCAACTGGCCATGGCCGAAACCTACGGCGTCGAGCTGTCCAGCAAGATGTTCAGCGTTGAGCCGTCCATCACCCAGGAACTGAACGACGCCATCACCGCCAAGTCGGACTTCCTTTCCCGCATCAACGTCATCGGCGTGAGCGAGATCAAGGGCGAGAAGGTGTTCATTGGCGTGTCTGGCCCCGTCACCGGACGCACCAACACCAAGACCACCGACCGCGAAGCGAAAGACGCTTCCGAGCTGGAAAACACCACCTACGAACTCTCGTCCACCGAGTCCGATGTAGGTCTTCCGTACGCCAAAATCGACGCCTGGGCGAAGTTTCCGGACTTCCACCAACGCTATTCCGCTGCCGTGCAGAAACAGATCGCCCTTGATCGCATCATGGTTGGTTTCCACGGCTTGAAAGCGGCTGCACAGACCGATATCGCTGCCTATCCGATGCTGCAGGACGTGAACAAAGGCTGGTTGCAGCAACTGCGCGAGCAGGCTCCGCAACAGGTACTCAAAGAAGGCAAGGAAGCGGGCAAGGTGACCTTGGGCCCGGATGGCGACTACGCCAACCTTGACGCCCTGGTGCATGACACCAAGCAGATGGTGGACGAACGTCTGCGTGATGGCGGCGACCTGATCGCGATTATCGGTACTGACCTGCTGGCGGCTGATAAGGCGAAGCTGTATGCCAAGCAGGGCGACACACCGACCGAGAAAGAGCGTATCGAGGATGCTCAGGTGATCGCCACCTACGGTGGCCTGCCGAGCTTTAGCGTGCCGTTCTTCCCGGTCAACGGGGTGCTGGTCACCAGTTGGGACAATCTGTCGATTTACTTCCAGGATTCGAGCTGGCGCAAGCAAACCGTCGATAACCCGAAACGCTCCCGCGTTGAAGATTACAACAGCCGCAACGAAGGCTACGTGATCGAGCAGATGGAAAAGATCGCGTTTACGGAAAACGTCGAGTTGGCCGCATGAGCCTGGCCCTTGCACACAAGCGCCGCACTTTGGCTCAGGGAACTGCTGCATTGATCGCTGCAGCAGCCGCACCGCTGGCGTATTCGCCGGCGGAAGCCCTGAGCAGTCCGGCCAACGCGAAAAAGCACTTGCTGCTGATGGAAGCCTCGCTGGATCAGGATCTGCAGCGCCTGAGCAACATCAAGGGACTCGCTGGGCGTCAGGCACTCAAGCGCGAGGAGCTGCTGCCCAAGTACCAGAACTTTATCCAGCGCTACATGGAGTCGGGTTTGGTGATGCCGAACCGCGTCCTGGTGCAGGTGATGGTCTGGCTGTTCGACACCGAGCAGTTTGAAGACGGTCTGGAACTGGCTGACTTTGCGATCGAGCAAGGCCAAGAGATGCCTGAGCGCTTCAAGCGCCGCGATGTGCAGACCTTTGTCGCGGATGCCGTGATCGATTGGGCTTACGCCCAATACAACGCCCAGCGCAGTCCGGAGCCATATCTCTCCGATCTGCTGCCGCGTGTCGATGGTGAATGGGAGCTGACCGAACAGATCCCGAGCAAGTACCACAAGCTGATCGGTATGCGCGCCATGGAAGCCGAGCAGTGGGAAACCGCACTCAAGCATCTGGAACGTTCGACTGAGCTGTACGCGAAGGCCGGCAACGAAACCCGAATCCAGAAGTGCCGCAAGGCGATCGCCAAACAAATACCCGCCGTCACCGGCGCCCAATAACCGACTACCCCCCCCAGCGGGGAACTGTGGACGTGTGTCTGCCATTCATGGCCAGCCCCACGAAAAACAGTCTCCCCGCCCTATTTGAGCGGCCAGCAATGAGCTTTTCCGGGAACCCCACCACCTTTGTGGAACAGGCGATTGAGAACGACGGCTTCTGGCCGAACCTCTCCGTGTCCGAGTTCCAGAAGGGTTACCGCCTGCCGGCGGAGTACCTGGTCGAGATGCTGGTCACCGATTTGAACACCGCGATGATTGAGGTCAACCGCGACCTGGCCAAGCGTAAAAGCCAGTGGCAGAACGTCGGTGTCACCACAGTGGAATCTGCGGACACCACGGTGCTACCTGAGCGCACATTTCACGCAGCGACGTACAAGCGCGCCGTGTATTGCCGCGCCAAGGCCAGCTTGCTCACCCAGTTCGCGACCGTGAACCGTCGCGAAAGCGCTGAAAACATCGGCAAGGAATTGCCCGAGCGCGGCGAAACCTTTTTGGCGTTCAGCCAGCAGGCCGTCCGGGTGCTGCAAGGCCGTGGCCGCGTCACGGCGGTGTTGCTGTGATCAAGCTGCAAGGTCTAACCGCGTACCTGCGCGAACGCCGCCTAGTCCAGCCTGAACAGCTCGACAGTTTCACCGAGCAGGTGAAGCTCTCGCTGATCTGGAAACCCGACGTCGCCGGCATGCACTTTGCCGACATGCACTATCGCGCCGCGATCATCCTGGAGCGATTCGCTGACCATCCTGCGCGGCTGATGGCGCTTGTGGGCAGTTGGCTGGAGAACCACGACACCGATCGCGATCAGCACGAATTACCGGCGCCGGAGTTCGCGGTTGAGCCGTTGGACAACGACCTGTTCGACGTGGAAATCACCTTGGAATTCGTCGAGCCGCAATATCTGGCCGAAGAGCCGGGCGGTGAGATCGAGGCCTTCGGCAAACGCTGGGCGTTCCTCCCGTTTGACCTCTGGGTTGCCGAGCGCGGCGAGGTGGCCAGCGGTGAGCGCTAATGCGTGCGACCTCGATGTTAGGGGGCTACTCAACGTCGACGCTCAACTGGCGCTGCTGGAGCTGCCGCCCAAGCTGCGCCGGCGCCTGCTGAACAACGTGACCAAGCGCGTGCGCTCAATGAGTCGCAAGCGTCAACGCGCTCAGCAGAACGTCGACGGCTCGCCGTTCGCCGAACGCAAGGGATCGGCCAAGGGCAAGAAAAAGATGGAAGCCGGTCTGGCCAAGCTGCTGCAAGTCACGCGGGTCAGTGCCGACGAGGCCGAACTGGGCTGGAAAAACGCCCTGACTCGCTGGGTCGCCACGCAGCAACACAACGGCGTTACTGAGCGGCGCACTGCTGCACAGATGAAGCGCTGGAACGCCGTTGCGCCGGGTATCGCCTGCACGGAAAAACAGGCGAAACGCCTGCGCCGTCTGGGATTCAGCGTTCGCCAGAAGGGCAAAAAGAAGCCGGCGCGGCCGTCCGTGGCGTGGATTCAACAGCATGTGAACTACGCCAAGGCCGGTCTGCTGATCCGCATTTTGAATGGCGAGAAAACCGAGACCTCCGGCGCGCAAA
>NZ_CAXAPL010000024.1:0-99983 GCF_963970845.1 Pseudomonas sp. RA_105y_Pfl2_P56
AAATCAGTATTATACGCGCCACCACACAGCGGGTCGTTAGCTCAGTTGGTAGAGCAGTTGGCTTTTAACCAATTGGTCGTAGGTTCGAATCCCACACGACCCACCATATTTGGCGGTTTAGAAAATCCGGAAGGCCCACGAAAGTGAGGATTTCCGGGTTTTTTTTTGCCTGCAATTCGGGCACATGTTCCTTCACTGTCCACAGTTCTGACACAGGTCAGAATCATCTTTTGTATCCTCCGGATATTCTGTAGCCTTGCGCAGCTTCAACGTTGTCCGTGCCTGATACTACTCACTCTCCCGGCGGTACCCTCAAGCGGTCCGGAGCCGGGTGTATACTCGACTTTCGCGCGAAAGCGCCTGCAGGTCTTGCGAACATGACGCAGATTTCCGAACGCCTTCTGGTTCAAGCCCACCTCGATGCCAAACAGCCCAAACCGCTGACTGCCGAGGAAGAGGCCTACTACCGTTCCGCCATTGCCGCCGAGCTCAAGGCTCAGGACGCTGTGCTGGTGGCCCACTTTTATTGCGATCCGGTGATTCAGGCCCTGGCCGAAGAAACCGGCGGCTGTGTGTCCGACTCCCTGGAGATGGCTCGCTTCGGCAACGCCCACCCGGCCAAGACTGTAGTAGTCGCCGGTGTGAAGTTCATGGGCGAGACCGCGAAGATTCTCAATCCTGAAAAACGTGTGCTGATGCCAACCCTGGACGCGACGTGTTCGCTGGATCTGGGTTGCCCGGTCGACGAGTTTTCGGCGTTCTGCGATCAACATCCGGAGCGCACGGTGGTGGTTTATGCCAACACCTCCGCCGCCGTTAAGGCTCGGGCTGACTGGGTCGTGACGTCGAGTTGCGCGCTGGAGATCGTCGAAAGCCTGATGGACAACGGCGAGACCATCATTTGGGGGCCGGACAAGCACCTAGGCACCTACATCCAGCGCAAGACCGGCGCCGACATGCTGCTGTGGGACGGTGCCTGCATCGTTCACGAAGAGTTCAAGTCCAAGCAGCTCGAAGACATGAAAGCGTTGTACCCGGACGCAGCCATTCTGGTGCACCCGGAATCGCCGACGTCGGTGATCGAGCTGGCAGACGCCGTTGGCTCTACCAGCCAGTTAATTGCTGCTGCGCAGAGCCTGCCGAACAAGACGCTGATCGTCGCCACCGACCGGGGTATCTTCTATAAGATGCAGCAGCTATGCCCGGACAAGGTCTTCATTGAGGCGCCAACGGCCGGTAACGGCGCCGCGTGCCGCAGTTGCGCACATTGCCCTTGGATGGCCATGAACACCCTTGAGCGCACGCTCAGGAGCTTGAAGGAAGGGACGAACGAGATCTTTGTTGATCCGGCGCTGATTCCGCAGGCGATTCGGCCACTCAAACGCATGCTGGATTTCACCCAGGCAGCGCGGATGAAGCTGGCGGGTAACGCCTGAGATCTTTCTGCCACGCACAAAAACCAGTGGGAGCGGGCTTGTTCGCGAATGCGGTACCTCAGTCGACTCAGATAGAGACTGATGCACCGCTTTCGTGAGCAAGCCCGCTCCCACTTTGGTTTTCGGTCTTTGGAAATTATTTGTGCTTCTTGGGGATCCGGACGATGCGGGTATCGGAATAGATGTCGTGCCAGGTGCGCTTCTGCTTGTCGTACAGCGACCAGAAGAACCCAAGCCCCACGCACAGCCACGAAGCGATCGACACCATGAAGCGCAGCAGCGCCTGCCACAGGCTGATCGCGCTGCCGTCGGCGTTCTGCACACGAATCCCCCACACTTGCATACCCAGCGTCTGCCCGCCGTGGGTCCAGAACTTGGCGAAGAACGCGAACAGCACCAGCAGCAGTACCGTAGAGTAAAGCGGATCGCCATCCATTTTCCCGGCGTCGGTCAGCACGCGCAGGCGTTCTTCACCGATGATTGCCGCCTGGATCAGCTTGTAAACGAATCCGGTGACGATCAGCAAGGCAGTACACAGCAGGAAGTCATAGAACATCGCTGCCAGTCGACGGCCAAGGCCAACGGCAGGAAAGTCGCCCTGGGGAGTGAGCAGATGTTTCGACATGGCAGCCTCTGGACGCAAATGGAAGCGCCATTTTACGGATTCGCGCACACAAAAAAGCCCCTGATATCAATATCAGGGGCTTTTTCGTTACAGAAGATCAGGCTTCTGCTTGTACTTCGTCAGCCTGCATGCCTTTCTGGCCCTGCACAGCAACGAAAGTCACTTTCTGGCCTTCTTTCAGGCTTTTGAAGCCGTTGCCCTGAATGGCACGGAAATGCACGAACAGATCCGGACCGCTTTCTGGAGTGATAAAACCAAAACCTTTCTCGTCGTTAAACCACTTGACGGTACCGCTCTGACGTGTGGACATTTCTTATTTCCTTTGACGCAAAAAATTAATGACAGTCTCCTTCTCATGAAAGAGTACTGGGGCTGGTTGCAGGAGAGTAAGAAGACGTCGAACGGGATGTAGCTAACTTGTAGGCTACTGCCCAGGTCACGATTCCAAGCTGACCCATGCAAACACAGTGGGGAAACTCTACGCCAACTTCGGGAGAAAAAACAAGCCCTGTGAAGTGCCCGGTTTTGCTGAGCCTGCAGGAACTTAATCGGTTGGTTAGTACAGGCTTAGATGATGGGCTTGTTCAGTTGTTTTCGAACGTTATAAGCAACGTTCATATTCGAATCGATTGATAGATGGTGCACTGTTTTATGGCGATTGCGTTACACATTAGTGCACGCATAACGCAATCGCGTTACTTATAGAAACAGTCAATCAGCCGCGATAGTAGCGTTGTGGAACAAATGGCATTTTGCTTACAAGCATTTGCACCTTTTTCCCACGAACAATGGCCCAAACCGGTGTCTCAAGCGTGACATACGCGCTGTCGAGGTAACCCATCGCCAACGGCCCACCCAACGTCGGACCAAAGCCGCCACTGCAGACGCTGCCGATGATGTCGCCCGCCTCATTGACGATTTCTGCGCCTTCACGCACCGGGGTGCGTTCCTGCGGCAGCAGGCCGACGCGCTTGCGGGCGACGCCATTGTGTTGCTGTGCGAAAACGTTCGATGCCCCCGGGAAACCGCCGGCCCGCGCGCCATCGGCGCGACGTGGCTTGGAGATCGCCCACAGCAGGCTGGCTTCAATGGGTGTGGTTTCGGTGTTCATGTCGTGGCCGTACAGGCACAGGCCGGCTTCCAGGCGTAGCGAATCACGAGCGCCGAGGCCGATGGCCTGAACGTCCGGTTCAGCCAGCAAGGCGCGGGCGAGTTTTTCGGCATCGGCGGCCGGCACCGAGATTTCGAAACCGTCTTCACCGGTGTAACCCGAACGGCTGACAAAGCAGTCGACACCCAGCAGATTGACGCGGGCGAACTGCATAAAGGTCATGTGCGCCACTTGCGGAGCAAGGCGCGCCAGCACGGTAGCGGCCGCCGGACCTTGCAGGGCGAGCAGGGCGCGTTCTTCGAACAGCGCCGTAATGGTGCACTGATCGCCGATGTGTTTTTGCAGGTGAGCCAGATCCTGATCCTTGCACGCGGCGTTGACCACCAGGAACAACTCGTCGTTACCGAGGTTGGCCACCATCAGGTCATCGAGAATGCCGCCGTTGTCATTGGTGAGCATCGCGTAACGTTGCATGCCTACTGGCAGATCGATGATGTCTACAGGCACCAACGTTTCCAGGGCCTTGGCGGCATTGGCACCTGTCAGGCGAATCTGGCCCATGTGCGAGACGTCGAACAGTCCGGCCTGCTCGCGGGTGTGCTGGTGTTCCTTCATCACGCCCAGCGGGTATTGCACCGGCATGTCGTAGCCGGCGAATGGCACCATGCGTGCGCCGAGTTCGATGTGCAGAGCGTGCAGCGGGGTTTTCGACAGTTGTTCGGTAGACATCTTCAACTCCTGAAAAATGTGCAGCCGCCGATGCGCAAGCATCAGCATTCGATAATGTTGACCGCCAGACCGCCACGGGCGGTCTCCTTGTATTTGCTTTTCATGTCGGCGCCGGTCTGGCGCATGGTGCGGATGACCTTGTCGAGCGAGACGAAATGCTGTCCGTCGCCACGCATGGCCATGCGCACTGCGTTGATCGCTTTCACCGAGCCCATGGCGTTGCGCTCGATGCACGGCACCTGCACCAGCCCGCCAATCGGGTCGCAGGTCAGGCCGAGGTTGTGTTCCATGCCGATTTCCGCGGCGTTCTCGACTTGCTGCACGCTGCCGCCCAGCACTTCGCACAACGCGCCGGCCGCCATTGAGCAGGCCACGCCGACCTCGCCCTGACAGCCGACTTCGGCGCCTGAGATCGAAGCGTTTTCCTTGTACAGAATGCCAATGGCCGCCGCGGTCAGCAGAAAACGCACCACACCGTCTTCATTGGCGCCGGCAATAAAGCGCATGTAGTAATGCAGCACAGCCGGAATGATCCCCGCCGCACCGTTGGTGGGTGCCGTTACCACGCGTCCGCCATTGGCGTTTTCTTCATTGACCGCCAGCGCATAAAGGTTGACCCAGTCGAGCACTGACAATGGATCGCGCAACGCTGATTCCGGGTTCTTGCACAGTTGCCGATGCAGCGCCGCCGCGCGCCGTTTGACCTTCAAACCACCGGGCAAAATCCCTTCGTTGCGGCAACCCGCCGTCACGCAGTCCTGCATCACTTGCCAGATGTTCAGCAGGCCAGCGCGGGTTTGCGCTTCCGGGCGCCAGGCGCTCTCGTTGGTCAGCATCACCTGGCTGATCGACAGACCATAGGTGCTGCAATGACCGAGCAGGTCCTTGGCGCTTTTGAACGGGAAGGTCAGCGGTGTGGCGTCTTCGACGATGCGATCGGCACCTGCGGCGTCTTCATCGACGACAAAACCCCCACCGACCGAGTAGTACTCGCGGCTGCGGATCTGGATGCCCGCCGTGTCGAACGCACGGAAGATCATGCCGTTAGGGTGATAGGCCAGCGGCTTGCGGATCATCGCCAGGTGTTCTTTCTCGTTGAACGCGATGCTGTGTTCACCGAGCAGATTCAGGCGAGCGTTGCTGCGGATTTCTTGCAGGCGGGCGGCGACGGTTTCGGTGTCGACGGTGTCCGGGTGTTCACCCTCAAGGCCGAGTAACACGGCCTTGTCACTGCCGTGGCCTTTGCCGGTGGCGCCGAGCGAGCCGTACAGCTCGACGCGCACGCTGGCGGTGGCAGTCAGCAGGTTATCCCGACGCAGCCCTTCAGCGAAGCGCGCAGCGGCGCGCATCGGGCCGACAGTGTGGGAGCTGGAGGGGCCGATGCCAATCTTGAACAGGTCGAACACGCTTAACGACATGAGTGGTTCTCCGGTTTCTTGTTATAGGAATTGGCGAAATATCAGGTTTGTAGCATTGCCTGTGGGAGCGGGCTTGCTCGCGAATTCGGTGGGTCATTCAATACAAATGTGACTGATTCACCGCATTCGCGAGCAAGCCCACTCCCACATTGGATCTGTGGTGTTGTTGAGAGTGGGGGCAAATAAATGCCCCCACACAGGTTTAAGCGTAGCTTTCGATCGACGGGCAGGCACAGATCAGGTTGCGGTCGCCAAACACGTTGTCGACGCGACCGACTGGCGGCCAGTATTTGCCTTCGATCAACGACGCCACCGGGTACACCGCTTGCTCGCGGCTGTACGGGTGAGTCCACTCGCCAACCAGTTCGGCTGCGGTGTGCGGCGCGTTCTTCAGCGGGTTGTCGTCCTTGTCCAGGGTGCCGTTTTCCACCGCGCGGATTTCTTCGCGGATGCGGATCATGGCGTCGCAGAAGCGGTCCAGTTCTTCTTTGGATTCGCTTTCGGTCGGCTCGATCATCAGCGTGCCGGCAACCGGGAACGACATGGTCGGGGCGTGGAAGCCGAAGTCGATCAGGCGCTTGGCGACGTCATCGACGCTGATGCCGCTGCTGTCTTTCAACGGGCGCAGATCAAGGATGCATTCGTGCGCCACCAGACCGTTGCTGCCGGTGTACAGCACTGGGTAGTGCTCTTCGAGGCGACGGGAAATGTAGTTGGCGTTGAGGATCGCCAGTTGCGAAGCGCGCTTGAGACCCGCGCCGCCCATCATGCGAATGTACATCCAGGTGATCGGCAGAATGCTCGCGCTGCCGAACGGTGCTGCGCAGACCGCGCCTTCCTTGCGCTCCATCTGGGCGTGGCCCGGCAGGAACGGCGTCAGGTGCGACTTGACGCCAATCGGGCCGACGCCCGGGCCGCCACCGCCGTGGGGGATGCAGAAGGTTTTGTGCAGGTTCAGGTGCGAAACGTCGCCGCCGAACTTGCCTGGCGCGCAGAGGCCGACCATGGCGTTCATGTTGGCGCCGTCGATGTACACCTGACCGCCGTTGTCATGAATGATCCCGCAGATTTCGCGGATGCCTTCTTCGAACACGCCGTGGGTCGACGGGTAGGTGATCATCAGCGCGGCGAGGTGTTCGCGGTGCTCGATGGCCTTGGCGCGCAAGTCTTCGATATCGACGTTGCCACGGGCATCGCACGCGGTCACCACCACGCGCATGCCGGCCATGTTGGCGGTGGCCGGGTTGGTGCCGTGGGCGGACGAGGGGATCAGGCAGATGTCGCGGCGCTCGTCGCCACGGCTCTGGTGATAAGCGCGGATCGCCAGCAGGCCAGCGTATTCACCTTGCGAACCGGCGTTCGGTTGCAGCGAGATCGAGTCGTAACCGGTGGCGGCGCAGAGCATCGCTTCCAGCTCAAAGGTCAGTTGCTGATAACCGGCGCTTTGTGCGGCTGGCGCGAACGGGTGCAGGGCGCCGAACTCGGCCCAGGTCACCGGGATCATTTCGCTGGCGGCGTTGAGTTTCATGGTGCACGAGCCCAGCGGGATCATGGTGCGATCCAGTGCCAGGTCCTTGTCCGCCAGTTTGCGCAGGTAGCGCATCAGCTCGGTTTCCGAGTGATAGCGGTTGAACACCGGGTGGCTGAGGATCGGCGACAGGCGTACCAGTGCAGCAGGAATGGTGCTTTGAACCGAAGCGGCAAGAGCAGCGAAGTCCGGCAGGGTCTTGCCGTCGGCGAACAGTCCCCACAGGGTTTCGATGTCAGCCGACGTGGTGGTTTCGTCGACCGACAGACCGATACGCTGAGCATCGACGACGCGCAGGTTGATCTGCTGGGCGTGAGCCTTGTCGTGCAGCGCGGCGGTTAGCGCGCCAGTGGCCAGAGTCAGGGTGTCGAAGAAGCTTTCCTGCTCGACCTTCTGGCCCAGCGCGGTCAGACCCTTGGCGAGGATCGCGGTCAGGTGATGCACGCGGTTGGCTATCTGGGTCAGGCCTTTCGGGCCGTGGTAGACGGCGTACATGCTGGCGATGTTGGCCAGCAGCACTTGCGCGGTGCAGATGTTGGAGGTGGCCTTCTCGCGACGGATGTGTTGCTCGCGGGTCTGCATCGCCAGACGCAGCGCTGGCTTGCCGAAACGGTCAACCGACACACCGACCAGACGGCCCGGCATGTCGCGCTTGTACGCATCTTTCGTCGAGAAGTAAGCCGCGTGCGGGCCACCGAAGCCCAGCGGCACGCCGAAACGTTGAGCGCTGCCGATCGCAACGTCAGCGCCGAACTCGCCTGGAGCGGTCAGCAGGGTCAGGGCCAGCAGGTCGGCCGCCACGGCCACCAACGCGTTGGCCGCGTGGAAGCGTTCGGTCAGTTCGCGGTAATCGAACACATCACCGTTGCTGGCCGGGTATTGCAGCAGCGCACCGAAGAATGGGGTGACGTCGGTCAGTTCACGCTCATCGCCCACCACCACGTCGATGCCCAGCGGCTCGGCACGGGTGCGCAGCACGTCGAGGGTTTGCGGGTGGCTGTGGATCGAGGCGAAGAAAGCGTGGCTGCCCTTGTTCTTGCTCAGGCGTTTGCAGAACGTCATGGCTTCGGCAGCGGCGGTGGCTTCGTCGAGCAGCGAGGCGTTGGCGATCGGCAGGCCGGTGAGGTCGCTGATCAGGGTCTGGAAGTTCAGCAGCGCTTCGAGACGGCCCTGGGAAATTTCTGGCTGGTATGGGGTGTAAGCGGTGTACCAGGCCGGGTTTTCCAGCAGGTTACGCAGGATCGGCGACGGCGTGTGGCAGTTGTAGTAGCCCTGGCCGATGTAGGTTTTGAACAACTGGTTTTTGCCGGCGATGGATTTGATCATCGCCAGGGCGTCGGCTTCGCTCAGGCCGTCGTCCATGCCGAGCACGCTGGTGCCCTTGATGCTTTCCGGGATGACGCTGGCGCTCAGGGCTTCAAGCGAATCGAAGCCGAGGCTGTTGAGCATGGCTTGTTCGTCACCGGCGCGCGGGCCAATGTGACGGGCGATGAATTCGTTGGCGGTGCCAAGGTTTACTTGAGTCATGTCGATTGTCCTCAGGCTTCGGCTTGGGCTTTGATCAGGCGGTCGTAGGCGTCTTGATCGAGCAGTTTGGCGACGGCCGAAGCATCGGCTGGCTGGAAGCGGAAGAACCAGCCTTCGCCCAGCGGATCTTCGTTGACCAGCTCAGGGCTGTCTTCCAGCGCTGGGTTGGTGGCCAGGACTTCACCGTCGAGGGGCATGTACACGCCACTGGCGGCTTTCACTGACTCCACGGTGGCGGCTTCAGCGCCTTTTTCGTAAGTCTGCAGCTCAGGCAGTTGCACGAACACCACGTCGCCCAGGGCGTTCTGCGCAAAAGCCGTGATGCCGACAGTGACGCTGCCGTCGGCTTCAGTGCGCAGCCATTCGTGATCTTCAGTAAAACGCAACTCGCTCATGGAAACTCCTCAGGGGGCCAGACTCGTCTGGTGGACGCGGTGGAAGGCTGGGGCGGTAAAGCCCTTATTGATGAAGGGTTCGTTAGCAAGAACGCGGCCAATGTTGATTTATCGTTATAAATCAATTTCTTGAACGTTTTGTGTTGATTGAGTGATGGTGCGTCTGTAGCGAAATCGCTACAGCGTAGGGCAAGGAAAAAAGCTTAACGGGATCAAAGCCTTGCACAGCGGCGATCGGAGGAGGGTGTAGCGATATCGTTCCGCTGTAGCGCTTTCAGTACAGATGCAGGTCGTTTTTGAGCGGATTTTAAAATCCGGAGCATTACTCCTGTGGGAGCGGGCTTGCTCGCGAAGACGCTGGATCAGGTGAAATCTATGGCGACTGACACGACGCCTTCGCGAGCAATCCCGCTCCCACAGGGTTGATCGAGCAAGGCTTAAAGTTTGTTGGGGATGCCGTACTTGCGCAGTCGATGGGCGATGGCCGTGTGCGAGGTTTGCAGGCGACTGGCCAGTTGGCGGGTCGAGGGGTAGCTGACGTAGAGTTTTTCCAGCAGCGATTTCTCGAAGGCTTCGACCGCTTGTTCGAGGCTGTCGACGTCGCTGTCGGTCTGACGCGCGACCGAGGTCCCGGCGATGTCGAGGTCGCCGATATCCACCAGACTGCTTTCGCAAATCGCGGCGGCGCGGAAAATCACGTTCTGCAACTGGCGGACATTGCCCGGCCAACGGTTGCCGAGCAGCGCCGGGTAAGTACCGGGGGCGAGGCGACAGACCGGGCGCTGAATCTGCGCACACGCCTGCTGCATGAAATAACGCGCCAGCAACAGAATGTCCTGACCGCGCTCTCGCAGCGGCGGCACTTCGACGTTAAGCACGTTGAGGCGATAGAACAGGTCTTCGCGAAACAGCCCCTCGCTGACCATTTTTTCCAGATCGCGGTGGGTGGCGCTGAGGATGCGTACGTTGACCTTCACCTCGCGATCACCGCCGACCCGGCGGAAGCTGCCGTCATTCAGGAAACGCAGCAGTTTTGCCTGCAAGTACGGCGACATCTCGCCGATCTCGTCGAGGAACACCGTGCCCTGGTTGGCCAGTTCCATCAGCCCCGGTTTGCCACCGCGTGCCGCGCCAGTAAAGGCACCAGGGGCGTAGCCGAACAGTTCGCTTTCGGCGAGGTTTTCCGGCAGGGCCGCGCAGTTGAGTGCGAGAAACGGCGCGCTGTGCCGCGCACTGATGGCGTGGCAGGCGCGGGCCACCAGCTCTTTGCCGGTGCCGGTTTCGCCCTGGATCAGCAACGGCGCATCAAGGGCGGCAACGCGCTGTGCGCGAGCCTTGAGGGTGCGGATTGCCGGGGATTCGCCAAGCAACGCGTCGAACCCTTCGGCGTGGTCGTGGTGCAGCGCCGAGAGCTGTTCGCCGATGCGGTTGGGTTGATACAGGGTGAGCAGGGCGCCGGCGTCAGTGATCGGTGTGGCGTCGAGTAATAGCGTCTGGCCGTTGACGGTGATCTCGCGCAGCGGCAGGCGGAAGCCGTTTTCGAGCAACGTGTCGAGCAGGCCCGGATCGCTGAACAGCTCAGCGACAGTTTCACCGGCCGGTTCGCGACCGTACAACGCAATCAATGCCGGGTTGGCCAGCAGCACCTTGCCGGCGCTGTCGAGGGCCAGCACCGGGTCAGTCATCGCCGCGAGCAGCGCATCAAGCTGCAAGTGCCGACGCTGGCCCGGGAGGATGTCGACCACTTTCACCGCTTGCACACCGTGCACGCTGAACAGCGCGTCACGCAGTTCTTCCAGCACCTCAGGGCTCAACGTCGGGGCGTCGATGTAGACGTTCGGCGGGATCATTTCCACCGCATCCAGATTGAGATTGCGCCCGCCGAGCAGGGCCAGGACTTCCTGGGTGATGCCGACGCGGTCGATGAAGCTGACGTGGATACGCATGGGGCGGTTCAGTGTTCTGCAATGCGGAGGGTGGCAAGTATGCCTTGGGGCGGGGCAATGGTGAAATCGGCGGCGATTTTCCGGTCGATCTGGTTGCCCTGTGGGAGCGGGCCTGCTCGCGAATGCCGTGGCTCAGCCACATTGATATCGCCGGACACGACGTCGTCGCGCGCGAGCCCTCTCCCACAGGGACGCCGGGTTATTCGAGGTGTTCGGGCTTCACCGGATCCCCGGATTTCATATTCAACTGCGCCCGAACATCTTCAAACATCGCGTCGTAGTGCTTGTGCACCGAGCCAATGCTGGCATGCGTCTTGGGAATCCCGTACTTCTCGGCAATTCTGGTCATGTTTCTGGCGAAGTTGTAAGCCTGATCCTTGGGCAGGAAGAACGTCTCTTTCATGTCCTTGCCCTGAATGCTGCCGTGCATCGTGAACTGCATTCCTTTGCCCTCTTTGGGATCGGTGAACACTTCGTAGTCAAGGCACAGGTCGTAGCTGACATCGTCCTTGTTCAGCGCGTGCCGTTCGATGTGCAGATGACCGGGTACAAACTGGGCCATGGATCTCTCCTTTCAAGGCATGGGAGAAGGGCAGACCTTACGCCTGCCCCCGGAGTTTCTGATTATCGATAAGTGATACCGGGTTTCGCTGTGCTGACTCGCGTACCCGCATTGCCCTGGACAATCGCTTCGATGTCCGCCAGCGAGCCGATTACGGCGACCTTGCCAGTATGGCGGGCGAATTCGCAGGCTGCCTGTACCTTGGGCCCCATGGAGCCGGCGGCAAAGCCCAGGCGCTCCAGTTCGTCCGGATGCGCTTGGGCGATGGCTTTCTGGCTGGGTTTGCCGAAGTCGATGAACGTGGCGTTGACGTCGGTGGCGATCACCAGCAAATCCGCGTCCAGTTGTTCGGCCAACAGCGAGGAGCATAGATCCTTGTCGATCACCGCCTCGATGCCCTTGAGTTTGCGGTGTTCGTCATAGAGGGTCGGGATGCCGCCACCACCGGCGCAAATCACGATGCTGCCCTTTTCCAGCAGCCACTTGATCGGGCGGATCTCGAAGATGCGTTTGGGCCGAGGACTGGCCACTACACGGCGGTATTTATCGCCGTCCGGCGCAATCGCCCAGCCTTTTTCAGCGGCGAGTTTTTCCGCTTCAGCCTTGTCGTAAACCGGGCCGATGGGTTTGCTCGGGTTCTGGAACGCCGGGTCGTTGGCGTCGACTTCGACTTGGGTCAGCAGGGTGGCGAACGGCACTTCGAAGTCCAGCAGATTGCCGAGTTCCTGTTCGATGATGTAGCCGATCATGCCTTCGGTTTCGGCACCGAGCACGTCCAGCGGGTACGGGCTGACGGAGGTATAGGCCGCCGCTTGCAACGACAGCAGGCCGACTTGCGGGCCATTGCCGTGGGCGATGACCAGTTGATTTCCGGGATGGATCCTGGCGATTTGTTCGGCGGCGACGCGGATGTTGGCGCGCTGATTGTCAGCGGTCATCGGCTCGCCACGGCGAAGCAGGGCGTTACCGCCCAACGCTACGACGATACGCATGGTGCAGTCCTTCTCAGACAGAGGAATGGCAAACGACTCGATCTTGCTGTCGGAACCGGGCCCTTGTGGGAGGGGGCTTGCTCTCGAAGGCGGTGTGTCAGGCTCCATCAATGTCGCCTGATATCGCCCCTTCGCGAGCAAGCCCGCTCCCACATTTACAGCCGGTTTCTTCAGTGAGAGCGGGCCGGGTCTTAGAGATCAGCCAGCGTCGACACCAGAATCGCCTTGATGGTGTGCATGCGGTTTTCCGCTTGCTCGAAGGCGATGTTGGCCGGGGATTCGAAGACGTCTTCGGTCACTTCAACGCCATTGGCCAGGTGCGGATAGCGCGCGGCGATGTCTTTACCGACCTTGGTTTCGCTGTTGTGAAACGCCGGCAGGCAGTGCATGAATTTCACGCGCGGGTTGCCGGAGGCTTTCATCATTTGGGGGTTGACCTGGTACGGCAGCAGTTGCTCGATGCGCTCGTCCCAGGCGTCCACCGGCTCACCCATCGACACCCAGATGTCGGTGTGGATGAAGTCGACGCCCTTGACCGCTTCTTTCGGGTCTTCGGTGATGGTGATGCGTGCGCCGCTTTCTTCGGCGAACGCCATGCACTGGGCGATGAAGTCAGCGTGCGGCCACAGCGCTTTCGGCGCGGCGATACGCACGTCCATGCCAAGCTTGGCGCCGATCATCAACAGCGAATTACCCATGTTGTAGCGAGCGTCGCCGAGGTAGGCGTAGCTGATCTCGTGCATTGGCTTGTCGCTGTGTTCACGCATGGTCAGCGCGTCGGCGATCATTTGCGTCGGGTGGAATTCGGCGGTCAAACCATTGAACACCGGCACACCGGCAAACTTGGCCAGCTCTTCGACGATTTCCTGCTCAAAACCACGGTATTCGATGGCGTCGAACATTCGGCCGAGAACGCGGGCGGTGTCTTTCATGCTCTCTTTGTGGCCGATCTGCGACGACACCGGATCGATGTAGGTGACGTGGGCACCCTGGTCGTGGGCCGCGACTTCGAATGCGCAACGGGTGCGGGTCGAGGTTTTTTCGAAGATCAGCGCGATGTTCTTGCCTTGCAGGTGTGGACGCTCGGTGCCGGTGTACTTGGCACGTTTGAGGTCGCGGGACAGGTCGATCAGGTAGTTGATCTCGCGAGTGGTGTGGTGCATCAAACTCAGCAAGCTGCGGTTGCGCATATTAAAAGCCATGATGGATCTCCTTGCCCGACACTGTGAAAGCGACTGCAGGCTGTGCGCCTTCGCCTTTTCTTTCCTGCGCTCGCTACGCGTTCACAGCGTCGGGTCGTCATTAGTCAAAAAATTAATAGTCGATCGGGTCGCGGATGATCGGGCAGGTCATGCAGTGGCCGCCGCCACGACCACGGCCCAGTTCCCCGGCACTGATGGTGATGACCTCAACGCCCGCCTTGCGCAGCAGGGTGTTGGTGTAGGTGTTGCGGTCATAGCCGATGACCACGCCCGGCTCCACGGCTACCACGTTGTTGCCGTCATCCCATTGCTCGCGTTCGGCGGCGAAGCTGTTGCCGCCGGTTTCCACCACACGTAGCGCTTTGAGGTTGAGGGCTTTGGCCACGGTGTCGAGGAAGCTCGATTCTTCGCGGCGGATATCGATGCCGCCCTGTTTGCTTTCGTCAGGTCGCAGAGTGAACGCCACGATCTGGTTGACCACTTCCGGGAATATCGTCACCAGGTCGCGGTCGCAGAAGCTGAACACGGTGTCCAGGTGCATCGCTGCGCGGGACTTCGGCAGGCCGGCCACGATGACTTTCTCCACGGCTTTGTTCTTGAACAGGTTCAGCGCCAGTTGGCCGATGGCCTGGCGAGAAGAACGCTCGCCCATGCCGATCAGAACGACACCGTTGCCGATCGGCATGACGTCGCCGCCTTCAAGGGTCGCGCTGCCGTGATCCTTGTCCGGGTCGCCGTACCAGATCTCGAAATCGGCGTTGGTGAATTGCGGGTGGAATTTGTAGATGGCGGTGGCCAGCAGGGTTTCCTGACGACGCGCCGGCCAGTACATCGGGTTCAGCGTCACGCCACCGTAGATCCAGCATGTGGTGTCGCGGGTGAACTGGGTGTTGGGCAGCGGCGGCAGAATGAAGCTGGAGTGGCCGAGGAAGTCGCGGAACATCTGAATGGTCTTGCCACCGAAGCTGTCCGGCAGGTCATCAGCGGAGACGCCGCCGATCAGGTATTGGGCAATGTGCCGTGGTTCGAGGCTGTGCAGCCAGGACTTCACTTCGCTGATCAGGCCCAGGCCCACCGAATCGGCGGTGACCTTGCGGTCGAGGATCCAGTCCAGTGCCTCAGGGATGGCGACGATATCGGTCAGCAGGTTGTGCATTTCCAGCACGTCGATCTCGCGTTCACGCATCTTGGTGACGAAGTCGAAGTGGTCGCGTTTGGCCTGGGCGACCCACAGCACGTCGTCGAACAGCAGTTCATCGCAGTTGTTCGGGGTCAGCCGCTGATGGGCCAGACCTGGGGAGCAAACCATGACTTTGCGCAGTTTGCCGGCTTCGGAATGGACGCCGTACTTAACTTTTTCCGTGGTCATTTCAGTGATCCTCCAGATAACAAATCAATCAGGTGCTACAGAGTCAGGAAGCCGTCATACAAGCCGTAGGCTGCCACCAGGGCACCGACGACCACAGCGGCGAAAATCAGCTTCTCGACGTTCGTGAAAACAGGTTGTTTGAGTTCCAGTTTGGCCTTGGCGAACAGGATCGCGCCCGGGGCGTAGAGCAGGGCCGAGAGCAGCAGGTACTTGATCCCGCCGGCATACAGCAGCCAGACCGCATAGATCACGGCGATCGCGCCGATGATCAGATCCTTGCGCCGTTCGGCGGCGAAGCCTTGGTAGGTTTCGCCGCGCACCGCCAGCAGCAGGGCATACGCCGCCGACCACAGGTAGGGCACCAGAATCATCGACGTGGCGAGGTAGATCAGCGACAGGTAAGTGCTGGCCGAGAACAGGGTGATGATCAGGAAAACCTGCACCATCGCGTTGGTCAGCCACAAGGCGTTGACCGGGACGTGGTTGGCGTTTTCCTTGCGCAGGAACGCCGGCATGGTGTGGTCTTTGGCGGCGGCGAACATGATCTCTGCGCACAGCAGCACCCACGACAGCAGCGCCCCCAGCAGCGAGATGATCAGGCCGACGCTGATCAGCACTGCACCCCAGTGACCGACCACATGTTCAAGCACGGCGGCCATCGACGGGTTCTGCAGTTTGGCCAGTTCCGGCTGAGTCATGATGCCCAGCGACAGCACGTTCACCAGCACCAGAAACAGCAGCACGGTGATGAAGCCGATCACGGTGGCCTTACCGACGTCGGAACGTTTTTCCGCCCGCGCCGAGAAGATGCTCGCGCCTTCGATGCCGATGAACACCCACACGGTGACCAGCATCATGTTGCGCACCTGGTTCATCACGCTGCCCAGATCAGGGTTTTTCACGCCCCAAATGTCAGCAGTGAAGATGTCCAGTTTGAACGCGAAGACGGCGATCAATACAAACAGCAGCAGTGGCACCACCTTGGCGACGGTGGTCACCAGGTTGATGAACGCCGCTTCCTTGATCCCGCGCAGCACCAGAAAGTGCACCGCCCACAGCAGCACGGACGCGCCGATCACCGCGGCGACGGTATTGCCCTCGCCAAACACCGGAAAAAAGTAACCGAGCGTGCTGAACAGCAAAACAAAGTAGCCGACGTTACCCAGCCAAGCGCTGATCCAGTAACCCCAGGCCGACGAGAACCCCATGTAATCGCCGAATCCGGCCTTGGCGTAGGCGTACACGCCACCGTCCAGGTCAGGCTTGCGATTGGCGAGGGTTTGGAAAACAAAAGCGAGGGTGAGCATGCCGACAGCGGTAATGGCCCAACCGATCAGCACCGCACCGACGTCGGCACTGGCGGCCATGTTTTGTGGCAAAGAGAATATCCCGCCACCGATCATTGATCCGACTACCAAGGCAACCAATGCGCCTAATCGTAGTTTTCCGGGAGTTTCAGACATTGCATGACTCCATTGCAGGAGAGAAGAGATCACAGCGTAGTTCTGTTATCTGTTCAAACTGCTGACGTGGATCAGTTGAAGGTCACATTTCATTGTTAATGAATGACTTATGAAATGACTGATGGCATAAAGCTTTCGCCGGAAAGTCCCGTTCCAGAGGCTTTCGATCAATATGATTGAGAATTGTCCTTGTTTCTTTGGAGCTATGACGCTAGTTCTTTTTCAGGGTTTGGCAAATTTCAGCATCTGTTTTCAGTACAGAATCGAATAATCCGGATCAGCGCGTAGAAAGTGCACGGCCGTTTTCTATAAAAGGCGCTAATCGGTGTTATTCAATAAACGTAATTGCGCTTTACCCGTTTAGTTAAATAGCGACTATGTGATGAGTGAGCGGCCACCGTCGATCCGGGAAAAAGGAAGATTGAAATGTCGCAACCGACGCAAAAGCTGCAACTGGGGGCGTTGATCGCCCTGGTGGTGGGTTCGATGATTGGCGGGGGAATTTTTTCCCTGCCGCAGAACATGGCGGCGCACGCCGATGCCGGGGCGATTCTGATCGGCTGGGGGATCACCGCGATCGGCATGTTGACCCTGGCGTTCGTGTTCCAGACCCTGGCCAATCGCAAGCCCGAACTGGACTCAGGCGTTTATGCCTATGCCAAGGCCGGATTTGGCGACTACATGGGGTTTTCCTCGGCGTGGGGTTACTGGATCAGCGCGTGGCTGGGCAACGTCGGTTATTTCGTTCTGCTGTTCAGCACCCTCGGCTACTTCTTTCCGGTGTTCGGCCAGGGCAACACGCCCATCGCTATCGGCTGCGCGTCGGTGCTGCTGTGGGGCGTGCATTTTCTGGTGCTGCGCGGGATCAAGGAGGCGACGTTCATCAATCAGGTGACCACGGTGGCCAAGATTGTGCCGCTGATCCTGTTCATCGTCATCGCCGCCCTGGCGTTCAAGGCTGACATCTTCACCCGTGATATCTGGGGCCACAGCAATCCGAGTTTCGGCGGGGTGATGGATCAGGTACGCAACATGATGCTGGTGACGGTGTTCGTGTTCATCGGCATCGAGGGCGCCAGCGTGTACTCGGCGCGGGCGCAGAAACGCAGCGACGTTGGCCGTGCCACGGTGATCGGTTTCATCGGTGTGCTGGCGCTGCTGGTGCTGGTCAACGTGTTGTCGCTGGGGATCATGAGCCAGCCGGAACTGGCGACCCTGCAGAATCCGTCACTGGCGGCGGTGCTGGAACACATCGTCGGGCCGTGGGGCGCGTTGCTGATCAGCATTGGCCTGGCGGTCTCGTTGCTGGGCGCATTGCTGTCGTGGGCGTTGCTCTGTGCCGAAATTCTTTTCGCCACGGCCCGGGACAAGACCATGCCGGCGTTCCTGAAAAAGGAAAACGCCAACCATGTACCGGTCAATGCGTTGTGGCTGACCAACGTGATGATCCAGATTTTCCTGTTGATCACGCTGTTTTCGGCCGGCACCTACACCCGTCTGATTTATCTGGCGTCGTCGATGATTCTGGTGCCGTACCTGTGGTCGGCCGCCTACGCCGTGCTGTTGAGCGGACGCGGCGAAACCTACGAACACGCCTCGGCCGAGCGCACCAAGGACCTGCTGATCGGTGGCATCGCCCTGTGTTATGCGGTGTGGTTGTTGTACGCCGGCGGGGTGAAATATCTGCTGCTGTCGGCGCTGTTGTATGCGCCGGGGGTGATCCTGTTTGCCAAGGCCAAGCATGAACAGGGCGAGCCGCTGTTCACCCCTGTCGAGAAGGGGATTTTCACCTGCGTGATCATTGGCGCGGGGCTGGCGGCTTACGGTTTGTACAGCGGGGTGCTGTCGTTGTGAGGCTGACGAGCCGCACAGATTGACCCTGAATCGCAGGTGTCGGTGCGGCCGTCTTCTCGAGCAAGCCCGCACACACACTCAATCGCGTTCCGTCAGAAGAAACTCGGTCAAATGTGGGCGCGGGCTTGCTCGCGAAGGGGCCCGAAAGTTCATCGCCACTGCGCTTGATGCGAACCCAGTTCGGTGGCCGGCAACGCCCACTGCAGCGGTGTGCCGCTGATCTTCACCGGCACTTGCACGCGATGCGCCGGCCCCCACGGGGTCTGTTCCACGAGCAGGCCCTTATCCTGATCATCTTCGGCGCGTAGCGCTTCATCGGTGCCCCGTCCATGCTCGATCAACAGCTTCGCCGTACGCGCCAGCGACAACCGTGCCGATCCTGCGCGACCACTGCGCAACCGTTCGCTGAGCAAGGTGATCGTACTCGCCGCCATCAGATAACCGGTCGCGTGATCCAGCGCCTGCACCGGTAAAGGCGTCGGTTTGTCTGCGTGCTGCCAGCGCTGTCCCGCCTCGGCGATGCCGCTGCTCATTTGCACCAGGCTGTCAAAGCCGCGGCGGTTGTGCCACGGGCCGCTCCAGCCATAGGCATTGAGGCCGACGTCGATCAGCCCCGGCGCCAGTTGCCGCCGCCGCTCAACGCCAAACCCAAGGTTCTCCAACGCATCGGCGCGGTAGCCGTGCAGCAGAATGTCGGCGTCCTGCAATAACGTCTCGAACACCGCGCGATCCGCCGGCACCTGCAAATCCAGGCGGGCGCAGCGCTTGCCGAGCGTCACCTCCGGCACAACCCCGGGTTCGTTCCAGGTCGGTGGATCAATACGCAGCACGTCGGCGCCGAGACCGGCGAGGAACCGGCTGGCGGTCGGGCCGGCGAGTACGCGGGTCAGGTCCAGAACCTTGATCCCGGCCAACGGTTGCGCCACCGAGCCCTGCCAGGTTTTGCCGCATGGGTGCTGATCGCAGATGAAATGGACGAGCGGCTCGGCATTCACCGCCAACCCTTGCGGATGCTGTTGCCACTGCGCCCAGTTGCGCATCTGCGCGGCACAGCCCTTGGCGTCAACGACTGCTTGCTCCAGATCCTGGCTGTTCCATTGCGCGACTTTTGCGGCCATCGCTGCACGATCGGCACAGATACCCAGCACGCTCTCAGCGGCAGCACGATGATGCGGGGCGTTGGTGTGCAGGCGAATCCAGCCGTCCCGGGTGGCATAGTCACCGGCGATGGGGTCCCACAGCGGCGGCACTTGCCAGCCAATCGGGCGCAGCGAGGTGGCGAACCAGAACGAGGCTAACCGGCGGTCGACTTCAACGGCCGGCAAACGGCCCGTCTGTTGATTGAGCAATTGGCTGATGGCCTGCCCGGCAACGGCAATGCTGGCGCAGGCCAGGTCGGTCACGGCGAACGCCGAGGGCAGGGCGCCACTGGCGGTGAAGGCAATCGGCGTGTGCGGCAGGCCGAGTGCGGCTTGAATGGACGTGAGTAAATCAGTCATCGAAGGCCCTCCGGAGCGAGAGGGCGATGATAGTGCAAAACGTTGTCTGGTCAGATGAAAGTGCTGACGGATGAACGCTGACCCTGTGGGAGCGGGCAAGCCCGTTCCCACAGGTGGCCGTGGCGATGTTCAGACGCGGAACTGATCCATCAACTTCATCTGCTGGCTGGCCAGGGCATTGAGCTGGCTGCTGATTGCCGCCGATTCAGTGGCTTGCTCGGTCAAGGTTTCAGTCACCGTACGGATCGCCGAAACGTTGCGATTGACCTCTTCGGCCACGGCGCTTTGCTGTTCGGCGGCGCTGGCGATTTGCAGGTTCATGTCGCTGATCACGGTCACCGCATCGCTGATCTTGCCCAGCGCATCCACAGCCTGACGAATCTGCCCGGCGTTGTTGTGCGCCTGGGTCTGGCTTGAATGCATGGTCGCGACCACGCCACGGGTGCCGGTCTGGATGCGTTCGATGACCACGCGAATTTCTTCCACCGAGTCCTGGGTACGTTTGGCCAGGTTGCGCACCTCGTCTGCCACCACCGCAAAGCCGCGACCGCTCTCACCGGCGCGGGCCGCTTCGATGGCCGCGTTAAGGGCCAGCAGGTTGGTCTGTTCGGCGATGCTGCGGATCACTTCCAGCACCGAGCCGATCTGCTCGCTGTTGACCGCCAACTCCTCGACTTCGGTCACCGCTTTGCTGACTTCGTCGGCCAGTTGGCTGATATCGCGGGTGCTGCGTTCGATGATCGACATACCGTCCTTCGCCGACTGGTCGGCTCCTTTCGCCGCATTGGCCGCGTTCGAGGCACTGTTGGCAACATCGTGGGCGGTGGCGCTCATTTCGTTGGACGCGGTGGCGACCTGGTCGATTTCGCGGAACTGCACCTGCATGCCTTCACTGGTCTGGCGGGCAATTTCCGAGGACTGATCAGCGGTGCCACGGGCTTCGGTGATGCTCTGCTTGATCTGGGCTATGGTCGGTTGCAGTTTGTCGAGGAAACGGTTGAACCAGTTCACCAGCTCGCCCAGTTCATCCTTCTTGGTGTAGTCCAGACGTTGAGTCAGATCGCCTTCGCCGCTGGCAATGTTTTTCAGCATCTGGGCGACGCTGTTGATCGGGCGGGTGACGCCCGAAGCGGTGAGCCAGATCAGCAGCAGGCCGATCACGCCGGCCACAACGGCCACCAACAGCGCCGTGATCATGCCGGTTGTGTGCGCCTCATCCAGCACTGCTTGCAGCTTGACCGCGTCGGCCAGCAACACTTGTTTGGGCAGATCAATGACCACGCCCCAGGCCCGGGAGTTGCCGATCGGATCGACCGGATACACCGCACGGATCAGGCCGCCCTGTTCGAGAATCTTCGGTGTGCCGCTGCCGATCAGTTGCAGCACGTCTTTGCCATCGGCACCGAGGGTGTCGATGATCGTCTTGCCGACCTTGGTGGCGTCGGCACTGTCGGCCCCCAGCACACCGCTGCCCGAGACAATCAGTATGTGCCCGGCGTTGTTGAACAAGTCACGCTGGGAGTCCACTGCGGCGGCCTGCAGGGCGTTGAGGGCGATGTCGACACCGACCACGCCGATGGCTTTGCCGTCGACGATCAAGGGCACGGAAATGGTCGTCATGAGCATTTCCTTGCCGCCGACAGTGTCGGCATAAGGGTCGAGCAGGCAGGTGCGCTTGTTGTCGCGGGGGCAGGTGTACCAACTGTTGTACGGCGTACCGCTGACACTCAGCGTGGTTTTGGTCATGTCTTCTTCGACCATGACCGTGTTCAGCGCCGAGCCGGCGGCGCGGCTCCAGTAACTGGCAAACCGTCCGGCTTCGTTGGATTGACGGGCGGCGTCATTGGCAAACTCGCCGTCCTTGCCGTCCAGCGCGTTGGGTTCGAATGCCAGCCAGATGCCGAGCACTTTGTCGTTGCGCTCGAAGGCCGTTTTCAGGCTCTGGTTCAACTCTTCACGCAGCGCGCCAGCCTCCAGTGAACGCTTGGCGGCCATCACGCGCATGTCCTTGATCTGGTCGGCCAGCGCCGTGATCACGGTCAGGCTTTCGCCGAAGGTTTTCTGCACACGCACCGCTTGCTCGGCGGCTTTGGCTTGCAGCAGGTTCTCCACGCTGGCGGTGAGCATCTTGCTGCTGGAGTGGCTGACCAGTTTGTCGTTCTGGTTGGTCTGGTAAATGTTCATGCCGACGATCAGCGCGACCACACCGAGCAGGCACAAACCAGAGAGCAGGACGATTTTCAGGCGAATGGAAAGAGAGTCGAACATGGGCGTTCTCGCGAATGAATGAGCGGTTGGCCACGGCGGGAGTGACCCTGATCGCCAAATCCATTCAGCGCCTTTCAATGCACATCGGCGCGAGGCGGGGGCGCATGAGGGCAGTGTCGACGAACGGTCATCGTTAAACGTTTGCGCAGGAGAATGTGCCGAAAAAAGGCTTGATTACAGGGAAGTTTCAGCGTGGTGACGGGGTGGTTTCCGGTCGCGACCAGATCCACAGGTTGCCCAGGCTCATCCCGGCAATGGCCAGATAGACCGGCCAGCCGTGATCGAGCAGCACCAGCATCAACGTCGCACACAGCAGCATGCTGATCGTGGCGCTGACCTTGGCCTTGCGCGCAATGATCTTGCCGTTGCGCCAATTGCTCAGGATCGGTCCGAACAGCCGATGGTTCTCCAGCCAGGCGCTCAGGCGCGGCGAACTGCGGGTCGCCGCCCAGGCCGCGAGCAGGATGAACTCGGTGGTCGGCAGGCCGGGCACGACGATGGCGATCAGGCCGATGCCGAGGCTGACATAGGCCAAGAGGCCGAACAGCAGGCGGGCGAGTTTGGAGGAGGCGGGTGGCGGCATGGGCTCAGCGCGTGGTTTATGAAGCTGGATCGGGATCTTACAGGCTTATGCAACTCCCAGAGGGGAAGTGTCAGGCCATTTCTGCTTCAGTCGCATAAGCCCGTTCCAGCAGCACGGTGAAGCGGTTAAAGGCGTCGATTGCGCCTTGCTCCACGTCGGCCTCTTGCTCTGCGGTGAACACCAATGAGTCGAGGGTTTTGACGAAACGCTTCCAGCCTTCGGCGCGTCCACCTTGCGGTTCACCCAAGTGACGGGCACCAAAGGTTTCGCTCAATTGCAGCGCCTCGGCGCGTTTGATCAAAAACGCCGCGCCGAGTTTGGAACCTTCGCAGACGAAGAGCCAGCCCAGGGCGCGGGCCTTGCTTGGATTTTTCAGCGCGCCGGCCACTGGGGCCGGCACGTCGGTGTGCAGATCCGCCAGGTCAGCCTTGGCCGCTTCGGCGCGGCACCGAGCCGGCAAGTCAGCCATGATCGCGGTCAGTTCGGCATCGTTGTACAGCTCAACCAGTTCCGACTGGAACAGGTACTGCGCAACGACAAAACGGGCGAAGTTGGCGCGGGTTTCGAACGGTGCGTGGGCTTTGACCAGCGCGTCGAGCTTGGTGTGCGGTGCGTGAGTGATCTGGTTCAGGCGTTGCGAACGCAGGGCTTTTCCCGAAGGGGTCATGAGTTGTCCTTGATAGAAGAGGCGCTTGATAACGAGACGAACGGGCCAGCGCTGGCGCGTAAAAAAACTCACGGCGCGGTGCGTGTACACGCGCCGTGAGGTCGGCCGGGTCAGATGTCCCAGATCAGATTGATCGCGAAGTTGCGGCCCGGTTGGGTCAGTCGATCAAGGTTGGCCGGTTGCGTTACCGAGGCTTCGCCGACGCTGTCGTAACCGCGCACGTCATCCCACAGCCAGTATTTCTTGTCGGTCAGGTTGTAAATGCCGCCGCTGACGGTGACGTCGTTGGTGACTTTGTAGAACCCGGTCAGATCCAGAATGCCGAAGCCCGGCGACTTGAACTGGCTGCTGACGCCATCCGGCGATTTGAAGTTGCTGTCGTCGACACGATCCTTTTTCTTCACCACGGTCCAGCTCAGCAGGCCGCCGTAGTGGTCCTGGTCGTAACCCAGGCCGAACACGCCGGTCAGCGGGTTGACGCTGTTGAGCGGTTCGCCGTTGTCGTTGTTGCGACCATAGGCATAGGCAATCGAGCCTTGGGTGTACAGGCCTTGTGGGGCGCCAAACGAGTCCAGGTTCAGACGGCCTTTGACTTCCGCCCCCTTGATGGTCGCGTGCTTGATGTTGTTGCTCTGGAAGGTCAACGCGTCGTCGCCCGGCTTGACCGCGTCTTCATTAATGAAGTCGCGGTACTTGTTGTAGAACACCGCCACGTCGAACGAGCCGGATTCGAAATTGCCGCGCAGACCGGTTTCATAGCTTTTGCTTTTTTCCGGCTCAAGGCCCGGATTCGGCGCCACGGTGTAACCGGTGGTGTTGTTCTCGAAGCGACCGTACAGCGCTTTCGCGGTGGGTGTGCGCAAGCCCTCGGCGTACTGACCGTACCAGGTGTAGTGCTCGTTAAAGGCGTAGGTCAGGCCGAATTTGGGCGAGACCTTATGCCAGGTCTTGTTCTTGTCGCTGACCGTCCCCTGGCGATCGGCGTTTACGGTATTGAGGAATTGCTCGGTGATGTGCGGCTTGAGCTCGGTGTAGTCGTAGCGCAGGCCCGGCAGGAAGGTCCAGTCGTTCCAGCTGATCTGATCCTGAGCAAACACGCTGTAGGTGTTGATGGTCGGGTCCGGGAAGTCGCTGGCCTTCTTCAGTACGTCAGCGGCACTGGTCGCTCCGATTGCGCTGCAGCCACGCCCCACGGCCAGGCACTTGCCGTCGCCGCTGCGTGAGCCGGTGACTTTCTGTTGCTTGAGGGTGGTGCCGTAGGTCAGGACGTGATCGGTCTCACCGAGGGCGAAAGCCTTGTCCAGTTGCGCATCGAACACCCACTGCTTTTCCTCGTAGATCGTGTCGCGAGTACGCAGCACTTTGCGGGTCATCGGGTAGTAATACTCTTCGGTGCGCTGGTCAGTCTTGGCGATCTGGTGGTTCAGGCTCCACTTCACGTTGTCGACCAGCAGGCTGTCGAGGGCGAAGCTGTGTTCGATGCCGAAACGCTCGCGAGTGATCGTGTCGTTGCCGGTGCGCCACTGGTACATGCCGCCGGGCAGCAGGCTGTCGGGGATGGTCGGGGCGCCATTGAAGTACGGGCCGCCGTAGGCGCTTTTCTGATCGGTGTCGCGGTCGTCCTTGTACTTTTCGTAGGTCAGGCCCAAGCGCGAATCTTCGTTGTAGTTCCAGCCGATCTTGGCCAGTACGTTGCTTGCCTTGACGTCTTCCGGGTTGGCGGCGGTGCGCTCAAGGCCTGTGCCGTGGTTGCTGCCGTAGGCATCGATTTCATGGCCGTCACGCTGGCTGTAATGCAGCAAACCGTCGAACTGATCGGCACGGCCGGCTACGGTGGCGGACTTCAACCAGCTCTCATCGGCCGAGCTGTAACCGGTTTTAAGGCGGGCGCCGACGTCTTTGCCAGGCTTGATGATGTCGTCCGCATCGAGGGTGTAATAGCTGACCGCGCCGCCGATGGCGTTGCTGCCGTACAGCACCGAGGCCGGGCCACGGAGGATCTCGACGCGTTTGACGATTTCCGGGTCGACGTAGTTGCGTTGGGTCTTGGCGTACGGGCCGTTGAAGAACCCGTCCGGTACTTCGACACCGTCAACCTGAGTCAGGATGCGGTCGCCATCGATGCCGCGGATGTTGTAACCGCTGATGCCGCCACGCTGGCCGGCGCCGCCGACGGAGACGCCCGGCTCATAGCGCACCAGATCCTTGAGGGTGTTGACGTTGTTGTGATCCAGTTCTTCACGGGTGTGCACACTGACGGTGGCCGGCACGCTCTTGACCGATTGTTCCTGACGGGTGGCGCTGATGGTCACTTGATCCAGATTCAGTGCGCCGCTGGTACGGCGCATCTCCAGCACGACGTTGTTGTTGCTCAACGTGCGAAAGCTCAGGTTGGTCCCCACCAACAGGCGCTCCAGGGCTTTTTCCGGTGACAGCGAGCCACGCACGCCCGGCGACGACACGCCCTGAGCCAATTCTGCCGGCAGGCCGACTTGCCAACCCGTGACGGCGGTGAAGGCATTCAGTGCCGACACCAGCGGTTGCTGGCCAATCGAGAACGAGTAATCACCCATGTTGCGTGTCGGTTGCTCGGTGGCAGCCATGAGCGGTGCGGTGCCGGCCATGAGGATGGCAGCGGTCAGCAGCGACAACACGCGGGAAGGGGAAGCAGTCTGGCGGGTAAGGCGAGAGGACATCGATAGCGCTCCGTGTCGCACGAATCTTTATAGGTGCTGATTGGCGTCCGAAGATGCGAATCAATTGCATTGGCTATAACGAGACGAACGCGCTTTGGCTATCGAGTAAAAATAATTCTCATTTAGTTCAGGATCACCAGCGCCGGGAATTCCTGCAGGCGCGCCGAGGTGATGTGAGCGAGGGAACGCACCACGTCCAGTGGCTGGTCGAGGCGGTAATTGCCAGTCACGGCGACATCAGCCAACTGCTCGTTGGTGTTGATGATCCAGCCCGGATAGTAGCGGCGCAGTTCGGCCAGCACCTGATTCAGCGGACAGTTCTCGAACACCAGTCGGCCTTGCACCCAGGCCAGATCGGTCGATGCATCAAGTTTGGCCGGGCGGTCGAATCCGTTGGGGCCGATGCGAATACTTTCACCGGCAGACAAACGCACCCGGGCATCGTTATGCGTAGCGCGCAAATCGACATCGCCGCGTTGCACGTTGACCTGCGCTACGCCGTCCAGGTAACGCACGGCGAAGGCGGTGTCATGCACGCTGGCCTTGACCGGGCCTGCGTCGATTTCCAGCGGTTGCTTGCGGCTGCCGGCAACCTCGAAAAACGCCTCGCCCTGGAACAACCGCGCGACGCGCTGTTGATCGTTGATGGTGCTGGAGAATGCCGAATTGGTGTTGAGCAGGACTTTCGAGCCGTCCTCCAGTTGCAGACGCTGACGCTCGCCGACCACGGTCAGGTGATCGGCCTGGATGCGCAGGGGCACATTGCTGAAACTGAACAGACCGAGCAGCAATACCGCAGCGGTGGCCAGTGGTTTCCAGTGTGGACGCAGACGGCTGAGGACGCTGACTTTCGCAGGCGCCGCCGCCAGGGTTTGCGCGCACTGAGCGATCTGCGGGCCATCCCAGATCGCCTGGGCTTTGGCGAACGCCTCGGCATTCAACGGATCGGCCGCCAGCCAGGCATGAAATTGCCGGGTCTGTTCCTCGTCCGGGCTGCCGAGCACGATGAGCCAGTCCAGTGCCTGGTCCATTGCGTTTGCAGCGTCCCGCGCCGATTCCGGCGAAGGCGAGCGGTGGGTGTCCGTCACGGTGTTTCCTCGGCAGTGTCTGCGCACGGCTGTTTTTTTAGTGAAGCGTAAAAGTCGGGCAAGGGTAACAAAGCACAAAGCTCAGTGCAGTCGAACCTGGCGCTTACGGAAAGAGCCTACAGCCTCAGTCGCCATTCAAGCGTTCGGCGACACCGATGCAAATGGTCATGATCAGTTTCAATTCTTTTTGCACGGTGCTGAGCGACACCTTCAGTTCGTCGGCGATTTCCTGATAGCTGTGCCCGTGCAGACGGCTGAGGATGAAAATCTGCTGCTGACGGGGGCTCAATTGACTGAGACTCACGTTCAAGCGTTCGAGCAATTGTTCGGCGTGGGCGGCGTCTTCGGCGCTGCTGGCAGGGGCGGCGATGCTGTGCACGACGTCCTGCGGCACGTCATCGACCATGGTGCGCGAATGGATCTTGCGCGCACGCAAATGATCCAGCGCCAGATTGCGCGCGGTCTGGAAGACAAAGGGTTCGAGGTGGTCGATGGCCCGCTCGCTCAGCGCCCGCGTCACGCGCAGGTAGGTTTCCTGCAACAGGTCTTCAGCGGTGCTGTGATTGTTGACCATCCGTTCCAGCGTGCGCAGCAACGAAGTGCGCTGGGTGAGGAAGACATGGTTGAAGCGCGATTGACTCACGGGAGGACCTGATCCATTTGAGGCGAATGATAATGCTTATCATCCAGTCAAATGGTCAAGCCTTGATTTCAGATTGAAATCGCCAACCTGCGGGAGCGGGCTTGCTTGCGAGGCGTCGTGTCAGGTGACTCATCGATCGATTGAACCACCGCTTTCGCGAGCAAGCCCGCTCCCACATGGGGAGTGCGGCTTACTCCGCGTTGCACAACGCCAGGCAGTTATCCAGCATGCGGTTGGAGAAGCCCCACTCGTTGTCATACCAGGCCAGCACCTTCAGCAGTTTGCCGCTGGATTTGGTGTGGTTGGCGTCGAAGATCGACGACAGCGGGTTGTGGTTGAAGTCGCTGGAAACCAGCGGCAAGGTGTTGTAGCCGAGAATTTTCGAATGCTGGCTGGCAGCCTTGAGCAGCGCGTTGACTTCCTCGGCGCTGGCTTCTTTCTTCAACTGCACGGTCAGGTCCACCAGCGACACATTGATCACCGGTACACGCACGGCCATGCCGGTCAGTTTGCCGGCCAGTTCCGGCAGCACCAGGCCCACCGCTTCAGCGGCGCCGGTTTTGCTCGGGATCATGTTCTGCGTGGCCGAGCGCGCGCGGTACGGGTCGGTGTGGTAGACGTCGGTCAGGTTCTGATCGTTGGTGTAGGCATGAATGGTAGTCATCAGGCCGCTTTCGATCCCCAGCTCGCGGTGCAACACCTGCGCCACAGGCGCCAGGCAGTTGGTGGTGCACGAAGCGTTGGAGATGATCTGGTGCGACTGGCGCAGAATGTCGTGGTTCACACCATAGACCACGGTGGCGTCGGCGCCTTTGGCCGGGGCCGAGATGATGACTTTGCGCGCGCCGGCAGTAATATGCGCGGCGGCTTTGGCACGGTCGGTAAAGAGCCCGGTGCATTCGAACACCACGTCAATTTTTTCCGCCGCCCATGGCAGTTCGGCCGGGTTGCGAATGGCACTGACGGCAATGCGGTCGCCGTTGACGGTCAGGCTTTCGTTGTCATGCGCCACTTCGGCGTCGAACGTGCCATGAACGGTGTCGTATTTGAGCAGATGCGCGTTGATCGAGCTGTCGCCCAGATCGTTGATGGCGACGATCTGCAAATCCTGTCGGTAGCCTTGGGTATACAGTGCGCGCAGGACATTACGGCCGATGCGGCCAAAACCATTGATTGCGATTCGAAGAGTCATGAAACAGCGCCGCCGTCGTTTTGTTGTTTGAATTACAAGATTATTCGCATAAAAATAGAAAACAAGCCTTTTTAGTGGCAATATTTTGTTTTATCTACAACGAGTGACCTGAATCAACTGGTCCGAATGATCAAAAACACCGTCTGTCATTCCAACAACAACGGTGTTTGATCAGCATAGACAATCAGGTCGCCACATCCGTTAGCCTGGAGTTCTACACATGCATCCCCGCGTCCTTGAGGTCACCGAACGGCTTATCGCCCGCAGCCGCGCCACGCGTCAGGCTTACCTTGCACTGATTCACGGCGCCGCGACTGACGGGCCGATGCGCGGCAAGCTGCAATGCGCCAACTTCGCCCACGGCGTGGCCGGGTGCGGCAGCGAAGACAAGCACAGCCTGCGGATGATGAACTCGGCGAATATCGCCATTGTTTCTTCATATAACGACATGCTCTCGGCGCATCAGCCGTACGAAGTATTTCCGGAACAAATCAAAAATGCCCTGCGCGAAATCGGCTCGGTCGGCCAGTTTGCCGGCGGTACTCCGGCGATGTGCGACGGCGTGACCCAAGGCGAGCCGGGCATGGAGTTGAGCCTGCCGAGCCGCGAAGTGATCGCCATGTCCACGGCGGTGGCGTTGTCGCACAACATGTTCGACGGCGCGCTGATGCTCGGCATCTGCGACAAGATCGTGCCGGGCCTGATGATGGGCTCGCTGCGTTTCGGTCATCTGCCGACAATCTTTGTGCCGGGCGGGCCGATGGTCTCGGGCATATCCAACAAGGAAAAAGCCGACGTCCGGCAGAAGTACGCCGAAGGCAAGGCGACCCGCGAAGAGCTGCTGGAATCGGAAATGAAGTCCTACCACAGCCCGGGCACCTGCACCTTCTACGGCACGGCCAACACCAATCAGTTGCTGATGGAAGTCATGGGCCTGCACCTGCCAGGCGCCTCCTTCGTCAACCCGAACACACCGCTGCGCGACGCCCTGACCCGCGAAGCCGCGCATCAGGTCACGCGCCTGACCAAACAGAACGGCAACTTCATGCCGATCGGCGAAATCGTCGACGAAAAGTCGCTGGTCAACTCGATCGTCGCCCTGCACGCCACCGGCGGTTCGACCAACCACACCCTGCACATGCCGGCCATCGCCATGGCGGCAGGCATTCAATTGACCTGGCAAGACATGGCCGACCTCTCCGAAGTCGTGCCAACCCTCAGCCACGTCTATCCGAACGGCAAAGCCGACATCAACCACTTCCAGGCGGCGGGCGGCATGTCGTTCCTGATCCGTGAACTGCTCGAAGCCGGGCTGCTGCACGAAGACGTCAATACCGTGCTCGGCCATGGCTTGAGCCAGTACACCAAAGAGCCGTTCCTTGATAACGGCGAACTGGTCTGGCGCGAAGGCCCGATCGAAAGCCTCGACGAAAATATTCTGCGTCCAGTGGCCCGTGCCTTCTCCTCGGAGGGTGGTCTGCGGGTGATGGAAGGCAACCTCGGACGCGGCGTGATGAAGGTGTCCGCCGTGGCGCTGGAAAACCAGATCGTCGAAGCACCGGCCATGGTGTTCCAGGATCAGCAGGACCTGGCCGACGCGTTCAAGGCCGGTTTGCTGGAGAAGGATTTTGTCGCGGTGATGCGCTTCCAGGGGCCGCGTTCCAACGGCATGCCGGAACTGCACAAGATGACGCCGTTCCTTGGCGTGCTGCAGGATCGTGGCTTCAAAGTCGCGCTGGTGACTGACGGGCGCATGTCCGGCGCCTCGGGGAAAATCCCGGCGGCGATTCACGTCAGTCCTGAAGCTTATGTCGGTGGGGCTTTGGCGCGGGTGCAAGAGGGCGATATCATCCGCGTCGATGGCGTCAAAGGTACTTTGGAACTCAAAGTGGACGCCGAAGAATTTGCCGCGCGCGAACCCGCCAAAGGCCTGTTGGGCAACAACATCGGCAGCGGTCGCGAACTGTTCGGCTTCATGCGTATGGCCTTCAGCTCGGCGGAGCAGGGCGCCAGCGCCTTCACTTCTGCCCTGGAGACGCTTAATTGAAACTGGCTTTGGTCGGTGACATCGGAGGCACCAACGCGCGGTTTGCGTTGTGGAAAAACCAGCAACTGGCATCGGTTCAGGTGCTGGCCACAGCCGACCACGCCAGCCCGGAAGAGGCAATCAGCCTGTACCTGAGCGGCCTCGGTCTGGCGCCGGGTTCGATCGGTTCGGTGTGCCTGTCGGTGGCCGGCCCTGTCAGTGGCGATGAATTCAAGTTCACCAATAATCACTGGCGCCTTAGCCGCACGGCGTTCTGCAAGACCTTGCAGGTCGAGCAACTGCTGCTGATCAACGACTTCTCGGCGATGGCGTTGGGCATGACCCGATTGCAGCCCGGCGAATTCCGCGTGGTGTGCGAAGGCACGCCGGAGCCGTTGCGTCCGGCCGTGGTGATCGGCCCAGGCACAGGCCTTGGCGTCGGCACCTTGCTCGATCTCGGTGACGGTCGTTTTGCCGCGTTGCCGGGCGAGGGCGGTCACGTTGATCTGCCGTTGAGCAGCCTGCGTGAAACCCAGCTGTGGCAGCACATCCATAACGAGATCGGCCACGTCAGCGCGGAAACCGCATTGAGCGGCGGCGGCTTGCCTCGGGTTTACCGGGCGATCTGCGCGGTGGATGGGCATGAGCCAACACTCGATACGCCGGAAGCGATCACCGCTGCAGGATTGGCGGGTGACCCGATTGCCCTGCAAGTGCTGGAGCAATTCTGCTGCTGGCTCGGGCGTGTGGCCGGCAACAACGTGCTGACCACGGGCGCGCGCGCCGGGGTATTCATCGTTGGCGGCGTGATTCCACGCTTTGCCGATTTCTTTGTCCAAAGCGGTTTCGCCCACAGCTTTGCCGACAAGGGTTGCATGAGCGATTACTTCAAGGGCATTCCGGTGTGGCTGGTGACAGCGCCGTATTCCGGCCTTGTCGGTGCCGGTGTGGCCCTCGATCAATCGATTCGGGCCTGAAACACGGCCAGAAATGTGGGCGCGGGCTTGCTCCCACAATGGTTCTGTGGTGTTTGTACGTTCGATGCTTGAGGCATAATCCGCCCCAATTCCAACAACAAGGATGCCTTCGAAGTGAGCTCAGTCAACAAGTCGATTTTGTTGGTCGATGACGACCAGGAGATACGCGAGTTGCTGGACACCTACCTGACCCGCGCCGGGTTTCAGGTCCGGGCCACAGCCGATGGCGCCAGTTTTCGTCAGGCGCTCAACGAGGCACCGAGCGATCTGGTGATCCTCGATGTCATGCTGCCCGATGAAGACGGTTTCAGCCTGTGCCGCTGGGTGCGTCAGCATCCGCGTCAGGCGCAGGTGCCGATCATCATGCTCACCGCCAGTTCCGACGAAGCCGATCGAGTGATCGGTCTGGAACTGGGCGCCGACGATTACCTTGGTAAACCGTTCAGCCCTCGTGAGCTGCAAGCACGGATCAAAGCCTTGCTGCGTCGGGCGCAATTCGGTCAGGAGCGCAGCGGCAGTGAAGTGCTGGCCTTCGATGAATGGCGGCTGGACATGGTCAGCCATCGGCTGTTCCACACCGACGGTGAGGAAGTGATTCTTTCCGGCGCCGATTTCGCCTTGCTCAAACTGTTCCTCGATCACCCGCAGGAAATCCTCGACCGCGACACCATCGGCAACGCCACCCGTGGCCGTGATCTGATGCCCCTCGATCGTATCGTCGACATGGCGGTCAGCCGTTTGCGCCAGCGCCTGCGCGATACGGAAAAACCGCCGCGACTGATCCGCACGGTGCGCGGCAGCGGCTACCAATTGGCAGCCAATGTGGTTGCCGGCAATGGTCACTGAGTCCCTGCGCAAGCTCGCAGCCAGAGCGCCGGTGCCGCGTTCGCTGTTGGGGCGGATGTTGTTGCTGACGCTTCTGGCGATGCTGTTCGCCCAGACGTTGTCGAGTGTGATCTGGGTATCGCAACTGCGTGCCACGCAACTGGAAGGCTTGGTCACCAGCGCCCGCAGCCTGGCGCATTCGATGACGGCCAGCGTCAGTTATTTCCGTTCGCTGCCGGTGGCGTATCGGCCGCTGGTGCTCGACCAGTTGCGCAGCATGGGCGGCACCCGTTTTGTCGTGACGCTCAACGACAAACCGCTGGGCATGGACGTGTTGCCGGTCACGCCGCGTAAAGCCGCCGTGATGAAAGCCGTGGATGAAGTGCTGCGTCAATCGCTGGGACAGGACACCGACATTTCCGTGAGTTTCGTCAGCCCCGAGGATCTGCGGATTTTCAACGCGGGGCTCAAACTCGATGAGTTGCCGCGCTCCTGGGCGCATTACGCGCTGACGCTGGAACCGGTCAATCCGCCCGTGCTGGTCACCCAGATTCAAATGGCGCCGGGCGAATGGCTGTACATCGCCTCCTTGTTGCCCGAGCCCTACACCAGTCTTGAAGAGCAAGGCCTGCCGTCGCAGCAGGTGTGGTTCATTGTCCTCACCAGCGGTTTTCTGCTGTTGTTCATCGGTTTGCTGGTGCATTGGCAAAGCCGACCGCTCAAGCGCCTGGCGCGGGCCGCGCGGGAGATGTCGCTGGGCGCCGATGTCGAACCGGTGGCCGAGGGCGGCGGCAGTGAAGTGGTCGAGGTGGGCCGTGCGTTCAACGCCATGCGCGAGCGCATCAGCCGTTATCTGACCGAACGCAGCCAGTTGTTCAGCGCGATTTCCCATGACCTGCGCACACCGATCACCCGCCTGCGCTTGCGCGTCGAGTTGCTGGAAGACGAACAGTTGCAAGCCAAGTTCGGTCGCGATCTCGACGAGCTGGAGTTGCTGGTCAAAGGCGCATTGCAATGCGTGAAAGACACCGACATCCACGAGAACATCGAACCGGTGGATCTCAATCATGTGCTCGATTGTCTGGTGGAGCCGTATCTGGCACCGAACGGCAATGGCCGCGTGACCCAGAACGGACGAGCGCTGGCGGCGTATCCGGGAAAACCGTTGGCGCTCAAGCGTTGCATCGGCAACCTGATCGACAACGCGTTGAAGTACGGACAGAACGCGCATCTGCACATCGATGACGACGAGCATGCGTTTGTCCTGCACGTCGACGATGAAGGGCCGGGCGTGCCGCAGCAGCGCCTGGAGCAGGTGTTCGAGCCGCACTTTCGCTTGGCGGGGCAGCAGCAGGGTTACGGATTGGGCTTGGGGATTGCGCGCAACATCGCCCATAGCCATGGCGGTGAGGTGACGTTGCAGAATTTGCGTGAGGGTGGGTTGCGGGTGACGTTGCAATTGCCACGCAGTGCCGACTAGATAGACCGCGTTATTGTTCTTCGCGAGCAAGCCCGCACACAGGTGACTGTATTTCATCTGGAGAAACGCGGTCCCCTGTGGGAGCGGGCTTGCTCGCGAAGGCGTCGGCCCATTCAACATCAATATCCATGTCACAGGTTGGTGACAAAACCTGTCCCCTTCGTTACAAGCCCGCCCCGGCCCGTTGTTTAGACTGCCCGCCGTCATAACAACAAAAAAGGCCACCCATGGATATCTTTCACCCAGGCTTCAGCAGTTGGCTGAACGCCCCTGCCCATCAGCAATGGCTCGCTGCCGAAGGCCTGCGCCTGCTGGATTTTGCCAAGGCGGCAAAACTGCCCGAAGGTTTTGGCAATCTCGACGAGCGCGGCCAGTTGCCTGCGAACGCCCAGGCCGAAACCATGAACACCGCACGCATGACTCACAGTTTCGCCATGGCCCATATTCAGGGCCTGCCAGGGTTCGCCGAGCTGGTCGATCACGGCATCGCGGCCCTGCGCGGGCCGTTGCGCGACGCGCTGCACGGTGGCTGGTTCGCGGTCGCCGAACACCGCGATGGCAACACGGGCAAGAACGCTTATCTGCACGCCTTCGTCGCCCTGGCGGCGAGTTCTGCGGTGGTCGCGCAGCGCCCCGGCGCGCAAGCTTTACTCGATGACGCGATCGACATCATCGACACGTATTTCTGGAGCGAAGAAGAGGGCGCCATGCGCGAATGCTTCAATCGCGACTGGAGCGAAGAAGAAGCCTATCGCGGCGCCAACAGCAACATGCACGCCACCGAAGCTTTCCTCGCGCTGGCCGACGTCACGGAAGATCCGCGCTGGCTGGTGCGCGCCCAGCGCATCGTTGAACGCGTGATCCACGGCCATGCTGGCGCCAATGGCTACATGGTCATCGAGCACTTTGACCGCGACTGGCAACCGCTGCGCGAGTACAACCAAGACAATCGCGCCGACGGTTTTCGCCCTTACGGCACCACCCCAGGCCACGGTTTTGAGTGGGCGCGGCTGCTGCTGCATCTTGAGGCCGCGCGGGTGCAGGCCGGTATGCTCACACCCGGCTGGCTGGCGACCGACGCGCAGAAACTGTTCGAAAACAACTGCCGTCACGGTTGGGATGTCGATGGTGCGCCGGGCATTGTTTACACCCTCGACTGGGACAACAAAGCCGTGGTCCGCCATCGCCTGCACTGGACGCATGCCGAAGCCAGCGCCGCGGCCAGTGCCTTGCTCAAACGCACGGGCGAGGCGCAGTACGAAACCTGGTATCGGCTGTTTTGGGATTTTTGTGAAAGCCATTTCATTGACCGCTGCAACGGCAGTTGGCACCACGAACTCGACTCACATAACCGCCCAAGTGCCGATATCTGGCCGGGCAAACCCGATCTGTATCACGCCTGGCAAGCCGTACTGATCCCTCGTCTACCCTTGTCGCCGAGTATGGCGAGTGCGCTGGCGCAGTTGTCCCAGAGCGCTGCTATGTAATCAGTCATGTAACCATGTCGTGACATTCGCGCGTCCCTTCGTTACCTGCGAAGCGAAACGTCCTGTTTAAACTCCTGTGCAGCGCAAGCACCAGACTTGCAACGCATAACAACAAGAAAGGTACATCTCAGATGAATGCGATTTCTCGCCTCGCTACTGTCATTTCTGTCGCCTCCCTGTTCCCGCTCGCAATTCTGCCCCTCAGTGTGTCCGCTGCCGAATCCAAAGGTTCGGTGGAAGTCGTGCATTGGTGGACGTCCGGTGGTGAAAAAGCCGCTGTTGATGTACTCAAGGCCCAAGTCGAAAAAGACGGTTTCACCTGGAAAGACGGCGCTGTCGCCGGTGGTGGCGGTGCGACTGCCATGACCGTACTGAAAAGCCGTGCTGTCGCTGGCAACCCTCCAGGCGTTGCCCAGATCAAAGGCCCGGACATCCAGGAATGGGCGTCGACCGGTCTGCTCGACACTGACGTGCTCAAGGACGTCGCCAAAGAAGAGAAGTGGGACAGCCTGCTCGACAAGAAAGTCTCCGATACCGTGAAGTACGACGGTGATTACGTGGCCGTTCCGGTGAACATTCACCGCGTCAACTGGCTGTGGATCAACCCGCAAGTCTTCAAGAAAGCCGGTATCACCAAGAACCCGACCACCCTCGAAGAATTCTACGCCGCCGGTGACAAGCTCAAGGCAGCCGGTTTCATTGCGCTGGCCCACGGCGGTCAGCCTTGGCAGGACAGCACCGTGTTCGAAGCCGTTGTGCTCTCGGTCATGGGTGTTGATGGTTACAAAAAAGCCCTGGTCGATCTGGACAACGCTGCGCTGACCGGCCCGGAAATGGTCAAGGCCCTGACTGAACTGAAGAAAGTCGCGACCTACATGGACGTCGACGGCAAAGGTCAGGACTGGAACCTGGAAGCGGCCAAGGTCATCAACGGCAAGGCCGGCATGCAGATCATGGGTGACTGGGCCAAGTCCGAGTGGACCGCCGCCAAGAAAGTCGCTGGCAAGGATTACGAGTGCGTAGCCTTCCCGGGCACCGACAAGGCGTTCACCTACAACATCGACTCCCTGGCGGTGTTCAAGCAGAAAGACGCCGGCACTGCCGCGGGTCAGAAGGACATTGCCAAAGTCGTGCTGGGTGAGAACTTCCAGAAGGTCTTCAGCATCAACAAAGGCTCGATCCCGGTGCGTAACGACATGTTGAACAACATGGAGAAGCTCGGTTTCGACTCCTGCGCACAAACTGCAGCCAAAGACTTCCTGGCAGACGCCAAGTCCGGCGGCTTGCAGCCGAGCATGGCGCACAACATGGCGACCACGCTGGCGGTGCAGGGGGCGTTCTTTGATGTCGTGACCAACTTCATCAACGACCCGAAAGCCGATCCGGCCGATACCGCCAAGAAACTCGGCGCAGCGATCAAGTCGGCCAAATAAGCGTCGTTAGCACAGGCCCCTCCTGTGGGAGCGGGCTTGCTCGCGAAGGCGTCGTGTCAGTTGCTCCATCCGTCGACTGACACACCGCCTTCGCGAGCAAGCCCGCTCTCACAAGGGATCTCACTGTAGTTTTTATTCCCTGTACTGGATTTCCCCATGAGTTCTGTTGCTGTGTTCAGCAAGGCCTCGCCGTTCGATGCATTGCAACGCTGGCTACCCAAACTGGTGCTGGCGCCGAGCATGTTCATCGTGCTGGTGGGCTTCTATGGCTACATCCTGTGGACGTTCGTGCTGTCGTTCACCACTTCGACGTTCCTGCCCAACTACAAGTGGGCCGGTCTGGCGCAATACGCGCGGTTGTTCGAGAACGACCGTTGGTGGGTCGCAAGCAAGAACCTCGCGGTGTTCGGTGGCATGTTCATCGGCATCACACTGGTGATCGGCGTGTTGCTGGCGGTGTTCCTCGACCAGCGTATTCGCCGCGAAGGTTTCATTCGCACCATTTACCTGTACCCGATGGCGCTCTCGATGATCGTCACCGGTACCGCGTGGAAATGGCTGCTCAACCCGGGCATGGGTCTGGACAAATTGTTGCGTGACTGGGGCTGGGAAGGCTTCCGTCTCGACTGGCTGATCGACCCGCATCGCGTGGTGTATTGCCTGGTGATCGCGGCGGTCTGGCAGGCCTCGGGCTTTATCATGGCGATGTTCCTCGCCGGCCTGCGTGGCGTTGATCAGTCGATCATTCGTGCTGCACAGATCGACGGCGCGAGCATGCCGACCATCTACTGGAAAGTGGTACTGCCAAGCCTGCGTCCGGTGTTCTTCAGTGCGGTGATGATTCTGGCGCACATCGCGATCAAGAGCTTCGACCTGGTTGCAGCGATGACGGCCGGTGGCCCGGGTTACTCCTCCGACCTGCCAGCGATGTTCATGTATTCCTTCACCTTCAGTCGCGGCCAGATGGGCATGGGCTCGGCCAGTGCGATTCTGATGCTCGGTGCGATTCTGGCGATCATCGTGCCTTACCTGTACTCCGAGCTGAGGACCAAGCGTCATGACTAGTCTCGCTGCCAAACCTGCGATCAGCCTGAGCCGCATCGCGATCTACGCGGTGCTGATCCTCGCCGTGTTCCTTTACCTGATTCCGCTGGTGGTCATGCTGTTGACCAGTTTCAAGACCCCGGAAGACATCAGCACCGGCAACCTGCTGAGCTGGCCGACCGTGGTCAGCGGTATTGGCTGGGTCAAGGCCTGGGCCACGGTTGATGGTTACTTCTGGAACTCGATCAAGATCACGGTTCCGGCCGTGATCATCTCTACTGCCATCGGTGCGTTGAACGGTTATGTCCTGTCGATGTGGCGCTTTCGCGGTTCGCAGTTGTTCTTCGGTCTGCTGCTGTTCGGCTGCTTCCTGCCGTTCCAGACCGTGCTGCTGCCGGCCTCGTTCACCCTCGGCAAGATGGGCCTGGCGAGCACCACCACCGGGCTGGTGTTCATCCACGTCGTTTACGGGCTGGCGTTCACCACGCTGTTCTTCCGTAACTACTACGTGAGCATTCCCGACGCGCTGGTCAAAGCTGCACGCCTTGATGGCGCAGGCTTCTTCACCATTTTTCGGCGGATCATTCTGCCGATGTCGACGCCGATCATCATGGTTTGCCTGATCTGGCAGTTCACGCAGATCTGGAACGACTTCCTGTTCGGTGTGGTGTTCTCCAGCGGTGATTCGCAACCGATCACGGTGGCGCTCAACAACCTGGTCAACACCAGCACCGGGGCCAAGGAATACAACGTGGACATGGCAGCGGCGATGATCGCCGGCCTGCCGACCCTGCTGGTCTATGTGGTCGCAGGCAAGTATTTCGTGCGCGGGCTGACGGCCGGCGCAGTCAAGGGGTAATCATGGCTACGCTCGAACTTCGTAACGTAAACAAGACCTATGGTGCCGGCCTGCCGGACACCTTGAAGAACATCGAACTGTCGATCAAGGACGGTGAGTTCCTGATCCTGGTCGGCCCGTCGGGCTGCGGCAAGTCGACCCTGATGAACTGCATCGCCGGCCTGGAAACCATCACCGGCGGCGCGATCATGATTGGCGACCAGGACGTCAGCGGCATGAGCCCAAAGGATCGCGACATTGCCATGGTGTTCCAGTCCTACGCGTTGTACCCGACCATGAGCGTGCGCGAGAACATCGAGTTCGGTCTGAAGATCCGCAAGATGGCGCAGTCGGCGATCGATGAAGAAGTCGCTCGCGTGGCCAAGCTGTTGCAGATCGAACACTTGCTCAACCGCAAGCCCGGTCAGCTTTCCGGTGGTCAGCAACAGCGTGTGGCGATGGGCCGTGCACTGGCGCGTCGGCCGAAGATCTATCTGTTCGACGAACCGCTGTCTAACCTCGACGCCAAGCTGCGCGTCGAGATGCGCACCGAAATGAAACTGATGCATCAGCGCCTGAAAACCACCACGGTTTACGTGACCCACGATCAGATCGAAGCGATGACGCTGGGCGACAAAGTGGCGGTGATGAAGGACGGCATCATCCAGCAGTTCGGTACGCCAAAAGAGATCTACAACGACCCGGCCAACCTGTTCGTGGCGAGCTTCATCGGTTCGCCGCCGATGAACTTCATCCCGCTGCGTTTGCAGCGCAAGGACGGTCGTCTGCTGGCACTGCTCGACAGTGGCCAGGCGCGTTGCGAGTTGCCGATGGGCATGCAGGACGCCGGTCTTGAAGATCGCGAAGTGATCCTCGGCCTGCGCCCGGAGCAGATTGTTCTGGCCAGCGACGAGGGCAATGGCCTGCCGAGCATTCGCGCCGAAGTGCAGGTGACCGAGCCGACCGGCCCGGACACGCTGGTATTCGTCAACCTCAACGACACCAAGGTCTGCTGCCGTCTGGCACCGGACGTGGCGCCGCAGGTGGGCGAGAACCTGACGCTGCAATTCGATCCGTCGAAAGTGTTGCTGTTCGATGCCAAGACTGGCGAGCGGTTGGGTGTTGCCGGTCAGGCGCAGTCCGAAGCGCGGTCTGCCAACGTGGCCCAGTTCAAAGGCCGCTGAAGAACAAAATGTGGGAGCACGCGGTGGATTGCCTGTAATCCATCGCACTTTATGTAAACCGCGTTAGATAAAAACAGTTAATAACAATAAAGACGAGGATGTAGGGATGAAAAAGAAACACGTCAATGCCCGGTTGATCTGCCAAGTGTCAGCAGCGGCAGCCTTGGTGCTGGCCGGCAATGCCATGGCCGCCGATGCGTTCAGCTCCGATTCCAAATGGATGACGGGCGACTGGGGGGGTGAGCGGACCAAGCTGATCGAGCAGGGTATCGACATCAAGGCCGATTACGTTGGGGAAGTCGGTGGCAACCTGCACGGTGGCTACAACGACGACAAGACCGGCCGCTACAGCGACCAGTTCGGTTTGGGCGTGGCACTGGATCTGCAAAAACTGTGGGGCTGGGACAACACTCAGGCCAAGATTCAACTGACCAACCGTAACGGTCAAAACATCTCCAACGACCGCGTGGGCGACCCGCGTGCCGGCACCTTGAGCTCGTCTCAAGAAGTTTACGGCCGTGGCCACATGGTGCGTCTGACCCAGCTGTGGATTCAGCACCAGTTCTTCGACAACAAGCTCGACGTCAAGGCCGGTTACTTCGGTGAAGGCGAAGACTTCAACACCTTCCCGTGCGAGTTCCAGAACCTGGCGTTCTGCGGCTCCCAGGTGGGTAACTGGGCGACCAACATCTGGTACAACTGGCCCGTCAGCCAGGCCGCGATCCGCGTGAAGTACAACATCAACGACGAGCTCTACGCGCAGATCGGTGCGTACAACCAGAACCCGTCGCAACTGGAACACGGCAACGGCTTCAAGCTCAGCGGCAGCGGCACCAAAGGTACTGTTCTGCCGGTCGAACTGGTCTGGTCGCCGAAGGTCAACAGCCTGCCGGGCGAATACCGCGTCGGTTACTACAAGAGCACCGCTGATGCCAGCGATGTCCGCGAAGACATCAACGGCAACGACGCTGCAACCACCGGTAACGCCTACCGCACCCACAGCAGCAAGCACGGCTACTGGTTCGTGGCGCAACAGCAACTCACCAGCCACAACGGTGACGCGACCCGCGGTCTGAATATCGCCGCCAACGCCACGTTCCACGACAAGGACACCAACTTCATCGACAACTATCAGTCGGTGATGTTTGTCTACAAAGGCCCGTTCGACGCGCGTCCAAAAGATGACATCGGTATCGGCGCTGCGCGTATTCACGTCAACGATGACGTGAAGAAAAACGCCGAACTGCTCAATGCATCCAACGGTGTTTCGGATTACGACAACCCGGTGTTCTCGCCGATTCGTGAAACCGAATACAACTACGAGATCAACTACGGCTTCCACGTCACTAACTGGCTGACCGTACGTCCTAACCTGCAATACATCACTCATCCAGGTGGAGTGGACGCAGTGGACAACGCTTTGGTCGCCGGTCTGAAAATTCAGTCGGTGTTCTAACGCGTCTGCGATAAGCTCCTCTCTATGTGCGCATATTTGCGGACAGCCAAGGCTGTCCGCTTTTTTTTGGGGGCAAGCGCACCCCTATGAAAGACGAGTTCAGGATCGTGGCCAATGCATGAGCATCCGCTGCAACGCTTTTTCAGATCCTTGCGCGAACAGCCGGTGTTCGCCTGGGAGCGCTATCAGATGCGCGACGTGTTGGTGATCGATCATCCGCTGTGTCAGGCGGTGTTCAGTCGTCAGGGCGCGCAGTTGCTGCATTTTCAGCCACGCGGGCAAAAGCCGTGGTTGTGGTGTGCGGCGAAATGGCCACATGTCGGTGCCATTCGCGGTGGGGTGCCGGTGTGCTGGCCGTGGTACGGCCGCCATCCGAGCGAAAACGCGTGGCCGTCCCATGGCTGGGCGCGGCTGCTCGACTGGAAATTGCTCGACAGCAGCAGCGCCGAGGATGGCGTGCGCCTGCACTGGCAATTGCAACTGTGCGATTGGCAGGTCGATCTGCACGCGCACTTGGGCGAGCGCATGGAGTTGCGTCTGAGTACCGAGCATCAGGACGACATGCCGTGTCAGTTGAGCCAGGCGTTGCACGCTTACTGGCGTATTGGTGATGTCGGTGAGATAGCGCTGTCCGGCCTCGAAGGCGCGCAGGGTTATGACCAGTTGAACCGTCAGGTTTGCCAGCAGGAAGGCGAGTTGCGGGTCGAGGGTGGCTGCCAGCGGGTGTTCCAGCACGACGGCGAGTTACAGCTCAAGGATCACGCCTGGCAGCGCGAGTTGTGCATTGACACCGGTGACACGGCGGACACGGTGGTCTGGCATCCAGGCTCACGGCCGCTGTTGGGCGTGAGTTGGGATGAGATCTCGGAATTTGTTTGTGTTGAAGCGGCGACGGGCGGGACGGACAGCCTGCATCTGGCGCCGGGGGTTAAGGCGCATTTGAGTTTGCAGGCGTGGGCTGCGGCCTGAATTTGTGGTGAGTCGCCTGACGGTTTCGCGAGCAAACCCGCTCCCACATTGGACCTTCAATGAACACAGGATTTGTGTTCAAAACAGATCCCCTGTGGGAGCGGGCTTGCTCGCGAAGAGGCCGGATCAATCAGCCGAGATTTTGGATCAGTTGAACTCGTCACCCACCGGATACCGGCTCGCATTCAAGCTCTCTTTGATCTTGCGCAGATGCGGCTGGAAATCGACCCCGCGACGCAAGGTCATACCGGTCGCCAGCACATCCAGCACGGTCAACTGAATGATCCGCGAGGTCATCGGCATGTAGATGTCGGTGTCTTCCGGCAGCGGAATGTTCAGGCTCAGCGTACTGGCCTTGGCCAGCGGCGAGTTCTCGGCGGTCAGACCCAGCACCGAGGCGCCGTTCTCCCGGGCAATGCGCGCCACTTCCACCAGTTCACGGGTGCGGCCGGTGTAGGAAATGATCACGAACAGTTCGCCGGTGTGAGCCACCGAAGCGATCATCCGCTGCATCAGCACATCGGCATGCGCCGTCACCGCCAGGTTGAACCGAAAGAACTTGTGCTGCGCATCCAGCGCCACTGGCGCTGACGCACCGAGGCCGAAGAAGTGGATTTGCCGCGCCTGAATCAACAGGTCGACGGCGCGGCTGATCAGGTTCGGGTCCAGCGCCTGGCAAGCGCTGTCCAGTGACGCAATGGCACTGCCGAAAATCTTCTGCGTATAGGCTTCGGGATTGTCATCGGCTTCCACCGCACGGCTGACATAGGCCGCGCCGCTGGCCAGGCTCTGGGCCAGTTGCAGCTTGAGTTCGGGGTAGCCGCTGACGCCGAACGAACGGCAGAAACGGTTGACCGTCGGCTCGCTCACCGACGCGGCCTGGGCGAGGGCGGCGATGCTGAAGCGGGTGGCCTGCTGCGGGTTGAGCAGGATCACCTCGGCGACTTTGCGTTCGGCCTTGTTCAGGTCTTCAAGGCGACTCTGGATCTGTTCCAGTAAGTTTCGCACGCGGTCCATATGGAATTCCTAATTCACCTGCGCAAAGGTGCGCCGGGCTATGCAAATTGGGCCTTTGATATGGCCCGTAACGGTGGCCTATCCTACTGATGGCTCCGACCGACCACCACTCGGAATCTGTATTCTGTGAAAATGTTGTGGTTATTACTACATTTTCCCTTGAGTGATGCCTTGAAAAAAGGTATTTGTAGCTTAACTTGATAAAAGAACAAACATCATGCCTTCGATTACGGTTGAACCGTGCACCTTTGCCTTGTTCGGCGCTCTTGGCGATCTGGCCCTGCGCAAGCTGTTTCCTGCCCTTTATCACCTCGATGGCGCCGACCTGTTGCACGAGGACACGCGCATTATCGCGCTGGCCCGTGAAGCCGGCTCCGAGCAGCAGCACATGGCGTTCATCGCCGATGAACTGCGCCGCTACGTCGGCAAGGAGTTGGACGAGGCCGTCGCCGAGCGCTTTCTGGCGCGCCTGACCTACCTGCACGTCGACTTTCTCAAGGCTGAAGATTATGTAGCGCTGGCCGAACTGGCGGGCAGTTCGCAGCGCATGATTGCCTATTTCGCCACGCCGGCGGCGGTGTACGGCGCTATCTGCGAGAACCTGGCGAACGTCGGTCTGGCGCAAAACACCCGCGTGGTACTGGAAAAGCCGATTGGCTCCGATCTCGAATCCTCGCGCAAAGTGAACGATGCCGTGGCGCAGTTCTTCCCGGAGAACCGCACTTATCGTATCGACCACTACCTGGGCAAAGAGACCGTTCAAAACCTGATCGCCTTGCGTTTTGCCAACAGCCTGTTCGAAACCCAGTGGAACCAGAACTACATTTCCCATGTGGAAATCACGGTGGCCGAGAAGGTCGGCATCGAAGGCCGTTGGGGTTACTTCGACAAGGCCGGTCAGCTGCGCGACATGATCCAGAATCACCTGTTGCAACTGCTCTGCCTGATCGCCATGGATCCACCGGCCGATCTGTCCGCCGACAGCATCCGTGACGAAAAAGTAAAAGTGCTCAAGGCGCTCGCGCCGATCAGCCCGGAAGGCCTGACCACTCAAGTGGTGCGCGGCCAGTACATCGCCGGTCACAGTGAAGGCAAGTCCGTACCGGGCTACCTCGAAGAGCCGAATTCCAATACCCAGAGCGACACCGAAACCTTCGTCGCCCTGCGTGCCGACATCCGCAACTGGCGCTGGGCCGGCGTGCCGTTCTACCTGCGAACCGGCAAGCGCATGCCGCAAAAGCTGTCGCAGATCGTCATCCACTTCAAGGAACCCTCGCACTACATCTTCGCCCCCGAGCAGCGCTTGCAGATCAGCAACAAACTGATCATCCGCCTGCAACCGGACGAAGGCATTTCCTTGCGCGTGATGACCAAAGAGCAGGGCCTGGACAAAGGCATGCAACTGCGCAGCGGCCCGCTGCAACTGAATTTCTCCGACACCTGGCGTAGCGCGCGGATCCCCGATGCCTACGAGCGGCTGTTGCTGGAAGTGATGAACGGCAATCAGAACCTGTTTGTCCGTAAAGATGAAATCGAAGCCGCGTGGAAGTGGTGTGACCAGTTGATCGCCGGATGGAAAAAATCCGGTGACGCGCCCAAGCCGTACGCGGCCGGGTCGTGGGGGCCGATGAGTTCCATTGCATTGATCACGCGGGACGGGAGGTCGTGGTATGGCGATATCTGATGTGAAACTGCCCGAGGGCGTGAACGCCCATGAATTCAAGAGCCCGGCGACGCTGGCCGAAGGCTTGGCGCTTAACGTTGCCAAGCAACTGACCGATGCTATTGCTGCACGCGGCAACGCTGTGCTGGTGGTGTCCGGCGGTCGTAGCCCGGTGGCGTTTTTCCAGCACCTGGCCAAGCAGGCACTGGACTGGTCGAAGGTCGTCGTGACCCTCGCCGACGAACGCTGGGTGCCGGTCGAACACGTCGACAGCAATGCCGGTCTGCTCAAGCAGTACCTGCTCAAAGGCCCCGCCGCCAAGGCGCAATTTCTGAGCCTTTACAGCGCTGCGGCGAATGTCGAACAAGCCGCCGAGCAGGCTGACCGTCTGCTCGCCGAGTTGCCGCCGATTGACGTGTTGGTGCTGGGCATGGGCGACGACGGTCATACCGCCTCGCTGTTTCCCGATAGCCCGAACCTCACTGAGGCGTTGCAGGTCGACGGCACCCGCCGTTGCTGGCCGATGCTGGCGCCCACCGTGCCGCATCAGCGCCTGAGCATGAGCCGGGCGCTGCTGGCGTCGGCGAAGCACAAGATTCTGTCGATTTCCGGTCAATCGAAACTGACCACCCTGAATGCCGCGCTGGCATCCGACGATGTCGCTGCCATGCCGGTTCGCGCGTTTCTGCAACCCACGTTAGAGATTTACTGGTGCCCATGAGCCAAGGAACAGCCGCTATGAAAAACCCATCCCCGACCGTTTCCATGGCGGACAAAGTTGCCCTGATCGACAGCCTCTGCGCCAAGGCGCGGATCCTGCCGGTGATCACCATCGCTCGTGAACAGGACGTGCTGCCACTGGCCGACGCCCTGGCCGCAGGTGGCCTCACCGCGCTGGAAGTGACCCTGCGTTCGCAGTTCGGTCTCAAGGCCATCCAGATCCTGCGCGAACAGCGTCCGGAACTGATGACCGGTGCCGGCACCGTGCTTGATCGCAACATGCTTGCGGCGGCCGAAGCGGCGGGTTCGCAATTCATCGTCACCCCAGGCATCACCCGCGACCTGCTGGAAGCCAGCGTCGACAGCCCGATTCCGCTGTTGCCGGGCATCAGCAACGCCTCCGGCATCATGGAAGGCTACGGTTTGGGCTATCGCCGCTTCAAGCTGTTCCCGGCTGAAGTGAGCGGTGGCGTGGCGGCAATCAAGGCCCTTGGCGGCCCGTTCGGTGAAGTGAAATTCTGCCCGACCGGCGGCGTGGGCCCTGCCAACATCAAGAGCTACATGGCGCTGAAAAACGTCATGTGTGTAGGCGGTAGCTGGATGCTGGATCCGGAGTGGATCAAGAACGGCGACTGGGCACGCATTCAGGAATGCACCGCCGAGGCATTGGCGCTGCTGGACTGATGCTTGTGGATTGACAGCTTTACCTGACACTTCGTTGTGTGTTCTACGGCTTTACGGTGCGCTTGGTCGGTGCACCGTTTTTTTTTGCCCTGAAAAAGTCGCAGATACATTGCTCGATACATAGTTACCGCACCGAGTTTTGCGCACGACGCTAATCTGCGCTCTTCTTATGGAAGAGAGCACCTGTCATGGATCGAGATCCCGCATCCCCATCACCGCAACCTGTATATCAACTGGCCCCCGAGCAAATCGCCGGGCCGTATTTTCGCAATCCCAAACTGTTGCGTCGCAACATCAGCGAAGGTGCTGAAGGCCTGCCGTTGATCCTGCGCCTGACCATTGTCGATGCAATGACCGGTGAGCCGGTCAGTGGCGCCCTCGTGGACATCTGGCATTGCAATGCGCGAGGGGCCTATTCGGGCTGGAGCCGGATCAATCCCGATCTCGAAGTCGAGGTTGAAGATATCGGCTCGATCCCGCGCACCGACGACCACACCTACCTGCGTGGCAGCCAGTTTTGCGATCAAAAGGGCAGGGTACGTTTCACGACGATCTATCCGGGATTCTATGCCGGTCGCACGCTGCACATTCATGTCGCGGTGCGTATGGTTGCCGGCAGTGAATACCTTGATGAGCGTTGTGTGGCGTGGGTGGGGCAGTTGTACTTTCCCGAGGTCGTTTCACGCTCGGTGCTCAATGCCAAAGCCTATCGGGGGCGGGCATCGTTGCCGCTGGACAACGGCCAGGACAGTATTTACGCCGGTATGGGCGGCGAAGCCTCGACCCTCGCTGTCTGGCCGATCGGTCGCGACTCCCACGAGGACGGCTATTTCGGCCACCTCACCCTCGGCATCGACACCTTTGCGGTGTCGACGCAGATCAGGCCCGAGGACTTCGACAAGTACACCGTATAGCCGCGTTAACGCAGCTCGTTGAGCGCACGGGTCAACAACTGCATGTCGGCAGACGTGGTGGTCAGCCCCGGCGTGATGCGAATGCACGGTCCACAGGCTGCGCCAGTGCGCACAACGGTAAACAGGTTGTAGTCGTTGAGCAGTCGCTCAGCCATCGCCTGTTGATCGTCGTGGCGGGTGAAACGCATAGAAGTGATCCCGCAAAACAGCCGTGGATCGTCCGGGGTCATGACTTCAATGCCCGGCAAGTGCCGCACCGCGCTGACCCAAAGATTGCGCAGGTAATTGAGGCGTGCACCTTTGGCCGGTGCGCCGCCGAGCGAACGGTGCTCCTCGAATACCAACGGGAGGCTCATCAGCGCTGGAATATTGGGCGTGCTGTAGGAAGTGCGGCTGCGGATATCGTTGACCGGATAGTGGATCTCGCCCATGTCCGGATCGATGTCGGCCAGGCGCTGCGGGGCGATATAGAGAAAGCCAAGGGTCAGGGGCGCGCCGATCCATTTGTGCAGGTTGTAGCCGGCGAATGCGATGCCCATTGCTTCCAGATCGAACTCGATCTGGCCCAGGGCATGGGCTCCGTCGAGGATGATGTCGACGCCGTGCTCCTTGGCCAGCGCGGCAATAGCCTGCACCGGCATCACCAGGCCGGTGCGATGGGTGACATGCGTCAATGCCATCAGCTTGAGTTTTGGGTGGCGGATGAACACCTCACGGTAGGCCTGCAGCAAACTGTCGAAACTCGCCGGGTGCGCGTGGGCAATCTCGATCACCTCTACACCGCGATGTTTTGCCAGCCAACGCATGGCGCCTTTTACCGTGTCGTATTCCAGGTCACAGATCAGCACTTGATCGCCCGGTTGCAGGCGGTTGTAGTTGCGGATCAGCGATTGCAGGCCTTCGGTGGCGTTTCGTGTGAAGGCAACGCTTTGCGCGCGTACGCCCATCAACTCGGCCAGTTGCGCGCGAATGTCGAGGTTGTCGTGCTGTTCGAAGCGTTGGCGCACATACACCGAGTTGCTGTTGTTGATCCGCTCGATGTTGCGCTGGTACTCCTCGATCACCGTGCGCGACATGCGCCCGAAGTAACCGTTTTCCAGGTTCACGGGGCCGGGTTGAGCGTCATAACGATCGGCGAACGTCTGCCAGAAGGCTTCGTCACGGGCGCGGCGGGTGTTGTCGGGCATGGTTGGCAAGCTCTGTAGAGGAGGGCGCGTCAGTGGCGCGGGGCAGGTTTGCCGTGTTTTGCGCGTAGCGGTTCGAGCAAGTCAGAGAGGCCGTTGTGGTCGATTTCCTGCATCAAGGCCAGCAAGCCACCGAGTTCACCGTGGGGGAAACCTTCGCGGGCGAACCAGTTGAGATAAGGCCCCGGCAGGTCGGCAATGATCCGGCCCTTGTATTTGCCAAAGGGCATTTCGCGGGTGATCAACAGTTCGAGTTTTTCGGGATTCATCAGTGAGATCGTCTGGCTTCAAATCAGAGTGGAAAATACAGGCATTCTGCATGCAGGCCAAATGACAGATCATGCAAATATCCTTGATACAGATAGTTCACTTACATTTAAAGCATTGATATATAAAGATTTTTTATTAATAGAAAACTGGCACGCACACTGCAATATCCCTTGCATCTTCAACCAACCGCAAGGAATTGAAAAAATGACTGACATGAATAAAGAAGCCATCTCTGTACTCAATGACCTGATTGAAACCAGCAAAGACGGTCAGGAAGGGTTCAAGACTTGCGCTGAAGACATCAAGCATCCTGAACTCAAAACGCTGTTCACGACCCGCTCTGCCGATTGCGCTACCGCCGCTGCGGAACTGCAAGCTGAAGTGCGCAAACTGGGCGGTAATCCGGAAACGTCCACCAGTGTCAGCGGTGACCTGCATCGCCGTTGGGTCGACGTCAAAGCGATGTTTACCGGCAAGGACGAAGAAGCTGTGCTTAACGAAGCCGAGCGCGGTGAAGACCATGCGCTGAAGGCTTATCGTGAAGCCATGGAGAAAATCAACAAGCACAATCTGGTCGGTATTCGCGACCTGGTTGAACGCCAGTACCATGGTGCGCAACGCAACCACGACCAGGTGAAAGCCCTGCGTAACCAGGCTCGCGCTCGTTCGTAAGCCACGCTGAAAAAAACGGTGGGAGCGGGCTTGCTCTCGAATGCGGTGTGTCATGCAACGATGATGTTGCTGACACGACCTCTTCGCGAGCCAGCCCGCTCCCACTTTGTGTTGTGCAGCCAATCAGCCGATGCTGATCGCCGGCAAGGTTGGCAGGGTTACGGTCTGTTGTTTGCGCGGCGCCAGAATCTCAGCTTCGCCATCGACCACTAACTCATCACGCTGGTTGAACACGCGAGTGGCGATCCGCACGCGAAACTTCGGCAGTTTCTCGAGGATTTCCAGGCGCACGGTCAGTGTGTCGCCAATCTTTACCGGCTTCTGAAAGCTCATCTGCTGACCGATATAAATAGTCCCCGGCCCAGGCAATTCGCAGGCAACGGCTGCACTGATCAGCGCACCGCTGAACATGCCGTGGGCGATGCGTTCCTTGAACATGCTGGCGGCGGCAAATTCGGCGTCCAGGTGTACCGGGTTGTGGTCGCCGGACATGGCGGCGAACAACTGAATGTCGCGCTCTTCGACAGTCTTGCTGTAGCTGGCAGTCTGGCCGACTTCGAGGGCTTCGTAAGGGGTGTTGGTAACCTGGGTCATCGGTCTGGGTTCCTGTGACGGATTAAATGAATCCACAAAAAATTATTCGCTGCGATGAGGGCGCGGATGGCTCAGGGCCTGATTGATCCAGGTCAGCACATCGGCGATCACTTCGTCGCGATTGGTTTCGTTGAACAATTCGTGCCGCGCCTGCGGATAGATCTTCAGTTGCAGGTTGTGGCTGCCGGCCGTGCGCAAGGCATTGGCCAGATCTGTCAGACGCTTGCCTTCACTGACCGGATCACATTCGCCGCCGATCACCAGCAGCGGCAGGCCCGGGTCGATCTGGGCGAGAGTGGACGCTTTGCTGATTTGCTGCAAGCCGCCGAGCAAGTCGATCCACAGCTGATTGGTGCAGCGAAAGCCGCACAGCGGGTCGGCAGCGTACTTGTCGACTTCGGCCGGATCGCGGCTGAGCCAGTCGAACGGTGTGCGCACCGGTTTGAATTTTTTGTTGAACGAGCCGAACGACAACCACTCGATCAGCGCACTGCGACCCTTGGCGCCCTGACGCAGTTTTTCCAGGCGGGCGATCTGCCGCGCGGCGCCGTACAGCGCTACCGGTTGAAAGTTCGAACCGCTGAGAATCGCCCCGTGCAGGCTGGCGCTGTGGTGCAGCAGGTAACCTTGGGCCAGGTAGCTGCCCATGCTGTGCCCGAGCAGAATGATCGGTACGCCGGGATGTTGCTGGCCGATGTACTGATTGAGGCTGGCCAGATCACCGACGACTTTGCACCAGCCATCGCTCTCTGCGAAATGCCCCAGGGTGCCGTTTTCGGCGGTTTTGCCATGTCCACGCAGGTCCGGGGCGTACACGCCGTAGCCCTGGGCGCAGAACCTTTCAGCCAGCCGTTGGTAGCGCCCGCTGTGCTCGGCCATGCCATGGGCCAGCAGGATCAACGCTTTCAGCGGAGTCTTGGGCAACCACAGATTGACGAAGAGGCGGCTGCGGTCACTCGCGTCCAGCCATAAAGTGTCGTGGATCATGGCGATTCCTTTGCTCAGAGTCGAAACAGTGTATAGCGCATTCGTTGTTCTTCGTCTGATCAGCCCACACGACGGCAGGAAGATTCATACGATCAATGACGGCTTTGCCCGTATTTGCCTGATTGGCCATAACTGCTAGTGTCCGTGAAGCTCCGCTTTTTGCTTTCTGCTTTCAAGGGATGAACGAGAAATGACAGAAACGCGGCCCCGGATCAGCTCAGGTAAAGAGGACAAGAACAATGCAACCTGATTTCTGGAATGACAAACGCCCGGCCGGCGTACCGCTGGACATCGACATGGGTGAATTCAAGTCGGTGATCGAGGTGTTTGAGCGTTCCTGCAAGAAGTTCGCCGATCGCCCGGCCTTCAGCAACATGGGCGTGACCTTGACCTACGCAGAACTTGAGCGCCAGAGCGCTGCCTTCGCAGGGTACCTGCAAGCGCATACCGATCTTGCGCCCGGGGACCGCATCGCGGTGCAGATGCCCAATGTCCTGCATTACCCGATTGCCGTGTTCGGCGCCTTGCGCGCTGGGCTGATCGTGGTCAACACCAACCCGCTGTACACCGCGCGGGAGATGCGCCATCAGTTCAAGGATTCCGGCGCTCGAGCGCTGGTGTACCTGAACATGTTCGGCCAGAAAGTTCAGGAAGTGCTGGCCGACACCGACATTCAATACCTGATCGAAGCGAAGATGGGCGACCTGATGCCCACAGCCAAAGGCTGGCTGGTCAACACCGTGGTCAGCAAAGTGAAGAAAATGGTGCCGGCGTATTCGCTGCCCCAGGCGATCTCCTTCAAAAGCGCATTGCGCATGGGGCGTGGGCTGGGCATCAAACCCCTGAAGGCCAGCCTCGACGACATCGCCGTGCTGCAATACACCGGCGGCACCACGGGGCTGGCCAAGGGTGCAATGCTGACCCACGGCAACCTGGTGGCGAACATGCAGCAGGTGCGGGCCTGTCTCGCGCAACTGGGCCCTGACGGGCAGCCACTGCTGCGCGAGGGCCAGGAAGTGATGGTCGCGCCGCTGCCGCTCTATCACATCTATGCTTTCACCGCGAATTGCATGTGCATGATGGTGTCCGGCAATCACAACGTGCTGATCACCAACCCGCGCGACATTGCCGGGTTTATCAAGGAACTGAAAAACTGGCGTTTCTCGGCGCTGCTGGGTTTGAACACATTGTTCGTTGCGCTGATGGAACACCCGGATTTCAAGACGCTGGATTTCTCCAGCCTTAAACTGACCAACTCCGGCGGCACCGCGCTGGTCAAAGCCACGGCCGAACGCTGGGAGCAGCTCACCGGTTGCCGCATCACCGAAGGTTACGGCCTGACCGAAACCTCGCCGGTGGCCTGTACCAACCCCTATGGCGACCAGTCGCGTCTGGGTACGGTTGGCCTGCCGGTACCGGGTACGCTGTTGAAAGTCATCAACGATGACGGCGTCGAACAGCCGATGGGCGAGCGTGGGGAGTTGTGCATCAAAGGCCCGCAAATCATGAAAGGCTACTGGCACAAACCTGAAGCCACCGCTGAAGTGCTGGATGCCGAGGGCTGGTTCAAGTCTGGCGACATCGCGGTGATCGACCCGGACGGCTTTGTGCGCATCGTCGATCGCAAGAAGGACATGATCATCGTCTCCGGTTTCAACGTTTACCCGAACGAGATCGAAGATGTGGTCATGGCCCATCCGAAAGTCGCCAACTGCGCGGTGATCGGTGTACCGGACGAGCGTTCGGGCGAGGCGGTTAAGCTGTTTGTGGTGGCGCGCGAAAGCGGTGTAAGTCTTGAAGAGCTCAAGGCTTACTGCAAAGAGAATTTCACCGCCTACAAAGTGCCGAAACACATTGTCTTGCGTGAGTCGTTGCCGATGACGCCTGTAGGGAAAATTCTGCGACGTGAGTTGCGCGATATCGCCTGATCGATAAATAGCCGCGCTTTGCGCGGATCGCGGGCAAGCCACGCACCCACAGGTATCTATGCAGATCTTGTGGATGCAGGCTTGCCCGCGATGCTTTTTGGAGGAATACCCCCGAATTACGGGGCTTTCAGGGTGTTATAGGATTTTTGCTCTAAAATGACCGCTAGAGAGTCTTGAGTCATCAATGTGACTGTAGGGGCCGCTTTTGGCTCTAGTCGACCCTCGGCAAAGCTGCTACTCTCGGCGCGCTTTGTGACGTCTCGGCCTATCCAGAAGCCAGATTCACCAATACAAAACACACACCAATAATAATCGCATCAAATGCGGTGAAGAATTCGCGTTGCTGAGGAGTGGGCTTCCATGATCGAAGACTTTTGGAAGGATAAATACCCGGCTGGAATTGCTGCCGACATCAATCCAGACGAGTATCCGAACATTCAGGCAGTGTTGAAGCAATCCTGCCAACGCTTCGCCAACAAACCGGCTTTCAGCAACCTGGGCAAGACAATCACCTACGGTGAGTTGTACGAATTGTCCGGTGCGTTTGCCGCGTATCTGCAACAGCATACCGATTTGCAGCCCGGTGATCGAATCGCCGTGCAACTGCCCAACGTTCTGCAGTACCCGGTGGCTGTCTTCGGTGCCATCCGCGCCGGGCTGATTGTGGTCAACACCAACCCGCTGTACACCGCGCGGGAAATGGAACACCAGTTCAACGACTCCGGTGCCAAAGCGCTGGTGTGCCTGGCGAACATGGCGCACCTGGCTGAAGCCGTGGTGCCGAAAACCGGCGTCAAACACGTCATCGTCACTGAAGTCGCCGATCTGTTGCCACCGCTCAAGCGCCTGCTGATCAACAGCGTCATCAAGTACGTGAAGAAGATGGTTCCGGCTTATCACCTGCCTAAAGCCGTCAAGTTCAACGACGTGCTGAGCAAGGGGCAGGGCCAGCCAGTGGCTGAAGCCAACCCGGACAGCGGTGATGTTGCGGTGCTGCAATACACCGGCGGCACCACCGGCGTTGCCAAAGGCGCGATGCTGACTCATCGCAACCTCGTGGCCAACATGCTGCAATGCAAAGCGCTGATGGGCTCCAATCTTAATGAAGGTTGCGAAATCCTGATCACGCCGCTGCCGCTGTACCACATCTACGCGTTCACCTTTCATTGCATGGCGATGATGCTGATCGGCAACCACAACATCCTGATCAGCAACCCGCGTGACCTGCCGGCAATGGTCAAGGAACTGTCGAAGTGGAAGTTCAGTGGTTTCGTTGGCCTTAACACGCTGTTCGTGGCGCTGTGCAACAACGAAGGCTTCCGCAAGCTGGATTTCTCCGCGCTGAAAGTCACCCTGTCCGGCGGCATGGCCCTGCAACTGGCCGCCGCCGAGCGCTGGAAAGCCGTGACCGGCTGCGCCATCTGCGAAGGTTACGGCATGACCGAAACCAGCCCGGTGGCGACGGTCAACCCGATCCAGAACATTCAGATCGGCACCATCGGTATTCCGGTGCCATCGACGCTGTGTAAAGTCATCGACGATGCCGGTGTCGAGCAGCCACTGGGTGAAATCGGCGAACTGTGCATCAAGGGCCCGCAGGTGATGAAAGGCTACTGGCAGCGCCAGGACGCCACCGATGAAATGCTCGACAGCGACGGCTGGTTGAAGACCGGTGATATCGCGCTGATCCAGCCGGATGGCTACATGCGCATTGTCGATCGCAAGAAAGACATGATTCTGGTCTCCGGTTTCAACGTCTACCCGAACGAGTTGGAAGACGTGCTGGCGACTCTGCCGGGCGTGCTGCAGTGCGCGGCTATCGGCGTGCCGGACGAGAAATCGGGCGAGGCGATCAAGATCTTCATCGTTGCCAAGCCAGGCGTAACACTGACCAAAGAGCAGGTAATGGAGCACATGCGCGCCAACGTCACCGGCTACAAGGTGCCGCGTTCAGTGGAGTTCCGCGATACGCTGCCAACCACCAACGTCGGCAAGATCCTGCGCCGCGAGTTGCGTGATGAAGAGCTGAAGAAGATCAAGGCGAAGAACGCCGCGTAAAGCAAAAAGCCCTGCAGATGCAGGGCTTTTTGCTTTTGGTCGGGAGAAATTCTGTGCCTGTGAGGCCGTTTTCGCGGTTACTGGCGAAATGGCGCGAAATTCACATTGGTTCCTGCCGGACGCATGTCCTGCAGATACGAATCCTTGTCCGCACTCAATTCCAGGCTCAGCGCCGCTTTGCGCTTGCCCTCGTTGCGAATCACCAGCCCTTCCAGCTTCTCGCGCAGGAACACCGTCGGCACTTTCAGGTGCAGCAGTTCGTCGGTGGCCGGCGTGTGCATCAGCAGGTGAATCCACTCGTACTGACCCACGGCCAGGCGCGTTACCGGCAGGTCGAACCACCAGATGTTGCGGTTGCGGTTCAGTTCGGCGAAGTGGCAGTTGTTGGTGCCGAGCACAGCGCCGCCCAGTTCCTGGTTTCGACGGGCAATGGCCTGCTTTTTATCGAGTTTCATAACATTCCTGCGGGGTCGGTTCCTGGCGCTTGGCGCCCATATGGAGCGCATTCTCAAGGCAACGCCGGCAAACATAAAGCCCAACCTGCATGCTGCGACGAAATGAACCCCTGAAAAAAATGAAACTTGGCGCAAACGGGGTCGGTCAATCCTTACGTAATGACTTTTCCTCGTTAATGCATCAAGGAGAAACACCATGAGTAGCACAGGCGATAAAGTAAAAGGCATGGCCAATGAAGCGGTCGGCAACGTCAAGCAAGGTGTGGGTAAAGCCACTGACAACACCAAACTGCAAGCCGAAGGCACCCTGCAAGAGAAAAAGGGCGAAGCCCAGCAAGCGGTCGGCAAAGCCAAAGACGCCATCAAGAAGGGCGTCGACAAGGCGTAATCGGGCCTTGAACGAAAGACACGAACGGCCATCCAAGGATGGCCGTTTTTGTATCCTCAACAGGCGCTGACCCACCGAGGCTCGCCAAGTAGGCTAACGTGATGTAAAAAACGGCCCCTGAGTCGCCACGACTTCAACCTGTAATGCGGCGAAAGGAGACGCGAATGATATTTCCGGACATGAAAGGTTTGCCCCTGCACCGGGTGATGGTGCGCACCGTGACTGAATTCATCGACGACGAGATGTCGACGTACGCCTCGGCACTGGCCTACCAGATGCTGTTTTCGCTGTTCCCGTTCATTCTGTTCCTGATTGCGCTGATCGGTTTCCTGCACCTGCCGGACTTCTTTACCTGGCTGCGTCTGCAATCGGAACTGGTGCTGCCACCGCAGGCGCTGGAACAGGTAAACCCGGTGATTGATCAGTTACAGCAGTCCAAGGGGGGGCTGCTTTCGGTCGGTATCGTGATAGCCCTGTACACCGCATCTGCCGGCGTGCGCCTGATGATGAGCGCGATGAATGCCGCCTACGATGTGGTCGAAGGCCGGCCGGTCTGGAAGCGTTTTCCACTGTCGATTTTCTACACCGTCGGCATTGCCGGCATGTTGCTGGCCGCCGCCGCGCTGATGGTGCTCGGGCCGCAAGTGATGGGCTGGATCGCCGCGCAGGTTGGCCTGGAAGAAGTCATCGTCACCGTCTGGACCATCGCGCGCTGGCCGGTCATCGTGATTCTGATGATGGTTGCCGTGGCACTGATCTACTACGTGATGCCGGACGTCAAACAGGAATTCCGCTTCATCACTCCGGGTTCGGTATTGGCAGTCGTGGTGTGGATCATTGCCTCACTGGGCTTCGCGTTTTATGTGAAAACCTTCGCCAACTACAACGCAATGTATGGCAGCATCGGGGCGATCATCGTGCTGTTGCTGTACTTCTACATTTCCTCGGCGGTGCTGTTGCTCGGCGCGGAGATGAATGCGGTGATCGAACACATGTCCCACGAGGGCAAGGACTCGGGCGAGAAAGTCCCCGGCGAACTCGACGAACATCCCAAACAACATGTCTCGGGCCTGGGCCGCGATCATTCGCTCAAGCCGGACACTGACGAAGCCTGATCATGATCCGTGAAATCCTCAAAATGGGCGACGAGCGCCTGCTGCGCATCGCCCCGCCGGTACCGGCCGAAATGTTCGACAGCGCTGAGTTGTGGCAACTGATCGACGACATGTTCCAGACCATGGAAAGCGTCGGCGGCGTCGGCCTGGCTGCACCGCAGATCGGTATCGACCTGCAACTGGTGATCTTTGGTTTCGAGCACAGCGAACGGTACCCGGACGCTGAAGCGGTGCCACAGACGATCCTGATCAACCCGCTGATCACACCACTGAGCCCATTCACCGAAGAGGGCTTTGAAGGCTGTCTGTCGGTGCCGGGTTTGCGTGGCGCGGTGGATCGTTATCAGCAGATTCGTTATGAGGGCTTTGATCCGAAGGGCGAGCCGATCGTGCGTATCGCTTCAGGTTTCCACGCGCGAGTGGTGCAACACGAGTGCGATCATCTGATCGGTCGGCTGTACCCGTCGCGCATCACTGATTTCAGCAAGTTCGGCTTCACCGAGGTGATGTTCCCGGATATCGATCCCGCCGCAGACGATTGATCCGAGTCCGGCACAATCGCCCCTATTGGATCGCTATTGATTCAGCCCCATCGCAATCATTGGCTTGCTGCGCGCATAGCGGCCCAACCGCTCAGCCATCGCCTGGGGCAGGGGCGGGTCGAAACTGAACCCGCGTCGCTCATAAAAACCACGCAAATCCGGATGGCAGAACAGCCACACCGGCTGCGTCATGTCCTCTAGCGCGGCGTCCATAAGCTTGGCCGCAATCCCCTGCTCACGACATCCGGGATCGACGAACAACCCGGTCAACCATTGGCCGCCCGACACTGGCCGTAAACACAACGCAGCGACAATCTCTCCCCGGCGTGCCACCCACAAATGCGCCTCGCGCACGGCTTTCATCGAGGATTGGTGGCGGCGGTAAAACTTGTTCATCAACGGCCAAAGAGACTCGTCGAGCAGGCTGTATTGGGTGTCAGGCATGGGTTCGGACTGTCGGTGGGCAAAGCGGCGATTATAAAAGAACGCGCGCGGCGGGATAGGTGTATACCTGATCTCGCATCCCCTGTGAGTGGAGTACGCATCATGTCCAAAGGTATGGATTCAAAGAAAGCCGCGAAGAAGAAGCCGGCCAAGACCGCGATTGAAAAACGCGCCGAGAAAAAAGCCAAGAAAGTCGACATCTTCGGTCATTGATCACGCCTCTCCGGAGCCCGGTTCTCGGGCTCCTGGCTGAATTCGCAAGTGATCTGCAAAATTCATTCACCGCGGCTGCACAGAGGGGAGGATTCCCGTTCCGGTCAACGCCATGTCCCGATCATTTCGACGCCGCCCACCCCGCGTGATGGCCTTCGACCCGCCGACCTATCCCTTCGCTGAACCGATTCTTGTGCAAAAAGTGCCAGATACTGGCCGACTAGTGGCCTTGCGCAAGGCTTTTCGCTGTCTATGCTGACACTTAACTAACCTTGTGGATCGTACGGGTTAGTCTGTGATTTCACGCTGCCAGAGTGCGCATTCCAAGGCACCGACACTGAACCAACAAGGAGCGTCATTTAAATGGAAGTTCTTCAACGCGTTAGGGCTGGCCCGCAGGCGGGCTATCAAGAGAAGGATGTCTTGATTAGAGCGTCGCTGCATGGACACTCCGATTGATCATCATTTATCACCTGACAACTTCCTCCCGTGGAGGAGTGCGTGTGCCTGTTCTGTGGAACGTAGTGATGGATCTTGAAAGACCTGAACTTTCATCAAATCAAAAGTCCGCGCGAAAGGTGATACAAACATGTTCAACCTACATCACAAGGCTGATCTGCAGGAAATCGAACGCTTCAGTTGTGCCCTGACCGAAGCCAGCGCCAAGTTGGACGCGATCAGCCGCTCGATGGCGATGATTGAGTTCAGCCCTGAAGGTATCGTTCTGGATGCCAACGAAAATTTCTGCAAGACCATGGGCTATGGCGCCGAGGAAGTGCGTGGCAAACATCATCGGATCTTTTGTGAAGAAGCGTTTTATCGCAGCGAAGAGTACGCCAGTTTGTGGCGCGACCTGGCCCGTGGTGAGCCGATCAGCGGCACTTTCCAACGCTTGAACAAGCGCGGCGAGGAAGTCTGGCTCGAAGCCAGTTACATGCCGGTGTATGGCCAGGACAAGCAAGTCAGAAGTGTGATCAAGGTGGCGGCGGACATTACTGCGCGGATCAACAAGGAGCATGAAGAGGAAAGCATGCTGGCGGCGATCGGTCGCTCCATGGCAGTGATCGAGTTCACCCCTGAGGGCAATGTGATTACCGCCAACGAAAATTTTCTCAAGACCATGCAGTACTCGCTCAGCGAAATCGTCGGCCATCACCACAGCCTGTTTTGCCATCGCGCCGAAGCCGAGTCTGCGCAATACAAGGCGTTCTGGGCTTCGCTCAATCGCGGCGAGTATCACTCGCACCGTTTCGAGCGCAAGAACAAATCCGGGCAAATGGTTTATCTGGAGGCCTCATACAACCCGTTGTTCGATGCCAAAGGGCGGCTGTACAAAGTGGTGAAGTTCGCCAGCGACATCACCCAACAGATGACCACCCTGCAGAACGCTGCGGAATCAGCCCACAGCACTTCCGTACAAAACGACGCCTGTGCGCAAAAAGGCTCACAAGTCGTGCAGCAAACGGTGCAGATCATTCAGGACATTTCCCACGACCTCAACGAAGCTGCGGTGAGCATCGATGCGGTGAGCAAACAATCGGACATCATCGGCACCATCGTCCAGACCATTCGCGGCATCGCCGATCAGACCAACCTGCTGGCGCTCAATGCCGCCATTGAAGCGGCGCGGGCCGGCGAACATGGACGCGGTTTTGCCGTGGTCGCCGATGAAGTTCGAAGCCTGGCGGCACGCACCAGTCAGGCGACCCTGGAAATTGTCGACGTGGTGCGCAAAAACCACGACTTGTCGTTGAGCGCGGTGTCGAGCATGCAATCGAGCCTGAACCGAACGGGCCTTGGCGTCGAATTGGCCAATGAGGCGGGGGAGGTGATTCTGGAGATTCAGCAGGGCTCACGGCATGTGGTGGATGCGATCAGCCAGTTCAATGAGACGTTGCAGTTGAACTGACCATACCACCCCTGTGGGAGCGGGCTTGCTCGCTCCCACATCAGGTTTCATGCTGGCTTGAGCTCAGAGCGCAGCCAGAAACGTATTCGCCATCTTGTCGCTGTCCTTGACGTCATTGACGTTTTCTTTCTCCGATTGCGCCAGTTGCATCTTGTCCTGCAAACGCTGGGCGATCTCTTTGCCGATGGCCAGTTGTTTCTCCGGCGGCATGTTCTTGATGTCGTCTTCGGTGATGCCCATGTCCTTGAGAATACTGTCGCGCAGACGCTGTTCAGGCGTCTTGCTCATGTAGTCCTTGAACTCGTCGGTGGCGGAACCGGTGGTTTTGGTTGCGTGCGAAGTGTCAGTGGTTTGCAGGCCGACGCGGGTCCTGGCGAAGGCTTCGTCGACGTTATCGCTCAGGCGTGCGGCAGCGCTGACTTGCTGAGTGGCAATCTGCGTGGCCGAAGCTTGCACCTTGGCGGTGGCTTCGCTGTTTTGCGTCTGCACCTGGTTTTGCAGCGCTTGCAGCATCGCGCCGTGCAGGCCGCCTTGCAGACCGGCGGCCGCCGTGGCGGTCGCGTCCTCTGCCAGCCGCTTGGGCAGCGGCAGAATTTCCATTTGTTTGGCACTGACCAACATGATGAATTGACCTGTAGGTAATGACTGACCGCCATGCAGGAGCAATTACCATGCCCGATCAATAAAGCCTTTTACTTCATAGGGTTGTTTGATTCAGTCGATTGAAAAAGCGGTCATCCCTTGCCGGTTGGCGGCAGTGGATCACCGCAATCTGTCAGCGTCGGGCAATGTGCTCCAGCGTCAGATTCCGGCAGCGCCGAGGCCGGCAAACCAAACACCCGGTCAAACAACCAGTTGAACGCAAACGTGTAGCACGGGATGAAGATGATCAGCGCCAGATCCAGCACAAACGCCTGCACCAGGCTGATGCTCATCCACCACGCGATCAACGGAATCAGAAACACGATCAACGTCAGTTGAAAACCAACGGCGTGGGCGATGCGTCGCTTGACCGTGCGGGTGCGTGATGGCTGGCGGCTTTCCCAGTGTTCGAACATCGAGGTGTAGATGAAATTCCAGGTCACGGCGATGGTGGTGATGATCACGGCCAGCGGCCCGGTGCTGCCCGGCGAGGTGCCGGACAACAGCGCCAGACCGAGGGCGGAGAAGGTCATGCCGATCACTTCGTAAAGCGACACATAGACCAGTTTGCGTTTGACGCCTTGCATGGAGTTGCCTCTTTCTTGCCACTTGTTAGCCAGCGGGGCTGGCGAAGGCGGCGAAAGATAGCTTCAATAGGGCTGACAGAAAAAGTCAGCAGCTTTCAGTTCTATTGATAGGTAAGCCAAGTTGAATTTCAACAGTGACAGCATCGAACTGTTCCTTGCCGTGATCGAACGCGGTTCGTTTTCCGCCGCCGCTCGGGCCTTGGGCAAAGTCCCGTCGGCGGTGAGCATGGGCATTGGCAACCTTGAGGCCGAACTCGGCTATTCGTTGTTTGACCGCCGTCATCGCGAACCGCAACCGACGGCAATGGCCCTGTCGCTGGTGCCCCATGCACGGCTTATTGCCGAACAGCTCAAACAACTGCAAGTGCACGCGGTGGAGTTGTCCTTGGGGCTGGAGAGCAAACTGTCGATTGGCGTGGCGGCGGACATCGATCGCCATCGTTTGCTGGCGGCGATCGGGGTAATTGCCGAGCGTCACCCGCTGCTCGACATCGAAGTGCTGACCGCGCCCCAGGATGACGTGCTGGCGATGCTCCACAGTGGCCGCGTCAATGTGTGTATCGCATTCGCCGGGCTGAGTGTGAACGTGCTGGAGCGCTTTCAGTTTGTTGGCAGTGAACGCATGATCGCCACACTGGCGGCGAACAGCCCGTTGTTGCAGGGGCAGGATCTGTTCTTGGAGGATTTGGTGCAGGTGCGCCAGATCGTTGTGGCCAGTCGTGACTTGCCGATCAGCGAGACACGACCGTTGGTGGCGCAATCGTATTGGCGCACCGACAACCTTGAGACGGCAATGGAGATGGTCGAGGCAGGATTGGGATGGGGCAATTTTCCGTTGTCGGTGGTGCAGTCGCGGCTGGACTCGGGGCGCTTGAAACGGCTGAACTTTCGCAACATCGAAAACGGTCTGGTGCTGCCGGTGCATGCGGTGTGGCTCAAGAGCCAACCGCTGCAGAAGGGTGCGTTGGCACTGGTTGAGCGCCTCGGTCACTAGAGTGTTGCGCCAATCCAGTGTGGGAGCGGTGTTATGTGCTTTCGCGGATTTTCAGTTCGAAGCCCATGTCCTCGACTGGACGCGCCACGCTGTTACCCGCCATCAACGTCAGCATCTGTTCCGCCGCCCGCCGGCCAATCGCTTCACGCGGGGTATTGATGCTGCTCAGGCGCGGCACCATGTGCTCGGACATCGGCAAGTCGTTGAAGCCCAGAATCGCCACTTGCTCGGGAATCCTGATGCCATTGCGTAGCGCCTCAAGCAAAGCGCCCTGCGCCAGGTCGTCGTTACCGAAGAAGATCGCATCGACATCCGGGTGCGCCGCCAGCAATTGCACAAACAACTCGCCGCCCAACCCCACGGACGACGCACGGGGGGTCAGCACTTCCAGATCCGGGTCGTACCTCCCGGCCTTCTGCAAGGCTTTGCGAAAACCTTCACCGCGCAACAAGGTGCGCTGATCGAGTTGCGCGCCGATGTAAGCCAGACGCTTGCGCCCACGGGACAACAAATGTTTGGCCGCCGTCTCGCCCGCGCTGAGCTGGGAGAACCCGACGCAATTCACCCCGGCGGCGCTGTCCAGTTCCATCATGTACACGCAGGGAATGTTGCTGGCTTCGATCATCCGCCGTGAACTTTCAGTGCGATCAAACCCGGTCAGCAGCAAACCGCGTGGCCGATAAGCCATGTAGTTGCGCAGCAGGTTCTCTTCTTCATCACGGGAATAGTGGAAGTTGCCGATCAGCACTTCGAAGCCCTTGGGCGTCAGCACCCGATGAATGGCTTCCAGCGTATCGATGAACAGCAGGTTGGACAGCGACGGCACCAGCACCACCACTGAATGGCTCTGGGCCGAGGCCAGGGCACGGGCGGCGGGGTTGACGACGTAGTTGAGTTCGAGCGCGGCTTTCTGGACTTTTTCGACCAGTTCGGTGGCCACGGTGCTGACCCCACGCAACGCGCGGGAGGCGGTAATCGGGCTCACGCCGGCCAGGCGGGCAACTTCATTGAGGGTGGGACGGCCGGTGGTGCGGGTATTTTTATCGTTTTTAGGGGTGGTCATCGGGCGGCTTGCCAAACAAAAATCAAGGCACTAAGGTAGCGCTGTCCTGATGCAGCTGCAAATGCGTGAGCGAGATCCTGCCTGATCCTCGCTTTTTGGTATCGGGAACAAACCTGCTGCAACCCAAAAAAACGACAAGAAGGCGTCGGCAACTTCTGCCTGTGCACTAGAGTCATAGCTAGCAAAGGTAGCGCTGTCTGCGCGCTGAGGTGTTATATGAGTCATCCCATCACCGCCCTGGTCATCATGGGCGTTGCCGGTTGCGGCAAGACGTGCGTCAGCGAGGCCCTGTGCCAATTGAGCGGCGCCACTGCCATTGAAGGCGATACTTTTCATCCGGCCGCCAACATCGAAAAGATGAGCGCGGGGATCCCCCTGAACGACGAAGACCGCGCCGGCTGGCTCGACAGCCTGTGCGATGAACTGCGTCGCGTCGATGCACAAGGCCAGCGCCCGGTGCTGACCTGTTCGGCGCTTAAACACAGTTACCGCGAAGTGCTGCGCAGTGCCTTGCCGGGCCTGGGTTTCGTGTTTCTTGAACTGACCCCTGAAGTCGCCGCCGAGCGTGTCTCCCACCGCCCGGGCCACTTCATGCCGGCCACGTTGATCGAAAGCCAGTTCGCCACCCTCCAATCGCCGGTCGGCGAGCCGTTGACCCTGGCGTTGAATGCTTCGATCCACAGCGTTGAAGAACTGGCCGAACAGGCTCACGTCTGGTGGCAGGCCCACGGTCTGAAACCGGCGGTATGAGTGTGTTCAAGCAGATAGCGCTGTCCTCACGACTTCTGATCAACCCGCTTTAATAACAACAACAACCAGGAGACACCCCTAATGTTTGGCATGTCCCACGACTCGTTCCTGCTGCTCGATGCAGTGGTCACGGTAATCGGCCTGATTATCCTGATCACCAAGTTCAAAATTCACCCGTTCATTTCCCTGACCATCGCCGCCGCCTTCCTCGGCCTGACCTCCGGCATGCCGATCGGCACCATCATCAAGGCGTTCCAGGACGGTTTCGGTGGCGTGCTCGGTTTTGTCGGCATCATCCTCGCGCTGGGCACCATGCTCGGCAAAATGATGGCCGAGTCGGGCGGGGCGGATCAGATCGCCCAGACCCTGATTCGCGCGTTCGGCAAGGACAAGGTTCAGTGGGCCATGATGTTTGCCGCGTTCCTGGTGGGCATCCCGCTGTTCTTCGAAATCGGCTTCGTGCTGCTGATTCCGCTGGTGTTCATCGTTGCCCGTCGTACCGGCGTGTCGATCATCAAGATCGGCATCCCTCTGCTCGCCGGCCTTTCCGCCGTGCACGGTCTGGTGCCACCGCACCCCGGCCCGCTGCTGGCCATCGGCGTGTTCGGCGCTGACATCGGCAAGACCATTCTTTACGGTCTGATCGTCGCGCTGCCGACGGCAATCATTGCCGGCCCGATCTTCGGTACGTTCATCGCCAAGCACATTCCGGGTCACCCGAATCAGGAACTGGTCGATCAACTGGCCCGTGAAACCGATTCGACCAAGCTGCCGAGCTTCAGCATCACCCTGATCACCGTGCTGCTGCCGGTGTTCCTGATGCTGCTCAAAACCTTCGCAGACGTGGCGCTGCCGGACGGCCATTTCTTCCGTACCTGGATGGACATGATCGGCCACCCGATCTCGGCGTTGCTGCTGGCGTTGCTGCTGTCGCTGTACACCTTCGGTCACAAGCAAGGCATCGGCTCCCAGCAGATTCTCAAATGGCTGGATTCGAGCCTTGCACCCACGGCTGCGATCATCCTGATCATTGGTGCCGGCGGTGGCTTCAAGCAGATGCTGGTCACCAGCGGTGTGGGTGATGTGATCGGTCACATGGCGGTCAGCGCACAGATCTCGCCGATCCTGCTGGCGTGGCTGGTGGCGGCGGTGATTCGTGTCGCTACCGGTTCGGCTACCGTGGCGACCATCACCGGTGCAGGCATCGTGGTGCCAGTGGTCGGGATGATCCCTGGCGTTAACCGTGAACTGCTGGTGCTTGCCACCGGTGCCGGTTCGTTGATCCTGTCCCACGTCAACGACGCCGGTTTCTGGCTGGTGAAGCAATACTTCAACATGACCGTGGCCGAAACCTTCAAGACCTGGACGGCGATGGAAACCATCCTCTCCATCGTCGCGTTGGGCTTTATCCTGCTGTTGTCGCTGTTCGTTTAAGCGATATCGTCAGGCACAAAAAAACCGCAGCGATGCGGTTTTTTTGTGGGCGGATTTTATGGTTCACCCAAAACCAGTGTGGGAGCGGGAAATGTGTCAGGCGCCGGTTTTCGGGACCAAACCATCGGCTCTGAACATCCCGCGAATCCCGCGTACCGCCTGACGAATCCGGTCCTGGTTCTCGATCAGCGCAAAGCGCACATGGTCATCGCCGTACTCACCAAACCCGACCCCCGGCGAGACACAAACCTTGGCCTCGGCCAGCAGCTTCTTGGCGAATTCCAGCGAACCCAGATGTGCATAAGCCTGGGGAATCTTCGCCCAGACATACATCGAAGCTTTCGGGTTCTCGACCATCCAGCCCAGTTCATGCAGGCCCTTGACCAGCACATTACGCCGCTGACGATATTGCTCGGCAATGTCGAGCACGCACTGTTGATCGCCTTCCAGCGCCGCAATCGCGGCCACTTGCAGCGGCGTGAAGGTGCCGTAGTCGTGGTAGCTCTTGATCCGCGCCAAGGCGTTGACCAGTTCCGGGTTACCGACCATGAAACCGATACGCCAACCGGCCATGTTGTAGCTCTTGGACAGGGTGAAAAACTCCACCGCGATGTCCTTGGCGCCCGGCACCTGCATGATCGACGGCGCTTTCCAGCCGTCGTAGACGATGTCGGCGTAAGCCAGATCGTGGATCACCAACACGTCGTACTGCTTGGCGAGGGCTATGACTCGCTCGAAGAAGTCCAGCTCCACGCACTGCGCGGTGGGGTTGGACGGGAAGCCGAGGATCATCATCTTCGGCTTCGGGATCGAGCCGCGAATGGCCCGTTCCAGTTCGGCGAAGAAGTCCACACCGGGCACCAGCGGCACCGAACGCACCTGGGCGCCGGCAATCACCGCGCCGTAGATGTGAATCGGGTAGCTCGGGTTCGGCACCAGCACTGTGTCGCCCTGATCCAGTGTGGCCAGCATCAAATGCGCCAGGCCTTCCTTGGAGCCGATGGTGACGATGGCTTCGCTTTCCGGATCGATATCGACCTCGTAGCGTTGCTTGTACCAGTTGGAAATCGCCCGGCGCAGGCGCGGAATGCCCTTGGACGTGGAGTAACCGTGGGTGTCGTCACGCTGGGCGACTTGCACAAGTTTTTCGACAATGTGCGGCGGCGTGGCGCCGTCGGGGTTGCCCATGCTCAAGTCGATGATGTCTTCACCACGACGCCGCGCGGCCATCTTCAGCTCGGCGGTGATGTTGAAAACGTAAGGGGGAAGTCGATCAATGCGCGCAAAGCGGCGCGGCGAACCTTGTTCAGCCATTGTTGCCTCGGATAACGTAAGCGCCCGGAACCGTCCGAGCGACGCGGGTCACTGCGGTGACCTGTGGCGGAAGATAAGGTCAGTGATGGCATACTGTCCAGCGCGTTTTTTAACAATTTTTGCCCAAGGAAAATGGTTGATGGAATTCACCAGCGGCTTCTTGCTGAGTCTTTCGCTGTGCCTGGACATCGGCGTGGCCAACATCGCCATGATCACCCTGGCGATGCAGCGCGGATACTTTCAGGGCTTCGCACTGGGCCTGGGCACCTGCGTCGGCGACCTGGTTTATGCGGTGCTGGCACTGGCCGGAATGACCGTGCTGCTGCAATACGAAACCGTGCGTTGGGTCCTGTGGATCGGCGGTTCGGCGCTGTTGATCTACTTTGCGGCGAAGATGATTTATTCGGCAATTCACCACGAAGCGCTGCTCGCGCAAACCGCTGAAGTGGGGCACAACTCCCATCGCAAGGAATTCTTCCGCGGGATCTTTCTGGCCATGTCGTCGCCGAGCGCGATTCTCTGGTTTGCGGCGGTGGGCGGCACGCTGATCGCCCGCTCCGGTGGCGGTGGCCCGCTGAGTTCGGCGCTGTTTCTCGCCGGGTTCCTCTGCGCCGGGCTGCTGTGGTCGGCCGGTTTGTGCTTCGCTGCAAGCCACGGAGGCAAGCTGCTCGGCGACAAATTGCTGCGCTACTCATACATGGCATCTGCAGCGATCTTCTGCTATTTCGCGGTATACGTGATCGTATCGGGCTATAACGAGTTTGTCGGTTCGGGCGCCGTCGAGCAGTTGCACGCGCTGTAACCGTGCGAATCGGTTTGGGCTTCCTATACTCACCAGCCGAACCCCTATTTTGTTCCGGAGTCGAATCATGGATGAGCAAACACGCGTCGAAGTGGCGCAACCGCGCTTCGAAAATGGACACTTTCTGCTGATTGCCGGACTGGGCGGACGGTTTACTCAGGACACCACCGAGGGCATCCCGCAGCTTTGGGAAAAATTCATCCCGCACTTGGGCGAAATTCCGGGCCAGAAAAATGAAGTGACCTACGGCATCTGCTGCAATCCTGATGGCCAGGGTGGTTTTGAGTACATTGCCGGCGTTGAGATCAGCAAGCTTGACGATCTGCCGGAGCAATATCGCTGGGTCGAGATTCAGCCCCAGCAATATGCCGTGTTCGAGCACAAAGGCTCACTGGATCAGTTGCCCGCGACCTTTCAATACATCTGGAAAACCTGGCTGCCACAATCGGGGCGCGAAGCCGCCGATGCGCCGGAATTCGAGCGATACAGCGAAGATTTCAACCCCAGGATCAATGCGGGCACGCTGGAAATCTGGCTGCCGCTCAAGGCCTGATATCAATGCACGAGGCCGTTCACTGACCGGCCTCGGTGTTTGTGCTTTATGCTTGGCAGCCTTGTTTCCACTGATTTCGAGCTGCCATGAACACCCTTATCCGTAACGTCACTGCCGCCGACCTGGATTGCTGCTACGCCATCGAAACCGTTGCCTACGAAGGCGACGAAGCCGCCACTTGCGAGAAGATCGCCACCCGCATCGCCACCTGGCCGGAGGGCTTCATCGTCGCCGAGGTGGGCGGGGTCGTCGCAGGCTTCGTCAACGCGGGTGCGGCGTTTGATGTGCAGATGTCCGATGAGGCGTTCAAGGAACTGATCGGCCACGATCCGGCGGGGCCGAACGTGGTGATCATGTCGGTGGTGGTGCACCCGGATTATCAGGGCCAGGGCCTGGCCAAGCGCCTGATGGCCGAGTTCATCGAACGCATGCGCGGGATGGACAAGGCGACGATTCACCTGATGTGCAAGGAAAAGCACATTCCGCTTTACGCCGGGTTCGGCTTTGCCTACATCAAACCGTCCGAGTCCGATCACGGCGGCATGGCGTGGCACGAGATGATCCTGACCCTCTAAAAAACGCGCACCCCCCTGTGTACAAGCGGGCTTGCTCGCGAAGGTGCCGTTTCAGTCGATATCTACTTGGCTGACACACCGCATTCGCGAGCAAGCCCGCTCCCACAGGGGCAAGGGGGGGGGGAGTGCTTAGTAAAGTGTGTCACGCGTTCGTTTCGGTGCTTCGCGGTCGTAGCTGTCCGCGTCGAACTGGCCATCACTCAGGCGCTTGTGAAAGGCGCCCGCACTCGGTAGGGCAGAGCGCGGTAGATGCGTTTGAGGATTCCACGCGTCCGAACGCACAAGCGCTTTAGAACAGTGGAAGTACGCCGCTTGCACGGTCACCAGCAACACGGTTTTCGCCGGTTTGCCATTTACCGCAAAGCTATCCAATAGCTCCGGCTCAGCACTGATCTGCGCCGTGCCATTGACCCGCAACATCTCGCCAATCCCCGGAATGATGAACAACAGCGACACTCGCGGATCGTGCAGCACGTTGCGCAAGGTATCAATGCGGTTGTTGCCCGGGCGATCCGGCAGCGCCAGCGTGCGCTCATCGATGATCCGCACAAACCCCGGCGCATCACCGCGCGGTGAATTGTCGAGGCCTTCGGTGCCCACCGAGCTGACGATCACCAGCGGCGAGACCCGCACCATCGCCTGATAGTCTTCGTTGAGAAAAGTGATCTGCTTGCGCACCGAACGCTCGTGAGGCAATCCGTAAATGGCTTCCAGTGCGTGGATTGAATCGATCATCGTGCATCCCCTCGATGATTTAGAAGAACAGCCCCATGCGTCGCTCGTAGCCGATCCGGCCCTTGTACGCTTCGCCGCTGTCGACGAAGCCGTGTTTGGCGTACAGCGCGATGGCGGCGTCGTTGTCGGCGTCCACTGACAATTCCAGGCCTTTGATTTCCGGCCACGCCTGGCGCGCGACCTCCGGCAACGCTTGCAGGCATGCCTTGCCGTACCCCTTGCCCTGTGCCCGATGATCGACCTGCAATGCATGCAACGTGGCGCTGTGTTCATCGGCCCAGGCCGGTAAAACCGGTGGGCGCTTGAGCAACAGGAACGCTACTGGCACTTCGTCCGCCAACAGCACAAAACCCTTCACGCCGGGCGCCGGTTTCGACAGCAAAGTGTGCAAGGCACCGTGGATATCACCGGAGAACTTGATCTGCTCGGCGCGAATTTCAATGGCCTCGACCTGCTGACGCTGCAAGGCGTTGAGGCTGTCGTAGGGCACGAGTTTGGCTGACACGGGAATTTCCTTTTTCCTACAAAGATGAGGCCCGGATTCTAGCGACTTTGCCCTCCTCGGAAATTTTTTGTTTCGTCTGTCGATCTACCGATTCGCCGAACGACTAAAGGTGTCTTCACAACAAAAGATGGATAGGTGCCCCGGCTCGCCTATCTTCATGTTCGAGGAAATCGCCATCGAACCATCAGAAGCCCTGATCTTCAGCCATAGTTGATCCGTTCGAATCAGGAGAACGCCATGAAGTATTTATGCCTGGTCTACAGCGATGAGCGCTTGCTGCATTCGTCGCCCGACAGCCCGGAAGACGCCGAGTGCTGGGCCTATGCCGAGTCGATCCAGGGCAGCGGGCGGATGCTCGCGGCCGAAGCCCTGGAGTCGGTACAGACTGCGACCACCGTGCGTATGCGCAACGGTAAGCTGTCGATCACCGACGGCCCGTTTGCCGAAACCAAGGAACAGTTGGCCGGTTTCTATCTGATCGACGCCAAGGATCTCAACGAAGCGATCCAGGTCGCCGGTAACATTCCGGCGGCGCGGGTCGGCAGCGTTGAAGTACGCCCCGTGCGCCAATTGAATGTCTGAGGTCAGGGCGCGGGTCGAACAGGTCTATCGCGAAGACTCGCGGCGGATTCTGGCGACGCTGATTCGTCTGCTCGGCGATTTCGACCTCGCCGAAGAAGCCTTGCACGAGGCGTTCTTTGTCGCGGTCGAGCGCTGGCAGCATGACGGCGTGCCGGACAATCCGCGCACCTGGCTGGTGTCCACCGGGCGCTTCAAGGCGATTGACGTGTTGCGCCGGCGCGCGCGTTTCAAGGCTTCTCAGCCGCTGCTGCTGGCGCAACTCGAAGCGTTGGAGCAGGCCGACTGGAGTGGTGAAGATGTGGAGGACGATCGCTTGCGGCTGATCTTCACCTGCTGTCACCCGGCGCTGGCGGCGGATGCGCAAGTGCCGCTGACTTTGCGCGAGGTCTGCGACCTGACTACCGAAGAAATCGCTCGCGCATTCCTGTCGGCGCCGGCAACGATTGCCCAGCGCATCGTCCGCGCCAAAGCGAAGATCCGTGATGCAAAAATCCCTTATCAAGTTCCCGGTCTGAGCGAATTGCCTGAGCGCCTCGACAGCGTGTTGCGGGTGATTTATCTGGTATTCAACGAAGGTTATTCGGCGTCGATGGGCGCCGAACTGATCCGCGAGGACCTGACCTGTGAGGCCATTCGGCTTGGGCGCTTGTTGATGGAGTTGCTGCCGGAACCCGAGGTCATGGGACTGCTGGCGCTGATGTTACTGCACGAGTCACGCAGACCGGCGCGCACTTCGCCGAACGGGGAGTTGGTGCTGCTGAGCGATCAGGATCGCTCGCGTTGGGATGCCGGGTTGATTGCCCAAGGCTGTGCGCTGGTGGAGCGTGCGCTGACTACGCGGCGGTTCGGGCCGTATTGTCTGCAAGCAGCAATAGCGGCGGTGCATGCCGAGGCGGGATCGGCAGGGGAGACGGATTGGCAGCAGATCGTCGGGCTGTATGACGTGTTGTTGCGGGTGCTGCCGTCGCCGGTGATCGAGTTGAACCGGGCGGTGGCGGTGGCTCAGCGTGACGGGGCCTTGGCCGGGTTGAACTTGATCGAGGGGATTCTGGATCGTGGCGAGTTGCAGGATTACCACTTGGCACATTCGGCGCGGGCGGAGTTCTGTCGGCAGTTGGGCAGGGTGGAAGAGGCGCGGGTGGCTTATTCACGGGCGCTGGAATTGACGCGGCAAGCGCCGGAGCGGCGGTTCATTGAAGCGCGGTTGCTAGCGTTGGACTGATCCGAACGGGGCGCTGGCCGTACCGGCCTCTTCGCGAGCAAGCCCGCTCCCACAGGGGATCGGGGTGGTCATGGAGTTTTGGCATGGCCGCCACGCTATTCCAGCATCTTGCTCAATAACCAGCTCCCCGCTGGCCCCGGCGGATGCAGCCGCGACCACAAAGCATCGACAAACACCGGTTTCGGCCAGCCGCGCACGTTCAGTTCCACCAGCGTGCCGTTGCCGAAACGCCCCACCAGCCAGCGCGGCAGCGGTGCCCAGCCGAAGCCCATTTCGGCCATTTCCATCAGCATCAGGTAACTGGGCGCCGACCACACACGGCCTTTGGCGCGACTGTCGTATGGATTGACGATCGTCGCCAGGCGAAGTTCGCGATGTTGTTCCAGGATCGCTTGGTCGATGTGCTTGAGCGTCGTCAGTGCATGCTCGCGGCTGACGAACAGGGCGATATCGGTGCGCTCGGCGACGGTGGAGGCCAACAGATCCGGCGGGTAGCTGTCTTGCATCTCGGCGAAGGCCAAATGCGCCCGACCGCGCTGCACCAGTTCGATCAAGTCGTCGCACTCGGCAATCAAACACTCCAGTTCCATATCCGGATAACGCTGCTCGAACCCGATCAATGCCGCTTCAAAACGCGCTGATTGATAGGTGTCGGAAATCGCCACGGTCAGCTTTGGCTCCACGCCTTGGGACAATTGCCGAGCGGTGATTTCCAGGCGGCTGCTGGCCGTGAGAATCGCCTCGGCCCGTTGCAGCATCACATGGCCGGCCGGGGTGAGGGTCGGCTTGCGGCTGCTGCGATCGAACAGTTGCAAATCCAGATCGATCTCAAGGCTGGCCACCGCTGCGCTGATGGTCGACTGACTGCGCCCCAGTTTGCGCGCCGCCGCCGAAAACGAGCCTTGGGTCGCCGCTTGAACAAACGCCAACAACACTTCCTGCGAGATCATCAACTATCGCCTTGATCGATGGTTATTGGTTATGAAGTATCGGTTCGGTGTTGGATCATGGCAACCACCTTCACTCAAGGAGTCAGGTCATGACTGCCAACAAATCCATCACTGAACGTATCTTGCAGGCTGTCGGTTTCGAACTGTTGGCCATTGTGATCTGCACACCGTTGCTGGCGTGGATCATGCAAAAACCATTGCTCGACATGGGCGCGGTGACGGTGTTGATCGCGTTGCTGGCGCTGGGTTGGAACGTGGTGTTCAACCGCTTCTTCGACCGCCTGCTGGAGCGCCTGCACATTGCGCGCAACGCTTGGGTGCGAATGGTGCACGCCTTGTTGTTCGAGGGAGGCTTGATCGTGATGGGTGTGCCGCTGATTGCCGGGTGGCTGTCGGTCAGTTTGTGGCAGGCGTTTTTGCTCGACATCGGCGTGTTGCTGTTCTTTCTGCCGTACACCTATGTGTATCACTGGGGTTATGACGTGGTGCGCGAGCGGGTCTTGAAGACCCGCCCGGTCTGAGCAGCAAGCGTCATCTGTGCCTCAGTCTTGAGGCTCAGAGAAACATGCCGCCCGAAGCCTCAACCCGTTGACCATTGATCCACTGCCCACCCGGTGACAACAGCAACGCCAGCGCGCCACCAATGTCATCCGGCTGCCCGGCACGGCCCAGCGCGGTGTTGCTGGCGACCATGGCGTTCACTGCTGAGTTGTCGCGCACTGCGCCGCCGCCAAAATCGGTTTCGATGGCGCCCGGCGCGAGGATGTTCACGCCGATCTGTCGTGCACTCAACTCCTTGGCCTGATAGCGGGTCAACACTTCCATCGCACCTTTCATCGCGGCGTAGGCGCCGTAACCCGGCAGGCTGAAGCGGGTCAGGCCGCTGGAGATGTTGATGATGCGCCCGCCATCGTTGATCAGCGGCAGCAATTGCTGGGTCAGGAAGAACGGCCCTTTCAACTGGATGTTCATCAACAGGTCGAACTGCTCCGGTGTGGTTTCGGTGAACAGGGCGTGCACGCCGATGCCGGCATTGTTGATCAGGAAATCAAAGCGCTGACGTTCAAAATGTTTGAGCGCGTGCTCGACCTGCGCGGCGAAATCGGCAAAGCCTTCGCTGCGACCCACGTCCAGTTGCAGCATCACGGCGTTGGCGCCGAGTTGTTCCAGTTCAGTCACCAGCGCTTGGGCTTCATCGGCGCGGCTGTTGTAAGTGCCGATGATGTCGATGCCCTGCGCGGCGAGGTGCAGGGCGGCGTTTTTGCCCAGGCCACGGCTGGCGCCGGTGATCAATGCGATTTTGCGATTCATGGGACTTCCTCAATGGCGGTGAGTGGATGGAGCAAAGTTTATTTATCCGCCCTTAGGTGATAAACAGAGCTAAACCGGAATCACTGGTCGAATAAACCGAACAATCAGCGAGTGCCCCGATGAACAAACTGGAACTGCTGCGCACCTTCGTCCGGGTCAGCGAACTGTCGAGTTTCACCCTCGCCGGGGAGAGCCTCGGCTTGCCGCGTTCTACCGTGTCCGAGCATGTGCAGGCGCTGGAAACGTTGCTTGGCACGCGGCTGCTGCAGCGCACCACGCGCAAAGTGCAGGCAACACAGGACGGTTTGGTGTTGTACGAGCGGAGCAAGGATCTGCTTTCGCACATGGACGAGATCGAAGGCCTGTTTCGTCAGGACGAGGCCTCGCTGACGGGGCGGATTCGCGTCGACATGCCGAACATCCTGTCGCGGCGACTGGTCATGCCGCGCCTGCCGTCGTTCATGGCGCGCCACCCCAATCTGGAACTGGAAATCAGCAGCACCGACCGCCGGGTCGATCTGCTCAGCGAGGGTTTCGACTGTGTGGTGCGGATCGGCGCGCAGCCCGATCAATCGGTGGTAGCCCGGCATCTGGGCGACTTTCCCATGATCAACTGCGCCAGCCCCGCTTATCTGGCGCGCTACGGCGTGCCGCAAACGCTGGAGGATCTGGCGCAGCATCGGCTGGTGCATTACGTCGGTGTTTTGGGGGCGCGTTCGGAAGGCTTTGTCTACGAGGAGGGCGGCCAGGTCCGGCGTTTGCCGATGGCTGGCAGCGTGACGGTCAACAGCACCGATGCTTACGAGTCGGCCTGCCTGGGCGGTTTTGGTCTGGTGCAGGTGCCGCGCACCGGCATGCAGCCGCATCTGGATAACGGCGAACTGGTGACGGTGCTGGCGCAGTACACCGCGCCAGCCATGGCGATTTCGTTGCTGTATGCGCGGCAGCGGCATTTACCGCTACGCGTGCGGGTGTTCATGGATTGGCTCGGTGAGGTGATCCGTTCAACCCTCTGACCCACATCGTTGTCTGTGATGGGCACAAAAAAGAGTGGATCAGTAATCGCCACGTTTACGAAACGCCCAGCGCCCGGCGATCACGGTAAACGTCGCCACCAGCGCCACCAGAATCCAGAACCCCTCAGGATCTGTCGCCAGCGGCACACCCCCCACGTTCATGCCGAAGAAACCGGCAATGATGTTGATCGGCAACGCCAGTACCGTCACCACGGTCAAGGTGAACAGCGTGCGGTTGCTCTGTTCGTTGAGGTTGGCGGCGATCTCTTCCTGCAGCAACTTGATCCGCTCACCAAGGGCGGTGAGGTCGTTGATGATCAGCGCAAACTCCTCGGTGGACTTGCGCAACTCCTTCACGTCCTCCTTCTGCAACCACGGCGGCGGACGGTTGAGCAGGCGCAGTAAAGAGCCGGGTTCGAGCGCCAGTAATCGTTGCAAGCGCACCAGCACCCGGCGATTGGCGCCGAGTTCGGCGCGGTTGGTCGACAGCCGCGAGGAGAGCAATTGATCCTCGACCTGATCGACGCTCATGCTGGTCTTGCGCACGATCTGGGTCAGCACTTCGCCCTGATCGCGCAGCAGGTGTACAAGCAATTCCGAGGGCGAGCGAAAGCGTTCGCCGGCCTTCACCGACGAGCGCAGTTTGTCCACCGAGTGCAACGGTTGCAGGCGCGCGCTGACAATCAGTTTGCTGCGCACGCAGACCCACAGCGTCGACACATCCGACGACACCATGCTGCTGAGGTTGAACACCACGTCGTTGACCACCGCCAACAGCGCCGAGTCGACATGCTCGATGCGCGTCGAACGCGAGCCCTCATGCAACGCTTCGAAAAATTCTTCAGGCAATTGCAGATGGCTTTTCATCCAGCGCTCGCACGCGGCGTGAGCCAGATTGAGGTGCAGCCAGAGGAATTCATTGCTGTCGCTGTCACCTTGCAGGCAGCGCAATGCGGTGGCCGAATCGATTTCGCGACCACGCTCACCCGGCAGAAAACGGAAGCCGTAGAGCAAGCCAAACAAGTCCGGGTCGCGATGACTGATATCGAGGCTGTGGTTCATGGAGGCTCGCTGCGAGGAGGGCGGTTGGCGCAGGGGTTACAGGTTCACCTGGGGGGCATCATCGCAATGTCACATGACGTTTGCGTGACAAAAAAGTGACGTCAAATCAAAGCGCTACCGGCGGTCGGGAACCTCTCAAGAACGGCTTTGGCGCGCCGATCACGGGTACGTTAGGTTGCGCACCGTTGGCCACGCCACGGTTCGCCGACAGGGAAGTCCGGCCACTTTTTCACGCCTGAAACAGGCGTGCCTCATCCCTGCCATGAGTACCTGCAATGCTGCAAAAATCCCTGAGAGCGCAAATTCTCGCCCTGCTGAGCGGCAGCCTGCTAGCGATGCTGTTGATCGCACTGGCCTGCTTTCATTTCCTGTCCAACGGCGTGCAGAGCTACAGCCGATTGATCGCCGGTCCGTTGCACACCTCGCAACTGATCGACGAAGCCAACCTGCAATTCAAAGTGCAGGTGCAGGAATGGAAAAACGTCCTGCTGCGCGGCAAGCAACCGGCGGATCTGAGCAAGTACTGGGGGCAGTTCGAAGATCGTCAGCGCGATGTACAGAACATCCTCGGCGAACTGGCCAGCCAGAAGAGTATCGATCCCGGTTTGAAAACCCGTATCGAACGTCTGCGTGACGAGCATCGCCAACTCGGTGCCGCTTATCAGAAGGGCCGCGATGCCTATGTGGCCGCCGGTGGCGATCCGGTTGCCGGCGACAACGCCGTCAAAGGTGTCGACCGCGCCGCCAGCGAGCAAATGAGCGAACTGGTGGCCGAGTTGCGCAAACAGGGCACCGAGCAATCGGTATCGATCAGCGCCGAAGCCGATCGCACCGTCTGGCTTGGGCTGTTGGTGATGCTCGCGTCGGGCCTGTTGATCGGTGTGTTGAGCCTGTGGCTGGTCAACCGCAACCTGGTTGAGCCGATCCGCAAGCTGATTGATTACGTGACCCAGTTGAGTCGCGGCAAACTGGCCGAGCGTGTGGTCAGCGACCGTCAGGACGAGTTGGGCAACCTCGCGGCCGCCGCCAACACCCTGCGTGATTTCCTTGCTGAAACCTTCACTCGCCTGCAACGCAGCGCCAGCGATCTGGACAGCGCCAGCGGCGAATTGAACGCCATCGCCACCACCATGGCCGGCGGCACCAACGAGCAGTTCAACCGCACCGATCAAGTGGCCACGGCAATGAACGAAATGTCCGCCACCGCCCAGGAAGTCGCGCGTCACGCGGCTGACGCTGCGCGTGCTGCCGACGATGCCGACCAGTCTGCCCAACAGGGTGAAAAGGTCATGCAGAGCACCATCCACTCCATCACCCAGATGCGCAGCGAAATCACCAACACCGCCACGGTGATCCGTCGTCTCGAAGCCGACAGCGGCCGTATCGGCAAAGTGCTGGAAGTGATTCGCGGCATCGCCGAGCAAACCAACCTGCTGGCGCTGAACGCGGCAATCGAAGCGGCGCGGGCCGGTGAGGCAGGGCGCGGTTTTGCCGTAGTGGCTGACGAAGTGCGCAACCTTGCACAGCGCACGGCGGAGTCGATCATCGAGATCAACCAGATCATCCAGAACGTGCAGACCGGTGCTGTGGACGCCGCGCAAGCCATTGACAGCGGCCAGGCGCGCAGCGACGAAAGCGTTGAGCAAGTCACTCAGGCCGGCGCGATGCTGGAGCGCATCACCCACGCCGTCGAAGCGATCCGCGACATGAACCGTCAGATCGCCACGGCGGCCGAAGAGCAGACGTCGGTGGCCGAAGACATCTCGCGCAACCTGACCGAGATCACTTCGATTGCCAGCACCAACCTCGACAACGTGCAGCGCACCGAAAGCGCCAGCCAGAACCTGCACGGCCTGTCCGGGCAACTGAACGAAGTCACCGCACGCCTGAGTGCCTGACTCGTTGGCTGTGTACCGGATCGGATACCGAGACGGTACACAGTCAATCTCAATTGGCGGCGAGCATGATCGATGGCCGGTTATCTATAACCGGCATTGGAGCATTCCCATGGTCGGCCTCAGTTCTGTATCGATCAATCAAACCCTCGCCACGGCGACCCGCAAAACGTCGATCAGCGAAGTCAGTGAAGACACCTCCACCACGGCGTCGGCCAGCACCGCCTTCGTGAGCAAGCCCACTCCCAAAGGGTTTGCTGTCAGGCACAAAAAAGCCGCGCGATCCAGTGATCGAGCGGCTTGGTGTGCAAGGTGTATCAGCTATCCAGTTTGTTGCTCAGCACCTTGCCGGTGGTGGCATCAAAGTCCACGTCGTACTCTTTGCCGTCGGCAGTTTTGAGTTCGACTTCGTACTCATAACCGTTGAAGTGGTTATCCAGATCGGTGTCGGTGATGGTCGCCCCCGGGTGCAGTTTCAGCGCTTCCTGGTTCATGCTTTCCAGCGATTTGATCTTGCCGGATTTGACCAGTTCGGGGATCTGATCGACACGCACATCAGCCTGGGCCAGGCCTGCGCTGAGGGTCAGAGCGGCGGCGGCAAACAGGGCAGTCAACGTTTTCATCGGGTCATTCCTTGGGTTGTTTGTTGAAGTGGCCTCAGGTTAACCACCGCAACTTAATTCACCCTTAAAACACCGCATCGTCCGCAGAATGCTCTTGTGGGAGCGAACCGGCTCGCGATGCGGACACCCCGGTGGCCGATCAGAAGCCGTTGTTCTTCAACACCTGATCAACACTGGCCGCTGCCGGGCGTTTGTAGAACTTCAACAGTTCGCTGGCGCGGTTGGTGAAGATGCCATCGACGCCTGCGGCCATGACCTTCTCGAAGTCCACCGGCTCATCGGCGGTGTAGACGTGCACCAGCAAGCCTTGATCGTGGGTGTATTGGTTCATCCAAGGCTGCACCAGATCCGAGTAGCTCTGGTCGCCGCCATGGGTCAGCTTCGCCGAAGGGCCGGTACCGATGGCACCATGCGCCTTGGCGAAGTCGACCCACTGCTTGAACTCGGCATCGGACTTCGGTTCCTGTTTACCGTAAAACGCGTTTTTGTCCTTCTCGCCAGACTCGGCAAAAGTCACCTTGGATTTCGGCTCCATGCCGCCTTCGCCCACCCACAGCAGCAGGATTTTCGGCACTTGCGGCATTTCCTTTTGCAGCAGTTCGAGGCTGTTCTTCTCGAACGTTTGCAAGATCACCCGGCCTTTACCCTGACCGACGCTCGTTTCGCTCTTCGCCAGTTTCGAACCTGCCCGGCTCAACCAGCCGCGATCCTGCAGTTTCTCTTTCAGATCGTGTTCGATCCCGGGGAACAGTTGCGGCTCTTTGGTCTCGATATACAGACCAGGTTTGTGCGCTGGGTTGGCCTGGGCAATATTGATGATTTCATCGAGGGTCAGAATTTTCAGCCCCGCGTAAGACGGGCGTGCGCGATCCGGGTACGCCTTGTTGTACCAGCTACCGGCGTCGAGGGTTTTCAGCTCGGCCATGGTGAAGGCATTGGCCGGACTGTCTTTACGATCCGGGAATTTGGTCGCGACGTCGGTGGTGCGTTGCAGGTTGTTGTCGTGCAGGGCGAACAGCACGCCGTCCTTGCTGCGCTGCAAATCCATTTCCAGGTAGTCGGCACCCAGATCACGGGCCAGTTTGTAGGAAGCGGCGGTGGATTCCGGGGCGTCGAAGGACGCGCCACGGTGGGCAATCACCGCCGGATGTGGAATGCCATGAGCGGCGGCGACTGCAGCAGGATCAGTCTGGCTGGCGGCATGCGCCTGACCAAGGCCGAGCAGCAGGCTCAGCATGAGGGCGCTTTTGGTGAACGTGGCGGGCATGTTCGAGTTCCTTTCGCAGGGCAGTTTCAAAGACGTACCTTTTAACAACTGAATCGATTGCCCGCCATCGCCAGACCGACATAAACGTATTAAAAGCGATTTTTCCTGCACTTTTGTGGCGCCGTTTGCAGTACGCTTGCCCTCGGCAGACGCTCCGGCAGAGAGCGCGCCGTCCAATGCCCTGCGTGTAAACCATCGATCATTTTTCGTGAGGTTTATCATGCACATCACCTCCCAACTCATCTGCCAGGCCGCCGACGACCTCAAAGGCTTTGTTGGCCTGAACCGCAAAACCGGTCAGTACATCGTGCGTTTCAGCGAAGATTCGTTCGGCATGGACGTGGCCGACGACGGCATTATTCCCGCCAGTGAATTCGTCTGGGCACCCGCGTCGCCGCAGACCATGACGCTTAAACGCGAGTTGATTCAGTTGTTGCTGGATCAGAATGTCGATGACCGCCTCAACATCACCGAGCCGTTGCGCGTTTACATGCACAAGCGCGAAGTACCAGAGATTGTGGCGGTGCGCAGTCTGGTGCGGGGCTGAGGGTTTTTCGTGACGGTGAGTGCCTCTTCGCGAGCAAGTCCGCTCCCACACGGGCTCTGTGGCGCTCACCAATCACCTGCGGGAGCGGGCTTGCTCGCGAAGGCGGCCTAAAGCACGGCACAGCACCTACTGCCCAAACCGATACTCACGCTCAACCCTGCACACCCGCGTATGGAACGCCGAATACCAGATCGAGCGTCCTCGTTCCTGGATCACCCGATGCTCAGGATTTTGTCGCCACGCTAAAATCGCCGCCTCACTCTCCCAGTACGAAACCGTGATCCCGACACCATCCGGCCCGCGAATCGAATCAATTCCAAGAAACCCCGGCTGTGCGCCCACCAACGCCATCATGCGCTCGGACGCCTCGGCATAACCGTTGTCGCCCTCGGTGCGGGTTGAATTGAAAATCACCGCGAAACAATCTGTAGTCGGCTTCATCAACGTTGCTCCTTGCAAGCCTCGACAAACGCTCGCACCAACGGCGGCATCTGGCCCTTGAGCGCCGCACGTTCCGGTTGAAACAACGTTGCGACAAAAAAACGATGATCCTTGAGTTCGAATGCCCGCAAATCCCCCGCTGAATCATGCCCCACCGCCTGGAGCTGATGTTTGAGAAGGTCACTCGCGTAGTGTGGATTCACACCGTAGCGGCAGCGATAGCCTTCATGAATCTGCGACGTTTCGTACGCTTGGGCGATCAACGAACCGGGCAGCAGATGAATGCTGTCCACGGCGTCGATCAGCGAGCAGATCAGAGGCGTGAGCACGGCTCGCTCTGAATCGGGTGAGGTTTCGCCATGCTCAGCGTCGGCCCAGCCCAGCACATGGCGGGAAAATTCCAGCACGGCATGCTGAAAACCGCCGCAAGTGCCGAGGAAAGGGCGCTGCTGCTCGCGGGCAAAACGGATCGCCCGCAGTGCGCCAGCTTCACTTTTGTAAGGACTGGCCGGCACGCACCAGAAACCGTCGAAGCCTTCCAGTGGTGTATCGGCGTGGATGTGTTCGGTGGCCAACCAGTCCAATTGCACAGGGTGGCCGAGGTGTTCGGCGACCAGACCGAGTGCCACGGGGATGGCTTGATGGGCGGTGACTAGCGGGTCGTAATCGCCGATCAGGGCAATGCGGATGACGCGGCTTTCCATGGGGGTTCCCTGCGCTTGTTGATTGATGGCGCCCACTATAGATTGGCGTTCACGCACTCAATATTGGCGTTTACCCAAGTGATCAATGCACCGACGCACTATCGGCTCGACTATCCGGATCTGGCCCTGATCCTCGCTTTGGTGCGCGGCGGCTCTCTGGCCCGGGCCTCACAGCTGCTGAAGGTTGACGTGTCGACGGTGTTCCGCGCCGTGCGCCGTCTGGAGGCTGCCCTTGGCCGCGAATTGTTTGAAAAAAGCCGCACCGGCTATTTACCGACGACGCTTGCACAGACGCTGGCCGAGCAGGCCGAACGTGCCGAGCAAGCACTGGACGCCGCGCGGATCGGCGTGGAGCAGGGGGGCGAAGTGATCAGCGGCACGGTGCGCCTGACGTGTACCGACTCGGTGTTGCAAGGCTTGCTGCTGCCGGCGCTGGCGCAGTTCATGCCCAACTACCCGGCGCTGACCCTCGAATTGAGCACCTCCAACGATTTCGCCAACCTTAGCCGTCGTGACGCCGACATTGCCCTGCGCCTGACGCGCACACCGCCGCAACATCTGGTCGGACGGCAACTGGCGAAGATTTCCTACCGGGTCTGCGCCAGCGCGCGCTACTTGGACAGCGTCGATGCTTCGGATCTGACAGCGCTGACCTGGATCGCCCCGGATGACTTTCTGCCCGATCATCCGACGGTCGCCTGGCGTCGTCAGCACTTGCCCGGCGTGACCCCGGGCTATCGCTGCAACAGCATGCTGTCCGTCACCGAACTGGTGCGCGCCGGCCTTGGTGTCGCGGCGTTGCCGGACTTCTTGATCAGTGACGGTTTGCAGGCATTGAGCGAGCCGTTGCAGGGCTACGACACCGCCCTGTGGTTGCTGACCCGCCCGGATTGCCGGGCGTTGCGCTCGGTGGTCACACTGTTTGATGAGCTCGGGCGAGCCCTGCGTCTGTCCTGATCAACGTAGTGCGTTCTGACACACATGCGCGTGTAACTCTTTGGTCAGACCTTCGATGCGTTCGCTCAGGTCTCTGGTCATTTCGGTGAGGCGGGTGTTTTGTTCCAGCAGTTCAAGCAATTGCGCGGTGTTCTTCGCGGCCTGGGCCTGGCGCTCGGTGTTGGCTTGCGCCAGGGCTTCACGGTGCTGCGCGTCAGCGTCGGCTTGCGCCTTGTCGCGTGCAGCCTGACGGGTTTGCGCCAGCAGGATCAACGGCGCGGCATAAGCGGCCTGCAAGCTGAACGCCAGGTTCAGCAGGATGAACGGGTAGACGTCGAATTGCGTCACACCCCACACGTTGAGGCCGATCCACACCGCGACAATCAATGTTTGTGCGCCAAGGAACAGAGGCGTGCCGAAGAACCGCGCAAATGCCTCGGCCCGCAGCGCGAATTTGTCGTTGCCGAAGGTTGTGGCGAGGTGGGCGTGAGGGCGGTGGAAGCGTAGGTGGTCGGTGGCAGGTGTTTCAGCTTTTTCAGTGGTCATGATGCACTCGGCAGGGCTTGGGACGTTCAGTCACTATAGCGCTGCGTTTTGGCAGCCCGCGCGCGCACAAGTTAAGTCGTCGTACACCAATTGTGTGGTTGACTCAATCTCTGTGGGAGCGGGCTTGTCCGCGATGGCCGCGACTCGGTCTACCAGCGATGCACAGATATCAGCCTGGCGCGTGCTCGTTGGCAAACATGCTGACCGCCTGCACCGCTTCACTGGCGCCGTCGCGAATCTGCAAAATCACCGTGCCCGCCTGATTCGCCAGTTCAACGCCTTGCGCCGCGCGACCTCGGGTGCCGTCCATACTTTTGATCGCTTGCCGGGTCTCGTTCTGGATCAAGGTGATCATGCCGGAAATCTCCGCCGTCGAACCGCTGGTGCGCGCCGCCAGTTGTCGCACCTCGTCGGCCACTACCGCAAAACCGCGACCTTGCTCACCGGCGCGCGCCGCTTCGATCGCCGCGTTGAGCGCCAGCAAGTTGGTCTGATCGGCAATCGCACGGATGGTGTTGACGATGGCAGTGATCTGCTCCGAGCGTTCGCCCAGTTGCGCAATCAAGGTTGAAGACTGGGCAATGTCCTCGGCAATTTCGCGCATTTCGCTGGCGGCCTGCTGGATCACCTGTGTGCCTTGCTCGGCGACTTTTCGAGTCTCCACCGAGATGTGATAAGCCGCGCTGGCGCTGCGCGCGTCCTGTTCGTGCTGCACCACGCGGGCGGTAACGTCCGAGGCAAACTTCACCACTTTGCACAAGCGCCCGGCCGCGTCGTAGACCGGGTTGTAGTTGGCCTCAAGCCATACCGTTTGCCCACGTTTATCAATGCGTTCGAACTGTCCGTGGAAAAACTCGCCCTGGTTCAACCGACGCCAGAAATCCTCGTATGCACTGCTGTTGACCCGTTCCGGGGGACAGAACAAGCGGTGATGTTTACCTTTGAGTTCGGCGAGTGTGTAACCCATGCGTGTCAGAAAATTCTGATTGGCCGTAAGAATACTGCCGTCAAGGTTGAACTCGATGACCGCCATCGCCCGGTCGATGGCCTGCAACTTGGCGTTGGTCTCGCTTTCCTGCTGCATTTTGGTGGTCACGTCCATGGCGTACTTGACCACTTTCACCACACGTCCCGAAGCATCCTTGATCGGGTTGTAACTGGCCTCGAGCCAGATGGGCTCGCCCTTGCTGTCGACCCGTTCAAAGGTGCCTGACAGAAACTGGCCGTTCTTCAGTTGTGACCACATCTGTGTGTACTGAGCACTGCGGCCGAACTCCGGCGTGCAGAAACGTCGATGTGGCTGGCCGATAGCCTGCTCGGGCGTGTAACCCATGGTCTTGAGAAAGTTGTCGTTGGCACGCAACACCACGCCCTCAAGGTCGAATTCGATCACCGCCATCGAGCGATTGATCGCATCGAGCAGGCCGGCTTGCTCGGTGAGGGTTTGCTGGAGATCGTCGATGACGGACTTCTGGCGATTGAAAAACATGCTCGCAGTACTCTGGAAATAGGTTGGGTCAAGGATTCAGTCCTTATTCCCGCGCTGGCAGGCCGAATGCGCGGGCGGCATTCGGCGTTGGCGGCTCAATGCCAGCATTCCATGACTGACAGCTCGCTACTTATACAAAACTTCATAAACTTGTACAAGAAAGTAATTTTTATACAATCTTGTATAAGTTTTTAAGGGGCAATGTGGCAAGCTTTCAAGCAAGTGAAGGCGACGCTGATGGCGCTGTGAAGCTTTAATTTAAAGGCGTTTAGCGCTTTTTTGGATCCGTTTTTAGTTGCGGGCGACCTTGTACAAGTTTTTAGGCCGCGTCAAACCGATACTCAGGCTCACTCAACAGCGCAGGATGGGTGACGAGAGATGAGTCAGCGTTGATAACGGGCCAGAAACATTTCCAGTGCCGATTCGGCGACGGTGTTCTGCATGTCGGCATCGAGAGCAGCGCGGCCCATCGACATTTGTGGCCAGAAGCCAAAGGCTTTGAGCAGCCCCTGCACCTGGTGCGTGGCGAACTCCGGGTCAACCGGTTTCAGTCGGCCATCGGCCTGCGCGGCACGAATCCACACAGTCAGACTTCCCTCGTGTTCACCCATGCGCTCGACCATGTTTTGCGCGCGCTCCGGGGAATGAACGGTCGCGGCAATTGCCACCCGCGCCAACGTGAGGAAGTTCTCGTCCGCCATCATCTGCACCTTGGCCTGCAATATTTGCCGCAACTGATCGCTCAACGGCTGATCGGGGCGATAAATGACCGACGGCTCGTCGCTGATTCGTGCCCATAACTGGTTGAGAATTTCGGCGAAAAGCGCTTCTTTGCTGGGGAAATGGTTGTACACCGTGCGCTTGGACACACCTGCGGTGGCGGCGATCTTGTCCATGCTGGTGATCTCGAAACCGTTGGCGCGGAATTCGGCAATCGCCGCTTGAATAATGGCTTCGCGTTTACGGTCGGTGAGGCGCTGTGGAGCAGTCATAGATACGCTTCGGCAAGGAGGAGATGAAATTACACTTGGCAGTTTACTTGCCATGCGCTTTCATGCAACCTAGAAACTACACCGATCAGTGTAATGTTGCGTTAATCCACGCAGCCTAAAAACCAGACAGTTCGGCCTAGGCGTGCAGCTTGGCCATTTATCGTCCCACCGTGGAAAACCGCGAATGACGCGGTTTTCTGGAGTCATTCAGTCATGGCCAATCCAGATTCGCTCCCGGATAAAAATTCCACGCCTGACGCCTCTCGACAGGATCAGGGGCTGTTTCGCAATCATGCGCCGGTGCAGCGCGAAGGTTTTCGTAAAACGCTGCGGATTATATGGAACATGATCTTCCACAAACCGCACAACACCCGTCCCGCCGCTGCCATTCCGGTACAGCCGCTGACCCGTGAAGACCTGCTGGCCGCACCAAACCAAAGTATTTATCGCCTCGGTCACTCGACCTTGCTGCTCAAGATGCAGGATAAATTCTGGATCACTGACCCGGTCTTCGCCGAGCGCGCATCGCCGGTGCAATGGGCTGGCCCGAAACGTTTTCACCAGCCACCGATCAGCATCAGCGAATTACCGCCGATTGAAGCGGTGATTCTGTCCCACAACCACTACGATCACCTCGATTACGAGGCGGTACTCAGGCTGGCCGCCAAAACCAACCTGTTCCTGACCCCGTTGGGCGTCGGCGATACCCTGATCAAGTGGGGCATTGATGCCAACAAAGTTCGTCAGTTCGACTGGTGGCAAGGCACCGAAATCGCCGGCATCCGCTTCATCGCCACGCCGTCGCAGCACTTCTCCGGCCGTGGCCTGTTCGACGGCAACAGCACGCTGTGGGCGTCATGGGTGATGATCGACGCCGACACGCGGATCTTCTTCAGCGGCGACAGCGGTTACTTCGACGGCTTCAAGCGCATCGGCGAACAGTACGGCCCGTTCGACCTGACCCTGATGGAAACCGGTGCTTACAACGTCGAATGGCCACATGTACACATGCAGCCGGAACAAACCCTGCAAGCGCACATCGACCTCAAGGGTCGCTGGCTGTTTCCCATCCACAACGGCACGTTCGATTTGGCGATGCATGCCTGGCATGAACCGTTCGACCGCATCCTGTCACTGGCCTGGGAACGCAGTATTTCGATCACCACCCCGCAAATGGGCGAGGCGTTTAACATCGCTCAGCCGCAGCGTGGGAATGCGTGGTGGTTGGGGGTTGAGGAGGAGCGTGAGGCCATGGTCCAGAATGCGTGATAGGCGCTCGTGTTAAGCGAACACCACTTCAATACGTCCCTCTTTCCGTGAACGGGGGGCCGATTTCACTACGATCTGTACGTCTCGTCCCAAGTGTGAAAGGCATTCCATCATTTTCGCTTCACTGATACCGCGGAATTTTCCTCGCAGCATCTCTGAAAGTTTGGGTTGTGAAAGCCCCAGAATCTCCGAAGCCTGAATTTGGGTGAGATGGCGCGCCTTGATGATCTCGCCGATTTTTGCTGCGAGCTGCGACTTAACCTGCATTTCACTGGCATTGGGCAACTCCAGATCTTGATAGACGTTCCCGCTGCTTTCTTCAATTTCTATCATTTTCTGATCCTTTCGCATGATCCTGAGCGGCTCGAAGTCTATTTCTGATCAGGTCGATGTCGGACCGGGCGGTTTTAACTCCGCTTGTCGACTTCTTCTGAAAACAGTGCAAAACGTAAATGGCACTGCCGAAACGAACTGTGTAAATGGCGCGGTAAGTGTTGGTGTCGTAGTCTTCGATCAACTCTAGGACACCCGCACCTCCGAAACCTTTCAGGGGTTTTGCATCTGGGTACTTCAAGCCACTTTGGGCTAAATCCAGTGCATGACCAAAAACGTCCTGTACCTCAGTGGGCATCTGCTTGAGATCTTTTTTACTACTGCAGACCCACAAGAGCGGCTTCCTTGCACTCATGCGGAATATACCTATATGGGGATAAAAATCAACGTGTACTTTTAATCAGCCATCGCATAACCCCCACGCCCCGCCGATTCCACAGCCATCCCCGCCAAACTCGCACTGCACCCCGGCGCAAACCCGGGGAAGAACACCAACCCCTGCGCCTCAAACCGATACGCCAGCGCCAGGCGCGCCGCATCGGCGAGCTCTTGCTGCGCCTCGAACCGTTGAATGTCGGCTACCGAAACTTCAGCTTCCAGCGACAACTGCTCCACGCTCCAGCCCAGCATCGCTCGGGCCTGGACGCAGTGAGTCGGGGTGAACTGGAAAAGGGCAATGCGTTCGAGGATATGGTTCATCGCAAGAGAGGCCATGGTGTGCTCCGGGCTCAAGAGTGCTGATTGAAAATACACTGTGTTTTTGTACAGTTGTTTTTGGCCGGGATCAAACGCAATTTTTGATTTGCCTCAATTAGCCGCCTCCAACCAGACGGACGGTGCCTGACCGAGAATGCGCCGGAACATCGTCGAGAACGCTGCCGGGCTCTGGTAGCCAAAATCCAGGGCAATCCGCGTGACCGCTTCACCCGACGCCAGCCGCGCCAATGCCTGTATCACGCAGGCTTGTTGTCGCCATTGACTGAAGCTCAACCCGGTCTGTTGCCGAAACATTCTGTTGAAGGTACGCAAGCTTATGTGTAACTGGTCCGCCCATTCCTTTGGTGATTGATGGGCGTACGGTTGATGCAGAAAGTTCTGACACAGCGCGAGCAGTTTTCCCTCAGTCGGCAAGGGAATGTGTAAGGGCAATGGCGCACTGCGCACCAGTTCATGCAGTAACAGATCGATCAACGCGCCGTCGCGGCCGCTCAGGTCATAGGTCAGCGGCACGTCGACCGCCTCCATCAGCAAATGCCGCATCAGCGGCGACACACTGACCACCTGACAGCGGCCACCCAAGTCCACCGCGCCCGGTTCGATGTACAAACTGCGCGTGCTCACGCCGAGCATCAACACCTCGTGCGCCACCCCCGGCGCAATCCACACCGCGCGCTGCGGCGGCACCACCCAGTTACCGTCATGGGTGCTGACCTGCATCACCCCGGTCGCGCCGTACAACAATTGCGCGCGCCGATGCGTATGAAACGGCAACAGATGACCGTGGGAATAATCCGTACCGATCGCCACCACCGGGCGCGGCGTGTCATCCAGCAGATTGATCGAAACATTGCGCATTGAGGGATCTCAACCATTGGCGTAAACGCAAACATTATTGGCCGGCTTGCTGAGGCAGGCCAAGACCTGCCGCTCTATCGTCGACCGCTCCTCACCAACGGACGACGCCTCCATGCTCTATCTCTTATTGACCCTATTCGGCTGCCTGACCGGCATCACCGCCGTGCTCTTCGGCTTCGGCGGCGGCTTCGTGGTCGTGCCGCTGCTCTATCGCCTGCTCACCGCCAGCCACGGCGCCGATGACCCCGTCGGCCAATCGGCCATGCACATCGCCGTCGCCACCTCGACCTGCGTGATGATCGTCAACGCCCTGATCGCCACCGACAAACACCGCCGCGCCGGCAACCTGATCCGTCATTATCTGTGGCCGCTGGGAGGGTTTATCGGGGTTGGCGCGGTTATGGGGGCGATTGCGGCAGTGTGGGTCAGTGGCGAAATCATCCGCTATGCCTTCATCGCCTACCTCGGCGTGACCATCATCGACTGCCTGCTCAGACGCGGCTTTCTCACCCGCAACGAAGGCGTCATCCCCCGCCGACTCGGCATTACAGAAATATCCGGCGGCGGTGTAGGCATCGGCGCCATCGCCACGTTCCTCGGTGTAGGAGGCAGCGTCATGACCGTGCCGCTCCTGCGTCGCTGCGGACTGAGCATGTCCCAGGCAACGTCCATGGCCAATCCGTTGAGTGTGCCGGTGGCAATGGCTGGGACGCTGACCTACATGGCGCTGGCCGGGGTCAGCGAGACGGATCTGGGACCATGGTTTATCGGTTACGTAGACCTGCTGGCGTTTGCGGTGCTGACGGTTGGTTCGTTGATAGGGATTAGACTGGCCACGCCGTGGATCGGACGGATTCCGGATCGGGTGCATGCGTGGGTCTATATTGGATTGCTGATTGTCGTGCTGCTGGCTATCTCGATAAAGTGAGCCTTACAGACCGATGAGCAATTGTGAGATATCGGCTCAGAGCGGTGAGAGCGCATTTCAGGCACCGCTCGCCAGCCCTGCAACACTGAATGGGCAGAAGAAATCAAACATGACGACAGAGCATCATTTCCCGTATTTAGCAGAGAACCAGGATGTTGATTTTCAATTGCACCGAGGCTGCCAGTAAGTTTTTCAGCCGGATTCAAAAGGGTAAAACGCTATCGCCCATTGATCCGAAGCCGCCGTCTTCGATCATCGAAGATGACCCGTTGACCGGTGCCGACGAGCAATGGTTGGTACACGCGATAACCGTGCAACGTAAGCATGTGCTGATCGCCATCCACGTTAAAACCCGTTATTGCATGATCTTTGCCGACGCGAAGAAGGCTGACGCCGAAGGGTTTGTGGCGCGATTTGTCGAGCGTTGGGCCAGCGGGTTGTTGATGCATGCGTTGAAGCACGATCTCCAACAGTGGCTCGATCCCGACTTGATATTGGCGCGGATGACGCAGACCTGTGAGCAGCAAACGTTCTATCGGCGCAGCCACCGCAGTGCGCAAAAGCACATTGATGAAATTGCCTGGATCTTCCAGAGCAAAGCCGCTCAAATCGGTTGTTTACCGCCTGATGAAGACACCGCCAGGGTGTTTGACGAGCAGATGAATGACACGCCCAGAAACAGCAAGGGCGTGAAGACGTATTACTTCCCGGATGAGGAAATGACGCTCCACTGGCTGCGTCATTATTGTTTTCTGGATGACGTTCAACTGCATGCAGCCAAAGCACGCCGCAAGCAAATAATCCTGGAGAACGCGGCCATCAAGCGCGAAGCCTGGTTGCAAGAATACGAGCGACAACACTCGAATACTTAGAGTGCACTCGCCATAATCCGCCCCGAACTTACCCGCGCCGGCACTCATCTTCCGGCGCTGTCTCTGCCTCTCTCAAGGATCGATCAATGCTCAAGGGACTGTTGCGTCCGGCAACCTGCGCCGCTGCGCTGTTCACGCTGATTTCCACCGCCCATGCCGACGACGGTCGGCATGTATTTACCGGCACGCTGGGCAAAACGCCCATCGTCGTTGAGTTGAACACGGAACAGCCGGACGAAGTGAGCGGCCGTTATTTCTACGAGAAGTATCACCGCGACCTGGCCCTCAGCGGTTGGCTGCAAGACGGCACGTTGAACCTCGTTGAAGGCGACAACCGCTACGGCGAAGACAAGCCGCTGCCGACCTTGAAGCTGGAAGAAACCGCCAATGGCTGGCAGGGCGAATGGCAAAGTCCGCAGGGCAAAAAACTGCCGGTGAAACTGGCCGAGGCCAGACTGCCTGCGCCGACCTCAACCACTTTGCCCTTCATTGCCTCGCTACCCAAAAGCTCGCCCTACGAGTATTTGCGCCTACAGGGCCTCAAGCTCAAACCCGTGAAGAAAGAAAATTTCATGGGCTATGACCTGCAATGGTGGACGGAGCCTGAGTCGAAAATTTCGCTGTTCAGTGTTGAATCGGGCCTGCCCAAAGATGACCTGCAACGGGTCAATCAGCAGTTGCTCGGGCGCCTCTGGAGTGAAGTCATCAGTTACCACTACTGCCAGTTGCAGGGTGGGGACAACGTCGAATTCATGCAGCAGGCCGAACCGAAGCTGATTTCGCCCGCGCTCATCAGCCTGAATATTTCAACCAGCTACTACTGCGGGGGCGCGCATCCTGACTTCGGTGATTCGCCGCTCAATATTGATGTGAGCAGCGGGCATTCGCTGTCGCTGGAAGATGTGTTGTGGGTGGGCGAGGGCAAGCCATTGCTGCACGCCGATCGCGACAGCTTGGGCGATCAGCCATTGAGCTCCGCGCAAAGCAGTGCGCACTCAACCTATCAACGTGAAGTGCTCGCGCCGTGGCTGGTCAAACAACTCACCGCGCTGTATCCCGATGAAATGAAGAAGCCGGCAGAGGAGGATGAAAACAGCTGCGACTATACGGACGAAAGTATCTGGGGTTATCCATCCTGGCACTTCACCGCCAAAGGCGTGTACCTGGGCGCCTACTTTGCGCGCGTCGCACGCGCCTGTGATGCGCCCGAGTGGCCAGTGCTGCCGTACTCACTGATCAAACAACACCCCGGCGCCGTCAAACTGCAACTGCCCCAAGGCTAACCGTCACGCCAGACCCGGCGCTTCACGAATGATGAAGTGATCCAGGTTCTCGATATTGGCATTGAAGACCTCGAAAGGCTTTTCGGGGTTCTTCTTGCCCGGCACCTGCTTCAACTCCGGCGTCACGCCATAGAAGAAACAGAACAATGCCTTGTCACTGTCGACCGCCTGCTTGATCTCTTCCAGAAACGCCTTGCGCTTGCGGTAGTTGTCGATCAGCTTCTTGTTCAGATAAACGCTGACTGTGTAAGGCTTCTTCTTGCTGTCCTCAGGCTTCTTCCACCAGACCCTGTCCTCGAAATCGATACGAAAACTGGCGCCGTCGTGGAAGTCCTCGATCTTCTTGATCCGGCCCCAGTAAATCAGCCCCTTGTTGTCCATCAAGAACTTGATCGGCTTGAAGAATGAACTGTACGGCGCCGTGTGTTCGCCGATCTTCAACGGCATGCGCTTGAGCAAATCCTTGTCGGCGAAGTTCGACACAAAACACTCCACCGGATGCGCAAACACACTGGTCTTGTCCGGCGCCGACTCACGACTCGCTGACTCTTTACCACCCACCGCCGCCACCCGCACCGGATCATCACGCAACACATCCGCCGCCACCGCCGGCGCGGCAGGCTTGCGCACATACTCACGCCGCGTCAGCAACAACTCTGATGGAAAATGCTCCTCCCGCCCGTCATCAGTCTCGCCGTCCGCCGTCTCAATACCAGACGCCGACGCCTTCAAGCTCACATATGGACAACCCGCCACATGCTGCGTAGTGGGCAGATTCTTGAAATGCGGCGTGCGCACGTAATTCACATTCTTGGCGTTGAACGTGCCCAACGCGTTGGAAGCCTCGAACGCCGAACGACAGGCATCGTTGGGGCACTGGAAGTGTTCCTTCGCAGAGTCAAACGCCACCGTTTCATCGAAATTGAGATCGCGAACGTCATAGATCGACAACTTGTCGTCGAGGCCGAGGCAGTAGGCGAGATCGAATTTCATGGTGGGGCTCGGATCCTTGAGTGGGGGAGGGGTATTAATAGCGGGAGGTGGCGCGGGTTGCACTGACTCTTTTCAGGATGATGCAAAACCTGTAGGAGCCAGCCTGCTGGCGATTGGTGGGATCAACTCAATCGTTGATCCCGACAGCAACCTCGCATGACGGTGTAGGCGACTAAATTTTTAGTTTCCGTAGCTAGCGAGTTGGTAATCGTATTGAGGATCGTAGAAAGATTTTCCGGTTAGCGTTTCCAGTTGTGCTAGCTGCTGAAAATCAAGATCGTATCCGTAGAGTTCGTCTTCTGCGTCGTTCCATTTCATGATGACTCGCAGCTGCTCGATAGCCTCTGCCGAGATAGGCACTTCGAAAATCAGAGCTTCGGTGGATCGATCAAACGCATAAATTACGTGAGTCATGGTTCTATCCTTCTCTTTGGAGAGGCCGGTTTGTTCTGCTCACCGGTGTCAGAACCATCGTTTACACATTGCAGCTGAGCTGAAATTTATAAGCAGGGTTATAGATTTCTTTCCCCAGTAGTTTTTCCAGGGCTCCAAGCTGTTCGTGCGAGAGATCGTATCCCTCCCATCCTTGCTGTTCCACCGTCCATTCCATGATGGTTTTTATCGCCTGATCTGATCCACTTGGGAGTTCCTCTTCAAAAGCCAGGAAACCGCTTTCTTTATCAAATGCCTCGATTAGATAGATCATGGTTCTACTGTCCTCGTGCCGTCCGCTGGTTTGGTTTGCGCGCCAGTTGCTGGGTCATACTCACCGAGATGGCGACCTCGTTTGTCATACATCTCGACAGTACCGTGTTGTGAGTCCCACTCAAAAATCAGTCCCTTTCTGGTTTTCCATCGCTTTCTAAGCCCGCCGCCTCCTTTAACGGAAGTCTTACGATCTGCCTTGATCGCATCCTGGAACGCTGCAAGTCCGGGCGGTGCCGGATGATATTTGTGATCAGAAACACTCACCACAATATAAACCGGCCTTACCCCCGAACTCTCTGGAAACACCAGAATGAAATCCCTGTACTCCGGTGGGTAAACAGGATTCACAAGGATGTCGTTCGCCGCTTTCGTTGGCGGGTAAACCCAGATGTGCGGGGCCTGCGGAGCGGCTTCCAGAGCAGGAATGCCGAGGATGTCGGAGCCGTCAACGGCGGGTGTCCAGATCAGCTCGACGCCTTCACCCAGATTGGCGACGTACTGGCTGTCGCGGGGTTCCAGTTTTACGACATCGACCATTTCCCAATCGCGATTCTTGCCGGTGTAGAAGGCATAACCTTTGAGATTGCCATCGGTTTGTTGCTCGATGCGCAGGCGAACACGGGTGCGGGCCTGCTTGAGGGCGCGCAATTGTTCCTCGGTGTAGAGAGCGCTGTCACCCAGGCTGGGCGTCCAGAGCAAAGCGACCATGCCGGTCATGAGTGCGGCACCAGTAGCGCCAATGGCGGCTCCAAGACCTATTGCTGGCGTGACGAGTGTCGGGCTGCGAAGGGCAAGGCGCCCAAGGCCGAGTGAAACGGTATTGCCGCTGATGGTTTGCAGATTCCGCAGCCCGGCATCATCGGCCTCACGGGTACCGAGTAAAGCGAATTCGCCGTAATCCCTCAGGCTGTCGGTCGGTACCATCCCGGAGGGATTCGAGTAATCAATGATCGCGTCCGGCAGCTTGCAAGACTTCGCAAACACGCATCCGGCACGAACCGCGTCGTCTTTTTTGGCAGGGACCTGCCGGCTGCGCTCAAACGCCTCCTGCCGGGCCAGCATGGCCTCATAAGCGTTCTGCCTGGCTTCGCGCTCGGCCAGTTCGGTCGCGTTCATGAACCGGTAGGTGACGTGATGCCCGTCGCCTGAAGGTGGGTTCCTGACCCGGGGAATATCCTTTTTGCCAGCCACTGATCATCCTTTCGTTCATTTAACGGTCGCACCGGAAAGAAGCCGGGCGACGTTAATGAAGGTGATGCATTGAGGCTGTAGGACGGGTCTTGGATTGGGTTGGGAATTGTCGTTGTTTGATTTGGAGGTCAGTGCAGAGCCTTTAGGACGTTGGGATTCCTCGGCACAAGTTTGATCCTCTATTCAGGCCTCAACCGCTCGACTTTCTTATAAAACTCAGCGGTGAACTCTTTTTTATCGCTGGAATGGTGGCAACGACGATGGCAGTTCGGGCACAGCGCAACCGTGTTGCATATGCGGTCGGTTCCGCCATCAATAAGGTGCTTAACATGATGGACTTCAAGAAAGGGGCGGCCGTTTGCACTAACGAATGGTGCGGTTTGGCCACAACCTTCACAAATGCCTTGGGAGTGCTTGAGTACCCATTTCTTTACGCTCTGGGCGCGGGCAAGCCTCACGACTGTGGAAGTCGTTTCTTTAGGGTTTAGAACGCCCACTGGCGCTTCATTTTGTTGAGGTGCAGTGATCTCGACCAACTGAAGCGGAGTAAATGTAGTGGCCCGCTGTTCACCTTTTCGTAATGCGTGGATGCCCTTCTTCGCGAGGAATTCCTTGATCCGTTTACTAACGCCAGAACCAAGGTTCTTTGCCGAAACGTAGCCAGTAATTCGCTGCTGCCCCAATTGCTCCATCACCGCAGAGATGTTCTGCATGCGGTACTCGACGGAGGAGGCACTGCGTTTGCTCAGTGGGCCTTCACGCAACAGACGGTTTTCGTCTGCCTTTTTGAATGGCTGCTTTTGCTGCTCAAGAGCAAACATCTTCAGATAAGCGTCTACCGAAGCCTCTAGCTCCTCATCGCTCCAGCCAGTCTTTCCTTTCGAGGTATCCATACAGTCGCCGAGGGTTGAAAACCCTCGGACGATACTGAGTGGCCATTACTGCTGTCTACGAAAATTCCTACAAAAAATAGCGACGGATCTCGCATGTGATCCTACAAACGTATCGCTTACCCCATCGAATGCTTCGACGGCTGAAACGCGTGAGCGAGCCTCCGCCACCAAGGCTTCGTCGCGGTAGCTTTTCGCGGTGTCTGATCGCTCAACAGATAGGGCATGTCTCGCAGCCGAATCCAACCTTCGTTCTGCCAATGCAGCAGACTCAACGACATCTCCGGCCAATCCAACAAACTCAACATCGGCCGATCTGAATGTCCCAAGTGTTCCGCATCACGCAGGGCTGGCACCACCTGATGAGTCAACCACTCGCGCAACAATCGATTGCCCGGAACGTAGTGATACACCAATAACGCGTAAACACCGGATTCGCTGAGCATCAGCTGCTTTTCGGGTTGCCGGAAATACTCAATCCAAAAAACGCGACGCTGATCCTTGTCTAGTTTGTTGACCATGCGTTCGCTCAGATGGACACCCATCAAACGGCCGATATCGCGGGCGCAGAACCATGGTTGGTTTTCGAGTAGAAGGGCATGAAGAGCGAGATTGTGGCGAGAGAAGACGGTTACAGAAAAAGGATCGGGCATATCCATGACCTCTACGTTTAGATTTTGGAGAGCCTGGCCCCAACGTAGAGTGGACTTAAGAAATCCCAACGAGCAGGCAATCACCACCGACGACTTGTGCGTCTGTGGGTTGACCATGCTTCTACGTTGGGCGTTTCTTAGGCACCTGCGATTGAGCTTAGAGGTGCTTGTGGAGGGTATCAATGCGGAAGCGACTGTAACTGTTGTAGGACATTTAACGCTGCGGTGTAGGGATGGAAACGGATTACCCATCGCCCATAAAAAAGCCCCGATCAGATCGGGGCTTTTACTTTCTCGACTCGTCGACTCAGGCAGCAATCGTCAAATCGTACCAAGCGAGACTATTAGTCCCAGCTAAGCGCACCACCAGTTTGGTATTCGATCACACGAGTCTCAAAGAAATTCTTCTCTTTCTTCAAGTCCATAATCTCGCTCATCCAAGGGAACGGGTTAGTCGTCCCTGGATACTCTTCCTTCAAACCGATCTGCGACAAACGACGGTTAGCGATGAACTTCAGGTAGTCCTCCATCATCGCCGCGTTCATGCCCAGTACGCCGCGAGGCATGGTGTCGCGTGCGTATTCGATCTCCAGTTGCGTACCCTGCAGGATCATCTGGGTCGCTTCTTCCTTCATTTCGGCATCCCACAGGTGTGGGTTTTCGATTTTGATCTGGTTGATCACGTCGATGCCGAAGTTCAGGTGCATGGATTCGTCGCGCAGGATGTATTGGAACTGCTCGGCGACGCCGGTCATTTTGTTGCGGCGGCCCATGGAGAGGATCTGGGTGAAGCCGCAGTAGAAGAAGATGCCTTCCAGCACGCAGTAGTAGGCGATCAGGTTGCGCAGCAGTTCTTTGTCGGTGTCCGGGGTGCCGGTTTCGAACTTCGGATCAGAGATCGAACGGGTGTATTTCAGGCCCCAGGCTGCTTTTTTCGCGACCGATGGGATCTCGTGGTACATGTTGAAGATCTCGCCTTCATCCATGGCCAGCGATTCGATGCAGTACTGGTAGGCGTGGGTGTGGATCGCTTCTTCGAAGGCCTGGCGCAGGATGTACTGGCGGCATTCCGGGTTGGTGATCAGACGGTACACGGCCAGGACCAGGTTGTTGGCAACCAGAGAGTCGGCGGTGGAGAAGAAGCCGAGGTTGCGCATCACGATGCGGCGCTCGTCGTCGGTCAGGCCTTCCGGGTTTTTCCAGAGGGCGATGTCGGCGGTCATGTTGACTTCTTGCGGCATCCAGTGGTTTGCGCAACCGTCCAGGTACTTCTGCCAGGCCCAGTCGTACTTGAATGGCACGAGTTGGTTGAGGTCGGCGCGGCAGTTGATCATGCGCTTTTCGTCAACGGCGACACGGGCGGAGGCGCCTTCGAGTTCGGCGAGGCCTTCGGCGACGTCGAGGGAGTTCAGTGCAGCCTTGGCGCGGGCCACGGCGGCCGAGTCGTCGGCGGTGACGGCGCGGGCTTCGAGCGCGGCGGCGCCGCCGGCGTTGTCGAGGCGGTCCATGTTGGCTTCAGTAGCGTGGCCGGCGTTGGCGCCTTTCACTGCTGCTACTTCACTGTCTTCTTTGTCGAATTCGTCCCAGCTCAGCATGACGTGTCGTCTCCTGCGTGAGGGCCTGTCGCCCCGTGTGAAACCTGATGGTTTGGTTTTTCACACGGTCGTACAGACCGCGTTGGATCTTAAGGAATCGTTTTTTGCAGCAGCTAAGGCAGGCAATAAAACAGAATTTTGTTCGGGGTTCCGAGAGCCTCTGACGGGCGCAGCTCGCGTTGAACGCTGCTGCGGGGCTTCAGATGGGCTGTTCATCCCTGTAAGGGAATATTGCTGTCCCGATTAGGGCGGCATTATAGGGAAAAAAAACGGGCCGTGCTGAGGCGAATCCGCGCATGGAGCGGTCGGGGAGGGTGGTTTTTCAGTGAGAGCGTGGGTTTACAGGGCTTTGCCAGGGATAGATTTTTTTTCGAAGAAATTTCGTAAATGTGGAATTGCTCAAAAAACGAACAAAAAACCGTGTTTTTCACTACATCTAGTGTTTTGCAAGCATTTTTGACGACTCCAGACACAACTGAGCCCGACCGAAGTCGGGCTGGAATCGACCCTCAATGAAGCGCTGAGAGATCCGATTCGGTGCAGTCTCAATCGTCAATTGGTGCAGCCATTGCCCATGATGCTGTAACGCAGGATGTGGCGCTGACCTTTGGAGTCGTCGTATTCCATTTTGGCCGGAACCACTTCGCAGACATTGGGCACTTCGCTCATGGAGACAACTTTGGCGATGTCCAGGTGAGTCGAGTAGGTGTATTCCTCGACGGCCGGTTGTTGCTGGGCGACATCAGTCGGGGCCTCGTCTGCCATGGCGGTTGCGCACAGACAGCTGATGGCCAGAACCCATAAAGCTTTCATTCGGATTTACCTTTTTGAGGTCGAGTGGGGTCACGCAACCTTTATGGGGTTGCGTGTGTAACTTCATCGTTTGCAGTTATTACTTGAGAGCTGGATTAACGGCCTTCGTGGGGGCTGTATCGTTGTTAATCGCTTTGCCTTGTCGGCGAGGTGAATTCTAGGGAGGTGAGGTGGGGGTAAACAGAGCGGGTTTTGATAAACACCTTTGGCAGATTTGGTAACAATCGGTCGATATCGAGTTCTCGCCAAGCAATTTGCCTGAAAGAGCGAGTTGTCTGAATCGCTTGCAGGCAAGCTCCCACGGGAGGGGTGAGTGTTTGGGAGAGGGGCGTCAGGCTTGCGGTCGGGGTAACTGGATGTTTTGTAGGGGCTTGTTACTACCATCGTCGAATGGTTCTATGGGGCCGGCCCGGATACAACTGGGTCATACAAAAACAACTATTACACCGAGGTAGGAAAGATGAGTGCGGCTTCTCTGTATCCCGTTCGTCCCGAGGTTCTGGCTAACACGCTGACTGACGAGGCGACCTACAAAGCCATGTACCAGCAGTCGGTCGTCAACCCTGACGGCTTCTGGCGCGAGCAAGCCCAGCGTCTTGACTGGATCAAGCCTTTCACCACGGTGAAACAGACTTCGTTCGACGATCACCATGTCGACATCAAGTGGTTCGCCGATGGCACCCTGAACGTTTCCTATAACTGCCTCGACCGTCATCTGGCCGAGCGCGGCGATCAAGTGGCGATCATCTGGGAGGGCGACGATCCTTCCGAAAGCCGCAACATCACTTACCGCGAACTGCACGAACAAGTGTGCAAACTCGCCAACGCCCTGCGTGGTCAGGACGTACACCGCGGCGACGTGGTGACTATCTATATGCCAATGATTCCCGAAGCCGTGGTCGCCATGCTGGCCTGCACCCGGATCGGCGCGATTCACTCGGTGGTGTTCGGTGGTTTCTCGCCGGAAGCCCTGGCCGGTCGCATCATCGACTGCAAATCCAAAGTGGTGATCACCGCTGACGAAGGCATTCGTGCCGGCAAGAAGATCCCGCTCAAGTCCAACGTCGACGACGC
>NZ_CAXAPL010000025.1:0-93606 GCF_963970845.1 Pseudomonas sp. RA_105y_Pfl2_P56
CACGTCAGTTGATGGCGTTGATGGGCTGAAACGCCCTTTTTCGTCTGCCGTCCGCACAAAAGCCAACGCCCCGAACAAGTCGGGGCGTTTGCTTGAAACCACCATCAGTGTGTTTTCACACAGTCTGGAGAGGTGGCTTTTTTGTGGTCATGCGGTTGGGGCCCAGCCTCACAGAAGTTACATCCCTCTTCGCGAGCAAGCCCACAGTTTGAAGCGAGTACACCTGTCAGGTCGTCAAGTCATCAAAGCCGAAAATGCCCGACCATCCCGCGCAACTCGCCCCCCAACTGCGCCAGTTCAACACTCGAGGCTGCATTCCCACGCATTGCAATCGACGACTGATCGGCACTCGCGCGAATACTCGTCACACTGCGATTGATCTCCTCCGCCACTGAACTCTGCTCCTCGGCCGCCGCCGCAATCTGCTGATTCATCTGCTGAATCAGCGAAACCGCCGCCGCAATACTCCCCAACGCACTCTCCGTCTGCAAGGCATCACTGACGGCCAGCTTCACCAGTTCACCACTGCTCTGAATCTGCTGCACCGAAGAATGCGCCGCCGAGCGCAAAGCACTGACCAAGCGCTCGATCTCCTCAGTCGATTGCTGCGTACGCCGGGCCAAAGCACGAACCTCATCGGCCACCACTGCAAAGCCCCTGCCCTGCTCACCGGCCCGCGCCGCTTCGATTGCCGCATTCAATGCCAAAAGATTGGTCTGCTCGGCCACGCTTTTGATCACCTCCAGCACCGTACCGATATTCTGGATTTCAGCGCTGAGGCTTTCGATACTGGAACTGGCCGAAGTCGCCGAATCAGCCAGTTGCTCGATCCGCGCCATGCTCTGGCGCACGACCTGCTGACCACTTTCGACCTTGTCATCCGCCGTCTGCGCCGCCAACGCCGCCTCTTCCGCGTTGCGCGCAACATCGTGAACAGTAGCGGTCATCTGATTCATGGCCGTGGCCACCTGCTCGGTTTCTTCCTTCTGACTGCTGACCTCAAGGTTGGTCTGTTCGGTCACGGCCGACAGCGATTGTGCCGAACTGGCCAACTGCTCAATACCGGCCTGCAACCCGCTGACAATCGTGCTCAAGCCCGCCCCCATCTGCTGCATCGCCAACATCAGTTGGCCAATTTCATCACGACGGGTGACCTCGACCGTTGCACTCAGATCTCCGGCAGCAATCTGCTGCGCGACTTGAATCACGCTGCGCAACGGCGCGACGATCAAACGGGTAATCACCCACGCAGCGATCAAACCGACAAGCAGTGCCAGCGCCGATGAGCCAATGATCAGCAGCGCGTTCTTCTTAAGTTCAGCCTGCATCGCGCTGTCTTGCGCGACATAAGCCTGATTCACCCGCTCTACCACCTGCGCAGCACGCTCGTGCAATTGTTCATAAACAGTCTTTTCCTGAGCCAGCAGCCCGGTGTACTCAGCCAGTTTTTCGTTGAAACCTGCGATGTGCCCCAAGACTTCATTGAGCACCGTCAGATAGCCTTCGTCCTTGACCGTGGACTTCAACTCATCAGCCTGCGCCTGGGCTTGGGCAGCCTGTTCGATTTTGCCTTTGTCGGCATTGTCGGCATCACCTTTGCGGCTTTGATCCAGTCGAACCCGTGCCTCATTCATCGCTTGCAGCATCAGCTTCGACACCTGACTGACCTGACTGGCCTGCTCAATGAATTGCGCGCCATCCTTGCCCTCGGAATCCTTCAAGGTATACGCACCGTCGTCCGCCAGCCCGGCCTGCAACAAGTCGAGATTGTTGGCCACACTGGAAACCGACCAACTGGCCATTTCCAGCGCCAGATCCTTGGCCTGGGTCAGCGAAACGAACTCATCGAATGCCTTTCGATAGGCCGCCAGCGACTGCTCGACATCCGTCATCACTGGCACGTTGACCGGTGATTGCGCCTTGAGCTCATTGGCCCGGGCAATAAGCCCGTCCACGCCCTCACGCACGGCATCGGCGGTTTTAGGATCACCGCGCAAGGCGTATTCCTGCTCGAGCAAGCGAACGTTGAGCAGGCCGCTATTGAGCGAGGACATCTGTTTGAGCCCGTCGAAACGCTGGCTGATGGTTTGCAGAGACCAGACACCAATGGCTGCCACCAGCGCGGTCAGCAGCAAGACCAACGCAAACCCGATACCCAGTTTTTTTGCCATACCAAGGTTGGCAAAACGTGCTTGCACGGCCGAAATCATTGCGCGTAGTCCCCTGCCAAAGTCTGTTGATGAAGAGTCGCAATGGCCATGAACCAGCACAAGTCTCTGGCGTCGGAATAATGGCAAAAAGCTACGCCCGCGTCGTTTTCAGAACACTTGAGGTCGATCCGAACCGGTATTGCGAAAAAACTGGCGGGCGCGCGGATCACAGGCGTAAGCCACGTTGATGCGATGCCATTCGCCAGCCTCGCCACTGGGGCTGAAGGCATCTGGAGCTGAAAGCAGCACCCCGCAGCGTTGGGCCTGCCTGAACACACGAGCCTGATCGGTCATTCGCGCACGCGCCCAGATAAACAATCCGCCCGTCGGTTTGCCGAAAACCTCCCAATCGGCATCCTCCAGAGCCTGTAACGCCGCTGCGCGATCGGCGTTCAAGCGCTGCCGCTGACGCTGCACCAGTTTGCGGTATGCGCCGGTCGACATCAGACTGGCCAGCACCGCTTCGGAAAATCTTGAGCATCCCAGACCGCTGATCATCTTGACCCGAGCCAGCCGTGCAACAAGCTCGCTGTCGGCCAAGACGAACCCCACCCGCAAAGCGCTGCTCAGCGTTTTGGAAAAGCTGCCGACATAGATGACCCGCTCCTCATCGTCCAGTGCAGCCAGGCGCGTACCATTGCCAGTGTGCAAGTCCGCGTAGACATCGTCTTCGATCAGGCGTACATCGTAGATCCTGCTCAACTGCACGATGCGCTGAGCCACTGCCGGTGTCAGGGAACTGCCGGTGGGGTTGTGGTGATGGCTGTTGATGAAAAACGCACTGGGCTGAAACTGACGCAGCAGAGCCTCAAGCGCTTCGATATCCGGCCCGTTCGGCGTTCGACGCACCTCAAGCATGCGCACGCCATGCAGCCGCAACAGGTCGAACAGCGGCGCATAACCCGGTGTTTCGACCACGACGCAATCGCCAGCCTTCAACAAGGTTCGAACAATCAGATCCAGCGCGTGACTGGCACCGCCAGTGCTCAGAATCTGTGTGCTGCAGGCTTCGATGCTGAACAGTTTAAGTCGTTTGACGATCTGCTCGCGTAACGCTGCAAGGCCCAGTGGCGTGCTGTAGTTGAACAGGCTTGCCATGTCGGTACGCGCTACCTCACGCAGTGCATAGCTCAGATCGTCGGGCTCGCGCCAGCTCTCCGGCAAACCGCCACCGCCGAGTTTCAAGCCACTTGAAGTGCCGCACACGGTATCGCACCAGGCTTGCCGGCCCTCGCATGGCACCGATTCATCCTCCAGGCTCTGGCTCGACGGCGACGGTGCCACGATAAACCCCGCGCCCTGCCGCGTGGACAGAACGCCTTGCGCTACCAACCGCTCACAAGCCTCGACGACACATGACTGACTGAGCAGATTACCCCGGGCGATTTGCCGAACAGAGGGCAAGCGGGTAGCCGGCGGTACCCCGCTTTGCAGGATCCAGTCAGTCAGTCCGTCAACAATCTGCTGTACGACCGGCACCATTGCCTGTCGATCAATTCTCAATTCCATGAGCAAGCAAACTCCTGTCCGTTTTGCTGGCGGCAGTAAATCACAGCCACGCCGCACAGGCTGTGCGACAACGCCGCCAAAAGCGACCGTTCTAATCATTTGATACACATTGTTTATCGGTTTAACGGAACTGACGGCGGTCCATAAAAAGAAAACCCGCACGAAGGCGGGTTCTTTCAAGCGGCGCTTTTTCAGAACGCGGTGACACCACCGTCCACGGCCAAAGAATGTCCCGTGGTGAACGCTGCACCATCGCTGCACAGATACAGCACGGCACTGGCGATCTCTTCGACCTTGCCGATGCGGCCTACCGGATGCATGGCGTTGGCAAACTCGCCCTTCTTCGGATCAGCCTCGTAGGCACGGCGAAACATATCGGTATCGATCACGGCCGGGCATACCGCGTTGACGCGGATTTTCTTCTTCGCATATTCGATGGCTGCCGATTTGGTCAGACCGATCACCGCGTGTTTCGATGCTGCATAGATGCTCATCTTCGGCGCAGCACCCAGCCCGGCCACCGAGGCAGTGTTGACGATTGCTCCGCCGCCCTGCGCCAGCAACAGCGGCAACTGGTATTTCATGCACAGCCAGACGCCTTTGACGTTGACGCCCATGATCGCGTCAAACTCATCCATCGAGCCTTCGGCCAGCTTGCCTTTCTCGATTTCGATCCCGGCATTGTTGAAGGCGTAGTCGAGGCGGCCGTAAACATTGATCACCTCTTCCATCAGGTTTTTTACGTCGTTTTCGTCGGTGACATTGCAACGCACAAAAGTGGCGTCACCGCCCGCTGTACGAATCAGCGCCACCGTGCCCTCGCCCCCTGCCGCATCCAGATCGGCCACCACCACTTTCAGGCCTTCGGCGGCGAAGGCCTGTGCGGTCGCACGGCCAATGCCGTTGGCCGCACCAGTGACTACGGCAACCTGACCGGAAAACGTCATGCTCATTGTTATGTCCTCGAACGGGTAAATGCAGGGGATGGGTTCAAGTGCAGCATAGCCACAGGGTTCTACCAGACGTCAGCACTATCAAAAGCCTGTTTAGGCGCCCATGCGCCCCAGTGATAGAACCCCGTAGATCACTATCACTGCACTGGATCGATGTGCATTCGCCGCATCAGCCAACCTTGCGACATCGCCGGTGAAGGTCTATCAACAAGGCTTAATTCAATTCGAGAACCTGCCATGACTTCCCAGACCAATCGCCAGTTCCTGCTCGCCAAACGCCCGGTGGGCGCTGCCACCCGCGAGACCTTCACTTATCAGGAAGTGCCGGTCGGTGAACCGGCTGCGGGACAGATTCTGGTCAAGAACCAATACCTGTCCCTCGACCCGGCCATGCGTGGCTGGATGAACGAGGGCAAGTCCTACATCCCACCGGTCGGCATCGGTGAAGTCATGCGTGCGCTCGGCGTAGGAAAAGTGCTCGCGTCGAACAACCCGGGCTTTGCCGTCGGGGACTACGTCAACGGAGCCATCGGCGTGCAGGATTATTTCCTCGGCGAGCCAAGAGGTTTCTACAAAGTCGATCCGAAACTGGCGCCGCTACCGGTTTATCTGTCGGCACTGGGCATGACCGGGATGACCGCCTACTTCGCGCTGCTTGAGGTGGGCGTGCCTAAGGCTGGCGACACGGTGGTGTTGTCCGGGGCTGCGGGCGCAGTGGGCAGCATTGCCGGACAGATCGCCAAGATCAAAGGCTGCCGTGTGGTGGGCATTGCCGGTGGCGCCGACAAGTGCAAATTCCTCATCGATGAACTGGGCTTCGACGGCGCTATCGACTACAAAAACGAAGACGTGGTGGCAGGGCTTAAACGCGAATGCCCGAAAGGCGTGGACGTTTATTTCGATAACGTCGGTGGCGACATCCTTGACGCTGTGCTAAGCCGCCTGGCGCCGAAAGCGCGAGTGGTGATCTGCGGCGCCATCAGCCAGTACAACAACAAGGAAGCGGTCAAAGGCCCGGCCAACTATCTGTCGCTGTTGGTCAATCGTGCGCGCATGGAAGGGTTTGTGGTGATGGACTATGCCGCGCAATACGCCAGTGCGGCGCAGGAAATGGCCGGCTGGATGGCCAAGGGGCAGCTCAAAAGCAAGGAAGACATCGTCGAAGGCCTGGAGACCTTCCCCGAGACGCTGATGAAACTGTTCAGCGGTGAGAATTTCGGCAAGTTGGTGTTGAAGGTTTAAGCCACCAGAAACCAATGTGGGAGCGGGCTTGCTCGCGAAGGCGGTGTGTCAGTCAACATCTGTGTCGACTGATACGCCTACTTCGCGAGCAAGCCCGCTCCCATATTTTGGATCTTCAGCGTTTGATCAGGCGATTTCGGCCACGACAGCGGCCAGCGCCCTGGCCGGATCTGCCGCCTGGCTGATCGGACGGCCGATCACCAGATAATCGGAGCCGGCATCCAGCGCCTGACGCGGGGTCAGAATACGGCGCTGATCGTCCTGCGCGCTACCCGCCGGGCGAATTCCGGGGGTCACCAGTTGCAGCGACGGATGCGCGGTTTTCAGTGCGGTGGCTTCCAGCGCCGAGCACACCAGACCGTCCAGCCCGGCCTTCTCGGCCAGTGCCGCCAGACGCAGCACCTGCTCCTGCGGCTCGATATCCAGACCGATACCGGCCAGATCTTCGCGTTCCATGCTGGTCAGCACGGTCACGCCGATCAGCAACGGTTGCGGGCCGCTGCGCTTGTCCAGTTCTTCACGGCAGGCGGCCATCATGCGCAGGCCACCGGAGCAATGCACGTTGACCATCCACACACCCATCTCGGCGGCGGCTTTCACGGCCATCGCGGTGGTGTTGGGAATGTCGTGGAATTTCAGATCGAGGAAGACTTCAAAACCCTTGTCACGCAGGGTGCCAACGATTTCGGCGGCGCAACTGGTGAACAGTTCCTTGCCCACTTTGACCCGGCACTGCTTCGGGTCCAACTGGTCGGCCAGCTTCAGTGCGGCGTCACGGGTGGGAAAATCCAGGGCGACGATGATAGGAGTCTGGCAGGCGGACATGGATGGGCTCTCAGGCAAGTCGAAATCGGCGCGCATTGTAGCGGAACCGGCGGCGGCGCGGCACCCGATGATCGGTAATTCGTCGCGCCAAACGTGATCAGCATAGCGTTCGACGCTATTGTGTCGACTCCGATACACAACCGACATGTCGCCAACAAGCGCCCGCGCTAGCCTCGCCAGCCGAAACACGTCCTTACATCAGCACTTCCCGCTTCGCGGCCGGACACCTATGCTGAAACCACAACCTCGCAGCCCATCTTTGTGGTTGGCGGCTTACTGGCAGATGAACAGCCCCATGCACAACACCCAAACCACCGGAACGGATGAGCCCAAAGACGACAAGCGCTGGAGCATTCGCGCCCTGATCGTCGACGATGACGTGCCGATCCGCGAGCTGATGATCGATTACCTTGCCCGTTTCAATATCCACGCCAGTGGCGTCACTGACGGCGCGGCGATGCGCCAGGCGATGCAAGCCGAACATTTTGATGTGGTGGTGCTGGACCTGATGCTGCCCGGCGAAGACGGTTTGTCGCTGTGCCGTTGGCTGCGCGCCGAATCGGACATCCCGATCCTGATGTTAACCGCCCGCTGCGAACCCACCGATCGCATCATCGGCCTGGAACTGGGTGCCGATGACTACATGGCCAAACCGTTCGAGCCGCGTGAACTGGTCGCCCGGATTCAGACGATTCTGCGCCGCGTGCGCGACGATCGTACCGAGCAGCGCGCCAATATTCGTTTCGACAACTGGCGCCTGAACAGCGTTCTGCGCCAACTGATCGCCGACAATGGCCTGGTGGTGCCGCTGTCCAACGCTGAATTCCGCCTGCTCTGGGTCTTCATCGAGCGCCCGCGCCGGGTACTCAGCCGCGAACAATTGCTTGATGCCGCCCGAGGCCGTTCGATTGAAGCGTTCGACCGCAGCATCGACTTGCTGGTCTCGCGTCTGCGACAGAAACTCGGCGACGATCCGAAAGCACCGCAGTTGATCAAAACCGTGCGCGGTGAGGGTTACCTGTTCGACGCACGAGACATCGGCTGATGCGGGCGCGCTTCGACACCCTGTTCGGCCGCCTGTTTGGCGTGTTGTTCGTGGCGATCGTCCTGGCGCACCTGCTGGCGTTCACCTGGTTTCACCTCTACGGTCCGCCGCCACCTCCGCCGCCCCCGGCGTTTTCCCCAAATGCCGAGGGGCAACGGCCTCACCAGGATCCGCGCTATCCGCCACGGCCAGCGCGACCCTGGTTCGGCGGCCCCGTGGTGCCACTGACCTTTCAGTTCATTACCTTGATGATCGCCGCTTGGTATGGCGCCAAGCTGCTCAGTCGCCCGATCCAGCGCTTGAGTGACGCCGCCGAGCGCCTCAGTGAAGACCTCGACAGCCCACCGCTGGACGAATCCGGCCCGCGGGAAGCCCGGCAAGCAGCGCATACCTTCAACCTGATGCAACAACGGATACGCGAACAAATTCAGCAACGCGCGCGAATGCTCGGCGCCGTCTCCCACGACCTGCGCACACCGCTGTCGCGATTGAAACTGCGCCTGGAAAACATCAGCGACGACAAATTGCAAAGCCAGATGCGCCAGGATCTGAACGACATGATCGGCATGCTCGATGCCACCCTTACCTATTTGCACGAACAGCGCACCAGCGAAGCCTTGCAATTAATGGACGTGCAGGCGCTGGTCGAATCTCTGTGCGAAAACGCCCAGGATCAAGGCTCGGATGTGCAGGTCAGCGGCCATTGCGCACCACTTGCGGTACAGCCGATGGCGCTGCGCTCATGCATCAATAACCTGATGGACAACGCCCTGCGCTATGCCGGGCAGGCATGCATCGAACTGCTGGATCGGCGCGGCCAACTGCTGATCCGCGTGATCGACCATGGGCCGGGAATTGCCGAGGACAAGCGCGAGGCAGTGTTTGAACCGTTTTATCGCCTGGAAGGCTCGCGCAACCGCAACTCCGGCGGCGTCGGCCTGGGCATGACCATTGCCCGGGAAGCCGCGCAGCGTTTGGGTGGAGATCTAAACCTGGAACAAACCCCCGGTGGCGGCCTCACGGCAGTCATCCGCCTGCCTCGACCCTGAGAACTCCACCCTCGTGTGTACTCACCTGCCCCTTGAGGCTGCCTGCGCCGGTACACCCACCGGTTTTCCAGTTCAGGAGTGAGCCCGATGATCGGTAGCGTCAGCAGCTACACGAGCTATACCAGCACCCGCAGCGCCTCCACGCAAAACGCCCGAGGCCAGCAACTGCAAAAGCAACTGTTCGCCAAATTCGACAGCAACAGCGATGGCGCGGTGGATCAGGACGAGCTGAAACGTGCGGTGCCCACAGTCCGGACTGGGGACTCCTGCCAGAGACAGGTCAGTCCTCAGGCCCGCGCATACCGTCCCATTCCAAAAAACTAACGGCGGTCTTCAACCCGAGCCTGACTCTTGCTCCAGTCCGTCAGCAAACTATAAGCAACAGCCAACAGCGTAGGTCCGATAAACAACCCGATAAACCCAAACGCAATCAACCCGCCAAAGACACCCAGCAATACAATTACCAGCGGCAGATTCCCCCCGCGACTGATCAGGTACGGCTTGAGCACGTTGTCCACGCCACTGATGACGAACGTCCCCCAGATCCCGAGAAACACCGCCATCCCATACTCACCCTTCCAGGCCAGCCAAGCCGTGGCCGGCACCCATACCAGCGGTGGTCCCATCGGAATCAGGCTGAGCAGGAACGTCACAACCCCCAATACCAACGCCCCCGGTACGCCGGCAATCAGGAAGCCGATCAACGCCAGAATCGCCTGCGCCGCCGCCGTACCGATCACGCCGTTGACCACCCGCTGAACCGTGCCAGCGACCAATTCGATGTAGTACCCGGCGCGTTCGCCAATCAAGCGTTCCAGCAAGCGATGAGCAAACGCCGCCAGCCTCGGCCCGTCGCGATAGAAAAAGAAGACAAAGACAATGCTCAACGTCAGTTCGAGAATCCCGCCGCCGATCTGCGCACTGCGCGCCAGCAACCAGTTACCGACCTGCCCCAGATAAGGTTTGATCGACACCATCAACGCGGCGCCCTGCTCATCAATGCTGTTCCAGAGCCCGACCAGCCGCTCACCCACAAACGGCAAACCTCCCAGCCACGTCGGCGCCTGCGGCAAACCATCGACTTGCACATCTTTGATGAACGCTGTGGCATCACGCACGTGATCTGCCAGGTTGAACCCCAGCCAGACCAGCGGCGCCGCCACCAGCAGCATCCAGCCCAACGTCAGAATGGCGGCGGCCAGCGATTCGCGGCCATTGAGCCAGCGGGTCAGAAGACGCATCAGCGGCCAACTGGCAAACGCCAGCACGGCGCCCCAGAACAACGCCGACCAGAACGGCGCCATCACCCACAGGCTGGCACCAAACAGCACCAGCAGAAGGATTTGCACCAACAGCCGATCGTTATTGAGCATGTAAGGTCTCGAAAAAGTCAGTCAGACAAAAAATAGGCGAACACACAGCGTGCCCGCCCGATACACCTTATCGCAACAGATTAATGTGCAGGCCAGGGCCTTCGACACTGCCGGCTTCCAGCCGCCTCGCGCGCACGCCCTGCTCGATCAGTGCTTGTCGCCAAGCCTCGGCCTTGGGGCCCGACACGGTCACCCTTTGCGTAATATCCAGGTTCAGGCCCCGGGAAATCAGCCGCAGCCAGATGTCATCCGGATCGCCCACCAACTTCGGAAAGTCCAGTTCACCAGTGCTTTTGAGCTGCCGCAACAGGGTCGCAGACGTCGGCAACAACTCGCCCAGCGGCGCTTCGGCCACGAACTGTTCAACATGCAGATAAGCCCTGCGATTGCCGCGCGTAATGCTGTAGAGCGCTATCAGCGTGTTATCCCTTGGAGCCGCCAGCCTTAGCAACAGATAGGCCTGCTGCTCATCGGAACCAAACAGTTTCGAATTACCAAAGACCTCATTGGCCCACAGGCTGCTTTCGCCACAATCACGGGACTCGCACCAATAGAGCAACTCGGCACCCTGTTTTTTTTGCAGCGCTTCACGGGCGGCAGTGAACGCTTCGTTGGCGGAGTGTTCCGGTGGCAGTTCGTAGGTCACTGACGTGGTTTGGCCTCTGGCACTGACCTGCCCTTCGAAGCGCAGCTTGCCGCTGATTTTACGGATCGATCCGAGCGGATAGACACGCTCCAGTTCGGTCGGGGCACGATAGTCGACGATTTGTGCATCGGCCAGACGCGGCACGATCGGTAGATCCTGACTGCCCGGTACATCGTCGGCGATTGAAAAGGAACTGAAACAGCACAGTGCCAAGAGACTGAGTGAACGCATGGATAGGTTCATCGGACAGACATGGCCTGGGTGCCGCTTTGGCCATTCGGGGTCGTAGCGGTGTAAAGATCCATCATGGTTATCTCCCATTTCAACCCGCCCAGCCTCGACAGTTGCCCGCAGCAAGTCAAGGAATGGCGAAGAACCGATTGAAACAGTCTGCGACAAGATCGGCACCGGCCTCATCGTTGAGGTGCAAATGGTGTCCGCCGGGCAGCTGTTCCCGGTTAAAGGGTAGACGCTCCAGCAGTTCTGGGTGTTTGGCCAGCATGCCGTCGGCCGCGACGACCAATTGCGCAGGACAGTCGATGCGCTGGACGAAAGCCATCGCCTGTTCCAGGGTCAGGCGCAGCGGCGACGGCAGCGTCAGGCGATTATCGGTGCGCCAGGTGTAACCGCCGGGCACGGGCATCAATCCCCGTTGCGCCAACAGTTCCGCCGCCTCACGACTGACCGCCACCAGACCTTTCATCCGCGCTTCGATGGCTCGGTCGAGGCTGTTGTAGACCGGTTTGCGCTTCTCGCGCAGTTCCAGTTGCGCTTGCAGGGCCATGCCCATGCGTTCGGCAGCGTTTTCGCCTTTGTCTGTAGGAGGAATCACGCCGTCGATCAACGCCAGATGCGAGATACGCTGCGGCAACGAACCGGCCAGCACCAGCGACACGATGGCGCCCATCGAATGCCCGAGCAGGCCGAAACGTTTCCAGCCCATCTGCTCGGCAACCTGCAGCACGTCATGGGCGTAGTCCCACAACGCGTAACCGGCGCCACTCGGACGATGCCCGGAGTGCCCATGCCCGGCCATGTCCAGGGCCATGATGCGCAAGCCTTTGAGCTTCGGCGCCAGGCGGGCAAAGCTGTTGGCGTTGTCGAGCCAGCCATGCAGGGCGATGACCGGCAAACCGTCCTCGGGACCGAACAAGTGCGCAGCCAACTCGATATGCGGCAGGTTCAGGCGTACTTCTTCGAAGGTCGGGCTCATGCGCAATCCTTGTCCTGAGGGTTTTCCCAGCGAGTGAACAGGCTCTTGAGCAACCGCGCCGTGTCTTGCGGGCGTTCAAGCGGAAACATATGGCCACCGGGCATGCTCAGCGCCTCGCCCTGGGCAAGACGCGAAACGAAACGGGTGTGATGACGCATCACCACCCGACTCTTGTGCCCTCGTACCACCGCCAGCGGCACTTGCAACTGTCGGGTAAGGCCGGGACTGGTGTGCGGCACCCCGCGATAGATGCTGATCTCGGTGGCCGGGTCGAAGCGCAACCGCAGCTTGTCGCCCACCTGATGCAAACCGTGTTGCAGATAGGCATCGAAACATTCGGGATCGAAACTGCGAAACAATGTCTTGCCGGCAAAGTAGCTGCGTGCGCTGTCGAGATCGGCAAACTCTTCGCGCCGGCCCAGGGTGCGTCCAGCCGGAGTCAGTCTGTCGATGAAGCCGAAGCGCTTGGCCGCACGGATCACCCATTGATCGGTACGGGTCAGCACAGGGGAATCGAGCATGACCACGCCGCGATACAACTCAGGGCAACGCAGCGCCGCATGCAGGTGCAGCACGCCGCCAAACGAGTGGCCGACGCCCCACACCGGTTGATCCTGCTGCTGCAAATGGTGAATCAACTCATCGACAAGGTTGTACCAGTTATCGTCCGCGGGAAATCGCGGGTCATGGGCATGCTGCTCCAGATGCGCGACCCGGTACTCGGGCGCCAGCGCCGCGAACAACTTGCCATAGGTACCCGAAGGAAATCCGTTGGCGTGGGCGAAAAAGATCGGTTGCGACATGCGGGTAGATCCATGAGCGGGAAACGTGGCGTTGATTGTCCGCAAGAGTGCGCCTCACAGCAATGACCGTAACGGCCAGGAATGATGACAGTCGCGCCATGGCTATATCCGACGCACCGCCGTGTGGGTGTTTTTGTCAACTGTCAGTTCTGTCAGTTGACCCACGCCGTGTTCAGGCTGATAAGAGGATCACCCTCATCAAAGCTGCCGGCGCCCATGACTCACGCGAATACACCCGCCATCCAGGCCTTCGACGCTCGAGGCCTGGTATTACGCAGCGTGAATTACCATCGTCGCGATGAGACTTTGGCACCCGAGAGTTACATCACTCACCAGACGCATGATGCAGCGGGGCGCACGGTATTGAGTCGCGATCCCAGACTGTTCCGCGAGCACACACCTGAAAACCCGGCCCGGCGAATCAGAGCAATGTGTTCAGCCTGTCAGGCGCCATGCTGTCGAGTGAAAACAGCGATGCCGGCTGGCGCCTGAGCTTGCTCGCAGAGGACGGCGCTCACATTGACGGATGGGATCAGAAACGCAACCACAGCCGTATCGTCCATGATGCTCTGCGACGACCGAGCGCCACTTTCGAGCAGTCTGGCGACGAGCCTGAACACTGTACGGAGCGCTTCACCTATTTCGATGATCCGGATGAAGTCCACCATAACCGCCGTGGCCGATTGATTCGGCATGACGACACCGCAGGCACCCTGCACTTCACTGAACTCAGTATGAGCGGGCAACCACTGCAACTTTGTCGCACCTTCAGTGCCGATCCCGCGTGGGCGGTGGACTGGCCGGAAGTGGAAGTCGATCGCGATTTTTTTCTGGAAACCCGATCGGCCGCGACCCACTTCAGCTACAACGCCCTTGGCGAGTCGGTTGGTCAGACAGATGCCTTGGGAAATCGGCAGATACAGCTTCAAGACGTGGCGGGCCATGTGAAAGAAACCCGTCTGACACTGGCCGCAAACGACGACAGCCAGACGCTGGTCAGCGATATCCACTACAACGCCTTTGGGCTTATTGAGCAGCAACGCGCGGGAAATGACGTGATCTCCCAAGCGACATTCAGCCTCGACGATGGCCGCCTGCAACGTCTGAGGAGCCAGACCAGTCATGGCTCGATCCTCCAGGATCTGTCCTACGCGTACGACGCAGTCGGCAATATCACTCGCATCAGCGATAGCGCAGAGGCGGCTGTCTATCACCGTAACCAGCGAACAGACGCGATCTGCCGCTACCGTTACGACAGCCTCTCGCGCTTGATCGAGGCCAGTGGCCGGCAGATCCGCAACGCTGCGGGCGGGCCACAGCTGCCGGCATTTGCCTCTCCTGCCGACCCGGGTCAGTTGGAAAACTACACGCGCACTTACACCTATGATCCGTCCGGCAATCTGCTGTTGATGGAGCACCGCGCCGCCAGTGGAAACCGCACCGAGCGCACGGTTGTGGCCAGCGCCAGCAATCGCAGCCTGCCGGAAAGCCCCGACGGCCATCTGCCCGATGAGCAGGCGATTGCCGCCGCTTACGACGCCAATGGCAACCGCGTGTTTCTCCAAGACGAAGGGCAAACGCTGCAATGGGATCGACGCAATGAATTGCAACAGGTTGATCAGGTGGTTCGAGAGGGTGAACCGAATGATTGCGAGTTCTACATCTATGACGGCAGCGGTCAACGCCTGCGAAAAATCCGTCAGGCCTGTACCGCATCGGTGCAACGACTCAGTGAAACGCGCTACTTGCCCGGTCTGGAAATTCGCACCGATCCGAATCAGACCGTACACGTCATCACCGTCAAGGCCGGTCGCGCGACAATCCAGGTGTTGCACTTTGAAAAACCGCCACCACACGGCATACCCCAGCATCAGCAGCGCTACAGCTTCACCGATCAATTGAACTCCAGCACCATTGAACTGGACGCCCAGGCACAGATGATCTCCCGGGAAAGCTATTACCCGTTTGGCGGTACCTGTTGGTGGGCGGGCCGAAGCCTGGTCGAAGCGAGCTACAAGACCCTGCGCTACTCGGGCAAGGAACGGGATGCCAGTGGCCTGTATTACTACGGTTTTCGTTACTACACGCCATGGCTTCAGCGCTGGCTCAATGCAGACCCGCTGGGGGTGCAGGACGGACTGAATCTGTTTGCCATGGTGCACGGCAACCCTGTCGGGAACGTGGACTTCCAGGGACTGGTCACACTGAAAGAAGGCGTGGGCGCCGCTCTGGCAACCTTTGGCCGGGACAGTGTGAGTGCACTGGCCGCAGGAGCGGTTAAATATTTTGCTGCAAGAGGGTTGGAGCAATGGGCAACCGGCGATCCGGACTCACCGCCAGACCCGGGTGTCAATCTGGGATTGACCCTAGCAGGCAGCATGGTGGGTGCGTTGGCCGGTGGTTCCATGGGGATAGGAGCAGGCAGTCGTATTGCCAGCAGCCGCAACTACAACCGCACCACACAGAAAGTCATGGCCGGTATCTTGGGGCTGGCGGGCGCTGCGGCGGGAGCCGCCGCTCCACTGTATGCGTACCTGTCTGAGCGGGAAACCTTGAACATGACAGCCATCAGCATACTTGCCAGTGTGCCCAAGAGCATGACAAGGGAAGCAGGCCAACGCGCGTTCGCCAGCGTCGGCCCCAGCGTCACGATTGCGCCAAGCGGCACCACGACCGCTTGGCGCACCGCCTTCTATGGAGCCGTTCTTTTTGCTGACGGTGCGCTCGGGGCAAATCTGCCACCTGGCCTGGATATCACTGTCGCCGCTACCGTGGAAGGCCTGGATGGAGCGTCCACAACCACGATCAACTCATTGCGTGGAGGTGACTACAGCAGCCCGGAACGCAATCGGCTTTCTGTGCCGAATGCTGCGGAATGGCTGTACGGCGTCGTAACACGCACCGCCGGCTCAACCTTGACCGCCTCACTGACATTGCTCGCCGAACCTCTAACGAACACAATCGAAAACGCCCACTTACAATCAGCAGTCGTCGAAAGCCTGGCCACCCCCACCGAGGCCCGCACATACCTGGGCCAGCATGTGCAGCGTGGCGCCTTCGAGCTGGCCAGGTACGACGATGGGGACTTCACTCTGGATCGTTTCACTCCAGCGAACCGGATTTGGAGAGATGCGACACCCGCCGGTTATCACCCGGAAACACCCGACGCGGGCGACCTGCCCATGAGTGTTATCAGACGACGTAGCGTATGACTCAACTCGAGGGTGGTGTCTGCCCCAACGGCACCACTGCCATGGTCAAGCGCGAGACACAACTGGCCTTGCCTTCATCGCTGGTCAGTCGAATATCCCAGACATGCGTGGTGCGACCGATATGAATCGGCTTGGCCACAGCCGTCACCCGGCCACTGCGCAAACCACGCAAATGGTTGGCGTTGATCTCAAGCCCCACGCAATAAAACTGGCTGGCATCGATACACAAATAACTGGCCATAGAACCGACAGTTTCAGCCAGCACCACCGAGGCGCCGCCGTGCAGCAGGCCGTAAGGCTGGTGGGTGCGATGGTCGATGACCATGCTCGCGGTCAGTGATTGTTCGTCGAACGCCTCGAAACGGATATCCAGCACTTCGCCGATGGTGTTTTTCTGGATTGCGTTCAACTGCTCGATGTCGGGAGTGGTGCGCCACAGGCTCATCACAGACTTCCTTTGTTGTTTTAGTGGTCGCTCAATCCTGCCACAGCACCGCCTCGCTGCGCTCGCTCCATTCTTCGAAGCGCGCGCCGTAGGTGTCTTCGATGACGTTGCGTTTGATTTTCAGGGTCGGCGTGAGAAACCCGTTCTCCACCGCCCAACTGTCCTTGACCACCACCAGTCGACGCAGGCGCTCGTGCTTGTCGAGCACCGCGTTGACCTCCTCCAGCAGTTTTTCCAGGCTCGAATGCAGACTCGCCCGCCCCTCTTCCTGATTGACAATGGAGAGCACGCACAAGCCCAGCGGCGCGCTCAAACCATCGCCCACCACGCAGACCTGTTCGATACGCGAATGCACCGCCAGCCGATTTTCGATCGGCGCCGGAGCCACATATTTGCCTTTACTGGTCTTGAAGATCTCCTTGAGTCGACCGGTCAGACGCAGGCGCCCTTCGGCATCCTGCTCGCCCTTGTCACCGGTGCGCAGAAAACCGTCCTCGGTGATCGTTTCGGCGGTTTTCTGCGGCTCCTTGAAATAGCCGAGCATGTTCGCCTGACTGCGTACCTGCACTTCACCGGACTCATCGATACGCACTTCAACATCCGGGCACGGTTTACCGATCCAGCCCTGCTTGTATTGACCCGGCAGGCAGATGTGCGAATAGCCGCAGCTCTCGGTCATGCCGTAGACCTCCAGGACGTCGAGCCCGAGTTTCTGATACCACGCAAGCAAGGTTTGCGGCACTGGCGCGGCGCCCGACAGGGCGACGTGCAAGGCATCCAGCCCGAGGCCAGCAAGCACTTTGTGCCCGACCCGCTTGCCGATGAACGGCAGGCCGAGGAGCAAATCCAGGCGCTTTGCCGGAATCTTGCTGTAAACGCCCATCTGGAATTTGCTCCAGATTCGTGGCACACCAAACATTGCGGTCGGCCGCGCACGCTGCAAGTCAGTGATAAAGGTCTCGAGGCTTTCGGCAAAGAACACCGTCTGCCCGGTGTAGATCGACGCCAACTCTACAAACATCCGCTCGGCGACGTGGCACAGCGGCAGGTAGGAGAGCAATCGATCATGCTCGTTAAGCCCGAATAACTGCGTGCCATGGGTCGTCGCAAACCCGAGGTTGGCGAAACTGTGCATCACGCCTTTGGGCAGGCCAGTGGTGCCGGAGGTGTAGATGATGGTGGCCAGTTGCTCGGCGGCGGGACGCGGGTCGTCCTGGATCGGTGAACTGCGTTGCAGGTCGGCCCAGCTGAAATCGAAGTCGCCGGCCGGATGCAGCGGCAGGCTGATGGTCGGCAGGCCCAAAGGCATGCCTTTCGACATGCCGGGCCAATCATCCAGTTTGCCGATAAACGCCAACACACTTTCCGAGTGATTGAGCACCTGAGCCACGGAGTCGGCGGTCAGGTTGGGATACAGCGGCACAGAGACGTGCCCGGCCATCCAGATGGCGAGGTCGGCGATGATCCAGTGCGCGCAGTTTTTCGAGATCAGGGCGATGTGGCTGCCTTGCGGCAACTCGCGCGCTCGCAGCCAATGCGCGGCGCAACGGGCCTGATGGCCGACGTCGGCCCAGGTCAGCGTTTCGACCTGCCCGCCCCCGATTGGCTGTACAAGGAAGCGCTGGCGCGGATGCCGTGCCTCACGTTCGTAAAACACGTCCAGCGGCAAACGGAATGCGGCAGACATGCGACTCGCTCCTGTTTTTTGGGTCTGGAGCAAGCGTAGTCAACCAAGCAAGTGCTTGGTTGGAAAATTCAAACAAATAATTTCCCCCGACACAGCGAAATGTGGGAGCGGTGTTTACAACGTTATGGATGCTTGAGGCTATTGAGCTTCATCGAGCCGATCAGCAACTCACTGTGTTCAAGCTCCGCAAGCCCGGCCGTGCTGACCCTCTCGGGCGGATACCCGGCGCCATGCTGCAGATAGCTGAGCAAATTGCCCACCAGCGGGTTATGGCTGACCAGCAGCACATTGCTCACCGAGACCAGTTGATCGGTGACCTTGTCCGGATCGACCTCCGGCGTCAGCCACTCGACCGTGCGAATCGGCGGCTCGAAACCCAGCGCCTCACGGACAATCTGCGCGGTCTGTTGCGCGCGCAGATAGGGGCTGGCGTAGATCGCGGTCAACGGCTGGCCCATCAGACGGGCCGCACTGCTCAAGGCTTCCTGGCGGCCATGCTCGGTCAGCTCCCGCTCGGCATCGGGGCACGCGCCATAAGGCACGGCTTCACCGTGACGCAATACCCAGAGTTTCATAGCTTGGGTTCCTCATCTCGGGCCGGATGCGGTGCTGGCGGCACGGCATGCGGCGCTTCGCCTTCGGGGGTACGCGGCGCAGGCCAGTCGGCGAACGGCCATGGTTTCTGGTCGCTGTGAAAGCTACCGAAACGGCCGATCTGTGCCAGAAACTGGCTCAGGCTGTCGCCGAAATTCATCAGGCCGGCGCTCGGAGCGCCATAGATCAAACGATAGATCAGTTGCACCAGCACCACTGCGCCAAGGATGAACTGCGCCACTTGCCAGGCCAGCACGTAAATGAGCATCCACAACACCCGCAGGAGGATGGACTCGTACTTGGTGTCGATTTTTGGATCGTTCATAGGTCGTTCCCTGCTGATTCAGTTGAAACCACTGGTGGAAATAAAGTCGACGTCGGTTTTCGGCTCGGCCCGCATCAACAACGCGATGACCTGGTCCAGCGTGCGCCCTTCGAACAGAATGGCGTGCAGCCCGGCGACCAGCGGCATGTAGACACCCACCTCCTGGGATTTGGCCTTGAGTACTTTCAAGGTATTCACCCCTTCGGCGACTTCACCAAGGCGCGACACCGCTTCGTCGAGGCTCAGCCCCTGACCGAGGGCGAAACCGACCTGATAGTTGCGGCTCTTGGGCGACGAACACGTCACGATCAAGTCACCGACGCCGGCAAGCCCCAGGAAGGTCATGGGGTTGGCACCCTGATTCACCGCAAACCGGGTCATCTCGGCCAGGGCCCGGGTGATCAGCATGCTCTTGGTGTTCTCACCCATCTCCAGAGCCACCGCCATGCCGGCGATGATCGCGTAAACGTTTTTCAACGCACCGCCCAACTCGACACCGAAACGATCGGCGCTGGCGTAGACGCGGAAGGTGCGGCCATGCAGCGCGGCTTGCACTTGTTTGCACAGGTCTTCGTCTTCACTGGCAACCACGGTGGCGGTCAGTGCGTGCTCGGCGATTTCCCGCGCCAGATTCGGCCCGGACAACACGCCGATGCGCGCTTGCGGAGCGATCTCTTCGAGGATCTGGCTCATCAGCTTGAAGGTGTGGGCTTCGATACCCTTGGTCAGGCTGACCAGCATTTTGCCGCTCAGCCGTTCGGCGTGGGCGGCCAGCACCGTGCGCAACGCGCTGGACGGCAGGGCGACAAAGCACAGGTCACAGGCATCGAGGGTGGCTTGCAGGTCGGTGACGGCGGTCACGCCCGGCACAATCTTGATGCCTTTGAGGTAACGCGGGTTTTCGCGATTGACCCGGATGGCCTCGGCCTGCTCGGGGTCACGCATCCACTGCAAGACTTGATGGCCGTTCTCGGCCAGAAGATTGGCCACGGCGGTACCAAAACTTCCGCCTCCCAGGACCGCAATCGGGCGCTGTTCAGTCATATGCAATCCGTTAATCCATACCAGTGGCGATGTCGGCATTATACGGGGCGACCCCGTCGCGGCCAGCCCCCGCGTCAATTACCGATACTTGTAGGAAGAAGACCAACAAAACCTAGGAAAATGCCTATAACGTGACTGGAAAAGTCGCTGCCCTCGGTTAACATGCCCGCCAATTCTTCGCTCTATAGGCTGTGTCGTGCTCTTTGCTTCTCCCTCATCGCGCTCGTCCCTGTTGCTCGCGCTGCTGTTCAGCCCGGTCGTGCAGGCCGATGACCTGTTCATGGACAGCGAGTCGCTACCGCAGGTGCTGACGGCCACACGCCTTAAACAGACACCGGCGCAAGTGCCGGGAAGCATGACCGTCCTCGACAGCGAATTGATCAACGCCAGCGGCGCCCGCGACATCAGTGAACTGCTGCGCCTGGTGCCCGGGATGATGGTCGGCAACGTCAGCGGCAATCAGGCTGTGGTCAATTACCACGGCACCAACGCCAGCGAAGCGCGGCGCATGCAGGTGTTGATCGACGGCCGCTCGGTTTACCGCGCGGGTCTGGCCACGGTGGACTGGAGCGATATTCCGGTGGCCGTGGAAGACATTGAGCGCATCGAAGTCTTCCGAGGCCCGAACACTGTCAGCTACGGCGCCAATGCACTGATGGCGGTGGTCAACATCATCACGCGCCACCCGGCGAACAGCCACGGCACACGGCTGAAGATCACTCGAGGCCAGCGCGGCATCAACGATTTCCATGCCAGCCAGGGCACGGGCTGGAATGGCGGCGACCTGCGTCTGTCGCTGTCAGGTCAAGAAGACGACGGTTTCGACAGCAATCGCACAGGCGCCGATTACCGCGACAGCCGCCGCTTGAACCGTTTCAGTCTCGCGGTCAGTCATACCCTGAGCGACAGCCAGAGCCTCGACTGGCAGGTCAACGCGAAGGACGGCACCAACCAGCGGCCCTATACCTACCGACCGGTGTTCTCGGGGATTACAGACGCGGGGAACAACTCCGACGTGGTGGCCAAGGACTACGCCGGGTCGGTGCGCTGGAATCTCGACATCAATCCCGAACATAGCCTTTATGTACAAGGATCGGCGCAGCACTGGGACCGTCAGCAAACCTGGCGAGCTTGCGACGCCGAAGTGTCGTTCAGCCCGGAACTGACGCAGCTGTGGCAACTCGACCCCAATTACACCGAGCGCCTGGCGCGCAACATCACCCGGTTCACCGGCCCCGGCGCCGAGCCCGGCAGCCCGCAGAAAATGGCGCTGGCCAATCAGGTGCTTGATCAATGGCGCAACGGCGCCAGCCAAACCCTGTGCGGCGATATCGACCAGAGTGCCCGGGAGTCGCGTTACGACCTCGAATTGCAGGACACCCTCAGCCTGTCCGACAGCCTGCGCCTGGTCAGCGGCATGAACTATCGTTACGACCGGGCCGATTCCGAGACCTACTTCAACGGCACGCTGGACGACACCACTTGGCGCGCCTTCGGCCAACTGGAATGGCGCGCGACCGAACACTGGCTGTTGCAGGGCGGTGCAATGTTCGAAGACACGCAACTGATCGGCAGTTCGCTGACCCCGCGCTTCGCGATCAACTACCTGATCAACCCGCGCCATGGTCTGCGTGCGGTGTACTCGGAGGCGATCCGCTCGCCGGACATGTTCGAGAACAACGTCAACTGGAGCTATCAGGTGACCAACCTGCGGCCCACGGCGTACGGCCAGTCGTCAGCGCGTTATTTCGTCAAGACCCGTGGCCCCGGCGATCTCGATCAGGAACACATGCGCTCGCGTGAACTGGGCTACAACGGCAATTTCGCAGAGTGGGGACTGGCACTGGATGTGAAGCTGTTCTACGACGAAATCACCGGGATGATCAGCGAGCCGTTGCGCAACAACCAATACATCGCCAGCAATGCCAACAGCTCACGTTTTCGCGGCACCGAAACCCAACTCGACTGGCGCGTGAGCAGGGTCGACCGCTTGCGTTTCACTTACGCCTACGTCGACGCCCAAGCGAGCAATCCGCTGGATCAGCAATTCACCTCGCGCAACAGCGGTTCGGCCGGTTGGCTGCGCGACTGGGGCCAAGGCTGGAACAGCGCCCTCTTCTATTACGGCGACAACGCGCTCAACGGCTATCGCTTTGAACGGGTCGACACGCGGATCGCCAAACGCATCCCGCTGGGCAAAGCCCAACTGCAACTGGCCGGCGTGCTGCAACAGCGCCTCGATCACGCGCCAACGACGTTCGTGGACAACCAATACGACGAACGCCGGGTGATGTATTTCAGCGCCGAGTTGGAGTTCTAGGGTGCGCCTCGGCCTGTCACGCAAGGCGCCAACCCTTGGCCACTGCCTGGCCGGGCTGTGCCTGTTTCTGGCCGCGTGGCTGCACGGCATCGCAGTGCAAGCTGCCGATATTCTGCTCACAGGGGCTGAAGAAAGTCCCGGCGTGCAGGCTTTCGTTCAGGCCCTCAGCGAGTTGCGTCCGACCGACAGTGTGCGTTTCCAGCCGCTGGCCAGTCTCCCGGCACCGGGAAAATTACCTTCCAGACTGCGCCTGATTCTGCTCGATCTGCCAAGCCTCGACTGGCGCCTGCAAGACTCAAAGGGCCCGGCAACGCTGGTGCTGCGTATCAGCCGCGTGCAAGCACATCAGCGTTTCGGCTCGGCACAACCCTCGCAGTTGACTCTGCTGTGGAGCGATCCACCACTGGGCCGTCAATTGCAGTTGATCCGGCGGATGTTGCCGCAGGCGCGCAGGGTTGGCGTGTTGTTCCACCCGCACAGCGAATTTCTGCTCAAGGAACTGCGCCTGACCGCTCAATCGCTGAATCTGCAAATCGTCAGCCAACGCTGGGACAACACCCACGACAACCGACCCCTGCAAGCTGTACTGAAAAACAGCGACGTGCTGCTGGGCCTCGACGATCCTGATCTGTACAACCCGAGAACCGCGAAAAACCTGCTGCTCAGCAGTTACTCGCAGCAAATGGCGCTGGTGGGGCCCAACGTTGCGTTTGTCCGCGCCGGTAGCCTGGTCAGCAGCTACAGCGATCAGAGCGACTGGCTGGCGGTACTCGACCAACTGCTCGACCAGCCGCCGGGCAATTGGCCGCCAGCCCTCTATCCCAAACGTTTTAAAGTTTCAAGTAATGCGCAGGTGGCTCGTTCCCTTGGGATCGAACCGTTAAATGACGCGTCAGTCGCCAGAGCGTTGGCTGAAGGAGAAAGCCGCCCATGAGTTTCCGTCGCCGTTGGGACATCAACACCCGGACCCAGTTGATCAGCCTGGGCCCGGCGCTGTTGCTGACCTTGTTGTTGATCAGCTTTTTTACCTTCGTGCGCATTCAGGATTTGCGCCAGGAGCTGAACCACACCGGCCAATTGATCGCCAACCAACTGGCACCCGCCACCGAGTACGGGGTGATTTCCGGCAATAACGAAGTGCTGGAGAGCCTGCTCAAAGCCTCGCTGGCAACACCCAACGTGCGCTTTATCGAAGTGCAGGACAGTGCCAACCGGATTCTGGTCTACGTCGAGCAACCGGCGAATGTCCATAGCCGTGCGCATCAGGTCGAAGTTTTTCAAGCGCCGGTAAGGCTGCAACGGATCGCCCTGCACAATGATTTTTTCCAGGACACCAAAGTCAGCAATGGCGCGGCCAACGAGGATTATCTGGGGCGAGTGATCGTCGGTCTGTCCAACGATGCCTTCAGTCAGCGTCAGCAGGAAATCCTGCTCAAGGCCGCTATTCTGGCGCTGTTTGCCCTGCTCTTCACCTTCATCGTCGCGCGGCGCCTGGCGGGCAGCCTGTCGCAGCCGATTCGCGATATCGGCAATGCGGTCAAGGCGATTCAGCAAGGCGACTATAAAACGCCGCTACCGATTGTCGACGACACCGAACTGGGCGCCCTGTCGCAACACATCAACAACCTCGCTCAGGCGCTGGAACAGGCCAGTCGTGAACAGCATCAAGCCATGGCCCAACTGATCCAGACCCGTGAGGAAGCGGAAAAGGCCAACAGCGCCAAATCCGACTTCCTGGCGATGATGAGCCATGAACTGCGCACCCCCATGAACGGCGTGCTGGGCATGTTGCAATTGCTCGAAACCACCGACATGACCGAAGAACAGGTCGAGTACGCCGCGCTTGCCTCGGAGTCCACCGAACACCTGCTCAAGGTCATCAACGACATTCTCGACTTCTCGCGCATCGAGCGTTCGGAACTGGAACTGGAACATATCCCGTTCAACCTCGCCGAACTCATCGCAGCCTGCGCCCAGTCGTTCCAGCACAGCGCGGTTCAGCGTGGCCTGGCGCTCAATCTGCGGATCCCTGAAGACATGCACGGTTTGCAGGTACAGGGCGATCCGACGCGGATCCGGCAGATTCTGGTCAACCTGGTCGGCAACGCCTTGAAATTCACTGAACAGGGTCGGGTCAGCATCGAGGCGCAGTGGCAGTCGCTGGATCACGAACTGCTGTGGTTCACCTGTTCGGTGCGCGACAGCGGCATCGGTATTTCGTCCGAGAGCCTGGAGTTGATGTTCAACGCTTTCCAGCAGGCCGACAGTTCTATTTCAAGGCGTTACGGTGGCACCGGCCTCGGTCTGCCGATTGCCCGCACTCTCGCCGAGCGCATGGGCGGGACATTGCGCGCGCAGAGCGAAGAAGGTCGCGGCTCGGTATTCACCCTGGAAATTCCGCTGGCTCTTTATAAGCAGGCGTTGCCGCAACTGGCAGCGCCACGCGCATTGAACAGCAGCGGTCACGGCGAGGGGCGTCATGTGTTGCTCGTGGAAGACAATCCGGTGAATCAGACTGTGATTGAAGCGATGCTGCGCAGTTTGGGCTTTACTGTCAGTGTTGCCACCGATGGCGCACAAGCGGTGCAAAATGCCGAAGCAAGCGATTTCGAAATGATTCTCATGGATTGCCGTTTGCCGATCATTGATGGCTACGAAGCGACCCGGCAGATTCGCCGCTTGCCCGGACGCAGCGCGGTGCCGATCATCGCATTGACCGCCAATGCCTTGCAGGGCGACCGCGAGGCCTGCCTGTCGGCGGGCATGAACGATTATCTGGCGAAGCCGTTCAAACGCAATGACCTACAGCAGATTCTGCAGCGCTGGGTGTCGTAGTGACGGCTTTTCGACCATCTGCGACTGGCGTGAAAAGCGAAAGTGCGGCAGTCTTAGGCACCCGAACGAGCCTCAAAAGGGGCTTGAATAAAAATTTCAGTGCACAAGTGTACATTCATGTCCTTGGTGCTGTGACTTTCACCACAACGCAATAGTCTATGAGTAGGCTGCCGGTTCGAGGCATGAACGCTTCGAACGGTCGGGAAGATTTGCCCCACCTGCCGCATGGGATTATTGAGGAGCTCGCATGACCAAACAAAACGCCTTTACTCGGGAAGATCTGCTGCGCTGCAGTCGCGGTGAGCTGTTCGGCCCAGGTAACGCGCAACTGCCCGCCCCGAACATGCTGATGGTGGATCGAATCACCCTGATCAGCGAAGAAGGCGGCAAGTACGGCAAAGGTGAATTGGTCGCCGAACTGGATATCAATCCTGACCTGTGGTTCTTCGCGTGCCACTTCGAAGGTGATCCGGTCATGCCGGGCTGCCTGGGTCTGGATGCCATGTGGCAACTGGTCGGTTTCTTCCTGGGCTGGCAAGGCCTGCCGGGCCGCGGCCGTGCGCTGGGTTCGGGCGAAGTGAAATTCTTCGGTCAGGTGCTGCCGACCGCCAAGAAAGTCACCTACAACATTCATATCAAACGCGTCCTCAAGGGCAAGCTGAACCTGGCCATTGCCGATGGTTCGGTGACTGTCGACGGTCGCGAAATCTACACCGCCGAAGGCCTTCGCGTCGGCGTGTTCACCTCCACTGACAACTTCTAAGGGTTATTCGCATGCGCCGCGTCGTTATCACTGGTCTGGGCATTGTTTCGTGCCTGGGCAATGACAAAGAGACCGTCTCCGCTAACCTGCGTGCAAGCCGCCCTGGCATCCGGTTCAACCCGGAATATGCCGAAATGGGTCTGCGTAGCCAGGTTTCCGGCTCCATCGACCTCAACCTTGAAGAGCTGATTGATCGCAAGATCTATCGCTTCGTCGGCCACGCAGCGGCTTACGCCTACCTGGCCATGAAAGACGCTATCGCTGACTCCGGTCTGACCGAAGAGCAAGTGTCCAACCCGCGTACCGGTCTGATCGCCGGTTCCGGTGGTGCTTCCACGCTGAACCAGATGGAAGCGCTGGACATCCTGCGCGAGAAAGGCGTGAAGCGCGTTGGCCCATACCGCGTCACGCGGACCATGAGCAGCACCGTTTCCGCTTGCCTGGCCACGCCCTTCAAGATCAAGGGCCTGAACTACTCCATCGCTTCTGCCTGCGCCACCAGTGCTCACTGCATCGGTACCGCCATGGAACAGATCCAGATGGGCAAGCAAGACATCGTCTTCGCCGGTGGTGGTGAAGAAGAGCATTGGAGCCAGTCGTTCCTGTTCGACGCGATGGGCGCCCTGTCCAGCAAGCGCAACGACACCCCGCAACAAGCCTCCCGTGCCTACGACGCTGACCGTGACGGTTTCGTCATCGCTGGCGGTGGCGGTATGGTCGTGGTTGAAGAGCTGGAACACGCTCTGGCCCGTGGCGCGAAAATCTACGCCGAAATCGTTGGCTACGGCGCGACGTCCGACGGCTACGACATGGTCGCTCCAAGCGGCGAAGGCGCGATCCGCTGCATGCAGATGGCGATGTCCACCGTTGATACCCCGATCGACTACCTCAACACCCACGGCACTTCGACTCCGGTCGGTGACGTCGCGGAAATGAAAGGTGTGCGTGAAGTGTTCGGCGACAAGGCTCCGGCCATCAGCTCGACCAAGAGCCTGTCCGGTCACTCCCTGGGCGCCGCCGGCGTTCACGAAGCGATCTACTGCATGCTGATGATGGAAGGCAACTTCATTGCCGGTTCCGCCAACATCGACGAACTCGACCCAGAAGTGGCCGATATGCCGGTGCTGACCAAGACCCGCGAGAACGCCACCATCAACACCGTGATGAGCAACAGCTTCGGCTTTGGCGGCACCAACGCCACGCTGGTACTGAAGCGCTGGGAAGGCAAGTAATTCCCCGCTGCTGAGCCTCACATGAAAACGCCCCGACTGGTTCGGGGCGTTTTTTTGGCCTGAAGTAAATGGCAGTTACACCGTAAAACCCTGTGGGGCGAGCCTGTTCGCTCCCACAAGTGGGCTTGCGGAGCTTCTGAAAATGAAACTTCTGTCATGCAACTTCCCACCCTGCGACCGAATGTCGCGGTTTTAGCGGCCTCCAGCACTGTTGCAGAATTCGCAACTATACCTTGCACGAATCAGCCGTTTACTTAGCAAACTAACAAATCATATAAAAGAGTCCTGCACACGCCTTGCTGCAGATAACTTGAGATTTGGAGCTAGCAGATGACTGTAAAAGTAACTGAACGCGACGATTCACACATGTCCCATGAAGGCGTAGCCGCCGGTTTACGAATCTGGGATGTGCATCAACAAGACTTGCTGGTCGGCATGTTCCATAACGAAATCGATGCCCACAACTACAAGGCCGAACTGGAACTGCAAGAACAGCAACGGGATTTACGATCCGCCTGAACCAACCACAGCATTGAAAACGACAAACCCCGCGATCGCGGGGTTTGTCGTAGTGACAGCACTACCGATTTACCACATCAGATCGTCAGGGATCTGGTAGGCCGCGTACGGATCGTCCTCGGTGATGATCTCTTCGGTCTGCACGTTGAGCTGCACGATGCGCTGTGGATCGCGCTCCTGGATCTTCAGGGCCGCTTCACGGGGGATCACTTCATAGCCGCCGGCATGGTGCACGATCGCCAGCGAACCGCTGCTGAGCTTGTTGCGCATCAGCGTGTTGACCGAGAGGCGCTTGACCTTCTTGTCGTCGACGAAGTTGTAGTAGTCCTCGGTGGTCAGCTTCGGCAGACGCGAGGCTTCGATCAACTGCTTGACCTGTGCCGCACGCGCCTTGGCCTCGGCTTTCTCTTTCTGCTGACGATTCAGCTCCTGGTCGCGCTTGACCTTCTCGGCCATGGCTTCCTGTGCGGCGCGCTGCTGCGAGTCATCCAGCTCGATCTGGCCTTTGTGGGCCAGACGCTGCTGCTTCTGTTTGTCCTTGCTGACCTGTTTGGCCTGCTTCTGGTTGACCAGCCCTGCTTTGAGCAACTGATCGCGAAGGGAAATACTCATGGTGCTTACTCACTTGGGCAGTTGCTCAGCCGCAGCTGGGCAAGTTCTTTTCCTGACGTTTGGCTTCACCCCAGAGGGCGTCCAACTCTTCGAGGGTGCAATCTTCCATGGGACGGTGGGTGTCGCGCAATGCCTGTTCGATAAATCGGAAACGTCTTTCGAACTTGCCGTTGGCACCACGCAGTGCGGTTTCCGGATCGACCTTCAGATGCCGGGCCAGATTGACCACGGAAAACAGCAGATCACCGATCTCGTCAGCCACCGCGACGGGATCGTTCTCGGACATGGCCTCAAGCACTTCATCAAGCTCTTCGCGCACCTTGTCGAGCACTGGCAAGGCGTCTGGCCAGTCGAAACCGACCTGCCCCGCACGCTTTTGCAACTTGGCTGAACGCGACAGCGCAGGCAGCGTCGCCGGTACGTCATCAAGCAGCGAAAGTTGCTCTGGCGCAGCGGATTTCTCGGCGCGCTCTTGCGCCTTGATCTCCTCCCAGCGCTGCTTGACTTGCTCTTCACTCAAACGCGGTACGTCGAGCGGCGCATACAGATCGCCGGTGGGGAAGACGTGGGGATGACGGCGGATCAGCTTGCGGGTGATGCTGTCGATCACCCCGGCAAACTCGAATCGCCCTTCCTCCCGCGCAAGCTGGCTGTAATACACCACCTGGAACAACAGATCGCCCAACTCGCCCTGCAAGTGATCGAAGTCGCCACGCTCGATGGCGTCGGCCACTTCGTAGGCTTCTTCGAGGGTGTGCGGGACGATGGTTGCGTAGGTTTGCTTGATGTCCCACGGGCAACCGTACTGCGGATCGCGCAGGCGGCTCATCAGGTGGAGCAGGTCTTCAAGGCTGTACATCATTTATCTCTCACCACAAAACCCATGTGGGAGCGGGCTTGCTCGCGAATACGGTGTGTCAGCAACAATGATGTCGACTGACATGCCCTTTTCGCGAGCCACCCCGCTCCCACAGTTGATCGGCGTTGGTCTTCACGGAGTACGGTTACGCCGCGTTTCGATGATGTTCGGCAACTGCGAAATCCGCCCCAGCAACCGCCCCAACGCATCCAGCCCCGGAATCTCGATGGTCAGGGACATCAGCGCGGTGTTGTCCTCCTTGTTCGAGCGGGTGTTGACCGCCAGCACGTTGATCCGCTCGTTGAGCAATATCTGCGAAACGTCGCGCAGCAGACCGGACCGGTCGTAGGCTCGGATGACGATGTCCACCGGATAGGTGAGCACCGGCACAGGGCCCCAACTGACCTGGATGATCCGCTCAGGTTCGCGCCCGCCCAGTTGCAGCACCGAAGCGCAGTCCTGGCGGTGAATGCTCACGCCACGGCCCTGGGTGATGTAACCGACAATCGCATCGCCCGGCAGCGGCTGGCAGCAACCGGCCATCTGCGTCATCAGGTTGCCGACGCCCTGGATCTGTATGTCGCCGCGCTTGCCCGGCTTGTAGCCAGTGGCTTTGCGCGGGATCAGCTCCAGTTGTTCGTTGCCGCGTTCCGGCTCGACCAGTTGCTGCGCCAGGTTGACCAGTTGCGCCAGACGCAAATCGCCAGCACCGAGGGCGGCGAACATGTCTTCGGCGGTTTTCATGTTGGCCTTGTCCGCCAACTTGTCGAAATCCACCGCAGGCAGCCCCAGACGTGCGAGTTCGCGCTCGATCAGGGTTTTGCCCGCCGCAACGTTCTGATCACGGGCCTGTAACTTGAACCAGTGAACAATCTTGGCCCGAGCCCGGGAAGTGGTGACGTACCCCAGGTTCGAGTTCAGCCAGTCGCGACTCGGCGTCCCGTGCTTGCTGGTGATGATCTCGACCTGCTCACCGGTTTGCAGGCTGTAGTTGAGCGGTACGATGCGCCCGTTGATCTTCGCGCCACGGCAGTTGTGACCGATTTCCGTGTGCACGCGGTAAGCGAAGTCCAGCGGCGTCGCGCCTTTGGGCAAGTCGATGGCGTGACCGTCGGGGGTGAAGATGTAGACCCGGTCCGGCTCGATATCGACGCGCAGTTGTTCGGCCAGGCCCCCGATATCGCCCAGTTCCTCATGCCACTCGAGCACCTGACGCAGCCAGGAGATCTTCTCTTCGTAGTGATTGGAGCCGGATTTGACATCGGTGCCCTTGTAGCGCCAATGCGCGCAGACGCCGAGTTCGGCCTCTTCGTGCATGGAATGGGTGCGGATCTGCACCTCCAGCACCTTGCCTTCCGGGCCGATCACCGCGGTATGCAACGAGCGGTAGCCGTTCTCTTTCGGGTTGGCGATGTAGTCGTCGAACTCTTTCGGAATGTGCCGCCACAGGGTGTGGACGATGCCGAGCGCGGTGTAGCAATCGCGCATTTCCGGCACCAGCACGCGCACCGCACGCACGTCGTAGATCTGGCTGAATTCCAGACCCTTGCGCTGCATTTTGCGCCAGATCGAATAGATGTGTTTGGCCCGGCCGCTGATGTCGGCGTCGACCCCCGTGGCCTGCAATTCGTCTTTGAGCTGGGTCATCACGTCGGCGATGAAACGCTCGCGATCCAGACGTCGCTCGTGGAGCAACTTGGCGATCTGTTTGTATTGATCGGGTTCCAGGTAGCGGAAGGACAAGTCCTCCAGCTCCCATTTGATATGTCCGATGCCGAGCCGGTGCGCGAGCGGCGCATAAATGTCGAAGACTTCCCGGGCGACACGGTTACGCTTCTCGTCGTCGGCGGTTTTCACCGCGCGGATCGCGCAGGTCCGTTCGGCCAGTTTGATCAGGGCAACGCGCACGTCGTCGACCATTGCCACGAGCATCTTGCGCAGGTTTTCCACCTGCCCTTGCGCCCCCATGACCATCGACTGACGCGGGCTCAGACTGGCACTGATGGCGGCCATGCGCTGCACGCCGTCAATCAGCTTGGCGACCACGGAACCGAAGCGCTGGCTGACGGCTGCCAGTTCGATCTGACCTTCGCGCACACCGCGATACAAGACCGCAGCGACCAGCGAATCCTGATCGAGCTTGAGGTCGGCGAGAATCTCGGCAATCTCAAGCCCGGTGCGGAAACTGCCGGAGCCCTCGGCCCACAGGTTCTTGGCGGCGTTGGACTGTTGTTCAGCCTCGCGAGCGAACTCGCAGGCTTCTTTCAAGGCTTCGCGATCCAGTGCCAGATCGACACTGACCGCGTGATCGAGCCAAGCCTCGAGATTGATACTGCCGTCATTGTTGATCGGCTGGTGTGCTCTCACCTGTACCATCTTGCTTTACCTTCCCTACGACGCAGATTCAATGCGTCAAATCGCTGGTCTTCTATGCCCGTGGGCACTCGCGGGGCTAACGCGAGCGCGTCACGGACAGACCGGACGGATCAGACGAGCCATCCTGGCTCGCTTCAAATAACGCCATGGCTTCGACATGCGCCGTCTGAGGAAACATATCGAGAATCCCGGCACGTTTTAACCGGTAGCCCTGCTTGATCAATTCGACCGTATCGCGCGCCAGCGTTGCCGGGTTGCACGACACATACACCAACCGCTTGGCACCCAGGGTCGCGAGCTTGCGCACCACCTCGAAAGCACCGTCACGCGGTGGGTCCAAGAGTACCGCAGAAAAGCCGTTTCCGATCCATTGAGCGTCGGTCAAAGGCTGGGATAAATCGGCTTGAAAAAACTTTGTGTTATGCAAATTGTTACTAGCGGCGTTCGCGGCGGCACGCTCGACCATGGTCTGCACGCCTTCGACCGCCACCACTTCGCGCACGGTTCTGGCCAGCGGCAAAGCGAAGTTGCCCAAGCCGCAGAACAGATCCAGCACACGCTCTTCGCTCGTCGGTTTCAGCCAATCCAGCGCCTGCGCAACCATCGCTTCGTTAATACCGGCGTTGACCTGAATGAAATCCCCCGGCCGGTAAGCCAGATCCAGTCCCCATTGCTCCAGGCGATAACCCAGCGACTGGTTCGCATCAATCGGTTGCGGTCCGCCTTCGCCATGCAGCCACAATTGCGCTTCATGGCATTGGCAGAAATCCTTGAGGATCGTCAGATCCGCTTCCGACAGCGGCGCCATGTGCCGCAGCAACACCGCCAGCGATGAACCGCTGAACAACTCGATATGGCCCAGCGCTTGCGGTTTGCTCAAACGACGGAGCATCTGCGGCAAAGCGGTCATGATCGGCTGCAAGGGCTGTACCAGCACCGGGCATTCGTTGATCGCAACAATGTCCTGGCTGCCGGCAGCACGCAAACCCACCTCAAGTTGCCTGGCTTTGATGTCCCAGCGCACGGCAATGCGGGCGCGACGGCGATAGCCGAACTCGGGGCCGGTCAGCGGCGGCGCCCACTCTTGCGGTTCGACACCGGCGACCTTCGATAATTGCTCGGCGAGCATGAGCTGTTTCAGGGCAAGCTGTTCGCCGTGGGGCAAATGCTGAACGCTGCAACCGCCACAACGGCCCGCGTGCTGACACGGCGCAGGACGGCGCAACTCACTGGTCTTGAACACGCGTTCGGTACGCGCCTCGACCACTTTGCCGTGGGCGCCGAGCACCCGCGCCTCGACCTCTTCACCGGCGAGGGCGCCGAGGACGAACCAGGTGCGGCCTTCGAAAAACGCGATGCCGCGACCGTCATTGGCCAGACGCTCGATGCTCAAGCGCTGTTTTTTGCCGGTCGGGATTTGCGGGGCCTTGCTGCCACCCGTGGGCTGGAAGCGCAGGCCTCTCTCGTGTTTGGCCATCAGTTGGGCGCGTCGAAAATGCCGGTCGACAGATAACGGTCGCCACGGTCACAGATGATCGCGACGATCACCGCGTTTTCAACTTCCTGGGACAGACGCAGCATCGCTGCCACCGCACCGCCCGAGGACACACCGCAGAAGATACCTTCTTCGCGGGCCAGACGACGGGTCACGTCCTCGGCTTCGCTTTGTGCCATGTCGACGATGCGGTCGACGCGGTCGGCCTGATAGATCTTCGGCAGGTATTCCTGCGGCCAGCGACGGATGCCGGGAATGGCCGAGCCTTCCATCGGTTGCAGACCGACGATCTGCACGTTGTCGTTCTGCTCTTTCAAGTAGCGCGACACGCCCATGATGGTGCCGGTGGTGCCCATAGAGCTGACGAAATGGGTGATGCTGCCCTGGGTCTGACGCCAGATTTCCGGGCCGGTGGTGGTGTAGTGCGCCTCAGGATTGTCACCGTTGGCGAACTGATCGAGCACCTTGCCACGACCTTCGGCTTCCATGCGCTGGGCGAGATCGCGAGCGCCTTCCATGCCTTCTTCCTGGCTGACCAGAATCAGCTCGGCACCGTAGGCGGTCATGGCCGCTTTGCGCTCGGCGCTGGAATTGTCCGGCATGATCAGGATCATTTTGTAACCCTTGATCGCTGCAGCCATGGCCAGAGCGATCCCGGTGTTGCCCGAGGTCGCTTCGATCAGCGTGTCGCCGGCGTGGATCTGCCCGCGCAACTCGGCACGGGTGATCATCGACAGCGCCGGACGGTCCTTGACCGAACCCGCCGGGTTATTCCCTTCGAGCTTGAGCAATAGGGTGTTGCTGGTGGCTCCGGGCAGGCGCTGCAAACGCACCAGCGGAGTGTTGCCGACGCAATCGGCGATGGTTGGGTACTGCAAGGTCATGGCGTATTCGCAATCCAGACGTGCGGGGCGCCTATCATACCGGCAAACCCGCGCAGGCCATATCACGCAAAGTGCGGTGCTTATGGTTTATGGGAATAAGGAGACGCTAGTCCGTGTTTTCTGCGTGCGCCGTATCCAATGCATAAAACTCGTGCAGTTTGGCTTGCAACAATTGTTTATCCGGCAAGCACGTTTGGTATTCAGCAATCAAGGCAGGCGAAAGGCTGCGATTAAGGGCGTACTCGACGACCTCGTCCTCTTTGCTGGCGCAGAGCAGCACACCGATGGCCGGGTTTTCGTGGGGCTTGCGAACAGTGCGGTCCAGCGCCTCCAGATAAAAATCCAGCTTGCCGAGGTACTCCGGCTCAAAGCGCCCAACCTTGAGTTCGATGGCCACCAGGCAGTTGAGCCCACGGTGAAAGAAGAGCAAATCGAGCGCGAAATCCCGACTGCCGACTTGCAGGGGGTATTGAGAGCCAACAAAGCAGAAGTCGCGACCAAGCTCGGTCAGGAACGCCTTCAGCCGCCCCAGCAATCCTTGGTGCAGATCGGTCTCGGCATGGACGCCGGGCAAGTCGAGAAATTCGACCATGTAGGCGTCGCGAAATATCTCCAGTGCTGCTGGGTGAGCCTGCTTTAAAGCAGCAGATGCCTTCGCCGGATCGGTGACACTTCGTTCGAACAGGGCTGCCTTGAACTGGCGCTCCAGTTCGCGCTTCGACCATTTTTCCTGAACCGCCATTTTCAGGTAGAACTCCCGCTCTTCCGGGCGTTTGCTTTGGCTCAAAATGATGATGTTGTGAGTCCACGGCAATTGTCTCACCAGTGGTGAGACAATTACGTCATCTCGATAAGCCTCATAAAACTGGCGCATACGAAACAGATTTGGCCGAGTAAAACCGCGCAATCCTGGCTGCGTCTGAGCCAAATGTGCAGCCAGTTGCGAAATAACCGAATCCCCCCACTCCGCCCGCTCAATCTTGCGACTGATATGTGCACCGACCTGCCAATACAGCTCAATCAGTTGTGTATTGACGGTCTGCATGGCCTGGTGCCTGGCACTGTTGATCAGCGCTAACACTTCGTTAAAACGATCGCCATCCGAGATACCGGTAACGCTGGAGGCATTCATGCGCAATTCCTTGAAGATGAGGTGAAGCGCGAGCTTAAACGCTCAACGAACCTTCAAATGACCGCCGATCCTGCTTGGGAAATATCGTACAAAAATACGAGAGCACTCCCGCAAAGTCGGCGGAAATGGACATTCCATAGGACTACATCGCGAGCAGGCTCACGCCTACAAGAGAACCGTTTCCTTCACACAGTCAGCGGCGAACACAACCCCAATGCAGGAGCGAGCCTGCTCGCGAAGGCGTCAGTCGAAGCAATCCCCTCATCAGCAACCAACCGAAAATTCAGTCGCAACCCCGTCCCGCTGTTCTCCGCCCACAACGTCCCGCCCTGGCGCTGCACCGCATTCCTGGCAATGCTCAACCCCAACCCGAACCCGCCATTGCCCGGCCGCGCCCCATCCAGTCGGATGAACGGATCAAAAATCCGCTGCAGATCCCCGTCAGCCACCCCGCCCCCCTGATCCTCCAGACACAGATGCCAATAACTCCCCTCCCGTCGCCCATCCAGGCGCACGATCCCGCCCTCAGGCGAGTGACGAATGGCATTGCGCAAAATGTTTTCCAGCGCCTGCGCCAGCGTATTGAGATTGCCGCGCACCCAGCACGACGCTTCGACGGAACACTGCAATTGCAGACTTGACCAGCCGCTTTCATAACAGGCGTTATCGGTGAGCATTTCCCACAGCGCCTGGATCTGGATGGCCTCATTCGGCAACGGTGAGCGGTCAGTATCCAGCCAGGCCAGTTGCAGCGTGTCTTCGACCAACCGTTGCATGCCGTCGACTTCACGCCCGATGCGCTCGCGCAATTGCACCAGGCTTTGCTCGCTTTCGCTGGCCACGCGCAGTCGACTCAGCGGTGTACGCAGTTCATGGGAGAGGTCGCGAAGCAATTGCTGTTGCAGCGCGACGCTCGATTGCAAACGTTCGGACATCGAGTCGAACGCCCGGGCCAGTTCGCCGAGTTCGTCCGGTCGCTGGGTGATACCGCTCGACAGTCGCACATTCAATTGATCGGCGCGCCAGGCGTTGGCCTGTTCACGCAGGTTGTTCAGCGGCACCACCAGCAGGCGATACAGGCCAACGCACAGTAATAAAGTGAACAGGCCGGGAATCACGCCGTTGGTGATCACCCGCCAGAACATTCGATATTTGCCCGGCAGAAAACGCTCGGGGAGTTCGATCACCAGACTGCCAACGGAGGGGGCTTGGGGAAACGGTATGCGCAGCCACGGCCGCCCCTGCTTGTGGATCGGCCAATCGAGCCCGCGCAGAAAAGTCAGGTGCTGGATTTCCCGGTCATTGAGCGGCTCATTGCTCAACGACTGCAAGTTGCTGCCGATCACGCCGACCCAGGCGGCTTCGCGCAACTCCATGCTCTGCAACCAGCTATCGACGCCTTCGCGCCGGCCCCGCTGCCAAGCCTGCTCGGCTTCGCTGGCATAACGCATCAAGGTGCCACGCGCCTCGCTGGAGAGAAACTGATTGCGTTGCTCCATGTACCGGCCCCACGACCAGCTCAGCCAGATCATCAGCAAACAGAACGCCACCAACAGAAAGGCCAGCTTCCAGAACAGCGAATGACGCCCCGGCAGTTCAGACACTTTCATCAGCGGCACTCAACACATAGCCCTTGCCCCAGACCGTGCGCACTTCGCGCTCGGTATAACCGATGGCCTTGAGTTTGCGGCGGATCTGGCTGATGTGCATATCGAGGCTGCGGTCATGGGCCGCGTAACCGCGTTGCAGAACATGCTGATAAAGGAAGGCCTTGCTCAGCACCTCCTCATCATAGCGATCGAGGGTTTCCAGCAGGCGGAATTCGCTGCGGGTCAGCCCCGCCGGTTGTTCGCGAAAAAACACATCGCTCTGTTGATCGTCGAAGCGCAGCGTACCCGGCGCCACGGGCACGGCTACAGGCGCCGGGCGACGATCCAGGGCCACCCGCCGCAGAATCGCTTCGATGCGCACATGCAATTCGGCCATGCTGAACGGTTTGGGCAAATAGTCATCGGCGCCCAAGCGGAAACCACTGATGCGATCAGCCTCGGCCCCCAGCGCCGACATCAGCAGCACTGGCGTCGAATGACTCTGTCGCAACTGGGTCAGCACCTTGAGACCGTCCAGCCCGGGCAGCAGAATATCCACCAGCACCACGTCAAACGGTTGATGCTGAGCGATGTTCAGACCTTCCTGGCCGTTCTGGCACCACGTCACCTGAAAGCCGCTGCGGCCCAGGTGTTCGTGAACGTAGGCCCCCAGGACCGGATCGTCTTCGATGGAAAGAATGCGTGGCTGAACGACGGAAACAGGATTCATGAGTATCTGCAAATAATTCTCAGTTGAGCGCGATTATTCAAGATTGAGGGACATCGGGCAACCCAAGCCTGGCCTGCCGGACAAACGCGCACCGATGCACAGACCGACCACGACACCATTTTTCCGAAGATTGCCCGCGAGCAAATCGCTACACTGCGCCCATGCCGCGTGCCGGATGCACGCATGAGTCAACAGATCAGCGGGATGCAGGAGACAGGTGTGCTCAAGAAACTGGGAATCAAAGGTCGCGTGATGCTGCTGACCTTGTTGCCGACCAGCCTGATGGCGCTGGTGCTGGGTGGTTATTTCACCTGGACGCAGCAGTCCGACTTGCAGACCCAATTGATGCAGCGTGGCGAAATGATCGCTGAGCAACTGGCGCCGCTGGTAGCTCCCGCCATGGGCCATGGCAACAACGAATTGCTCGAACGCATTGCCACCCAGTCGCTCGAACAACCGGACATGCGCGCGGTGACCTTCCTCGCGCCGGATCGCACGCCGCTGGCCCACGCCGGCCCCACCATGCTCAATCAGGCGCCGAGCGGCGACAGCGCCCAACTGCAAAGACGCAGCGGCAATGACGCGACTCGTTACCTGATGCCGGTCTTCGGCAGACACCGCAACCTTGCCGGTGAGGTGATCCCCGAAGAGTCCGACCGCCTGCTGGGCTGGGTCGAACTGGAGCTGTCCCACAACGGCATGCTGCTGCGCGGTTATCGCAGCCTGTTCGCCAGCCTGCTGCTGATCGCCGCAGGCCTCGCTGGTGCGGCTTTGCTCGCATTGCGCATGGGGCGCACCATCAACCGCCCGCTGGGCCAGATCAAACAAGCCGTCGCGCAACTCAAGGATGGTCATCTGGAAACCCGCCTGCCACCCCTTGGCAGCCAGGAGCTCGATGAGCTGGCGTCGGGCATCAACCGCATGGCCGGCACCCTGCAAAACGCCCGCGAAGAATTGCAGCACAGTGTCGATCAAGCCACCGAAGACGTGCGCCAGAACCTGGAAACCATCGAGATCCAGAACATCGAACTGGACCTGGCCCGTAAGGAGGCGCTGGAGGCAAGCCGGATCAAATCCGAGTTCCTCGCCAACATGAGCCACGAGATTCGCACGCCGCTCAATGGCATTCTCGGCTTCACTCACCTGTTGCAGAAAAGCGAACTGACGCCGCGTCAGCTCGATTATCTGGGCACCATTGAAAAGTCCGCCGACAGCCTCCTGGGCATCATCAACGAGATCCTCGATTTCTCGAAAATCGAAGCCGGCAAACTGGTGCTCGACCATATCCCGTTCAACCTGCGCGATCTGTTGCAGGACACCTTGACGATTCTTGCCCCGGCCGCCCACGCCAAACAGCTTGAACTGGTCAGCCTGGTGTACCGCGACACGCCACTGTCGCTGGTCGGCGACCCGTTGCGCCTGAAGCAGATCCTCACCAACCTGGTCAGCAACGCGATCAAGTTCACCCGCGAAGGCACCATCGTCGCGCGAGCCATGCTTGAGGAAGAACACGAGGACAGTGTGCAACTGCGCATCAGCATTCAGGACACCGGCATCGGCTTGTCGAGCCAGGACGTACGGGCGTTGTTCCAGGCCTTCAGTCAGGCTGACAACTCGCTGTCGCGCCAACCCGGTGGCACCGGTCTGGGTCTGGTGATTTCCAAGCGACTGATCGAACAGATGGGCGGCGAAATCGGCGTCGAGAGCACGCCGGGCGAAGGCTCGGAATTCTGGATCAGCCTGAGCCTGCCCAAGGCCCGCGACGATGCCGAAGACCTGCCCTCGGCGCCGCTGCTCGGACGTCGGGTGGCGGTGCTGGAAAACCACGAACTGGCGCGTCAGGCGTTGCAGCATCAACTGGAAGACTGCGGCCTCAATGTCACACCGTTCAACACCCTGGAAAGCCTGACCAATGGCGTCACCGGCGCGCATCAGACCGATCAGGCGATTGATCTGGCGGTAATCGGCATCACCAGCAACGACATGTTGCCGGAACGTCTGAACCAGCATATCTGGGATCTCGAACACCTGGGTTGCAAAGTGTTGGTGCTGTGCCCGACCACGGAACAGACGCTGTTCCATCTGTCGGTGCCCAATCCGCACAGCCAACTGCAAGCCAAACCGGCCTGCACGCGCAAACTGCGCCGGGCGCTATCGGATCTGGCCAACCCGCGCCAACCGCGCACCGAACCCGGCGAGCCGCTGTCGAGTCGCGCGCCGCGAGTGCTTTGCGTCGATGACAACCCGGCCAACCTGTTGCTGGTGCAAACCCTGCTCGAAGACATGGGCGCCAAGGTCCTCGCCGTGGAAAGCGGTTACGCCGCAGTCAAAGCGGTACAGACCGAATCCTTCGACCTGGTACTGATGGACGTGCAAATGCCGGGCATGGACGGCCGCCAGAGCACCGAAACCATCCGCCAGTGGGAAAGTGAGCGGCATTGCACGCCGCTGCCGATCGTCGCCCTCACCGCCCACGCCATGGCCAACGAAAAACGTGCGTTACTGCAAAGCGGCATGGACGACTACCTGACCAAACCGATCAGCGAACGGCAACTGGCGCAGGTCGTGTTGAAGTGGACCGGTCTAGCCCTGCGCAATCAGGGGCCGGAGCGGGCCAGCGAAAGCACTGCCGACCAAAACGAACTGCCGGTACTCGATCACGAGGAAGGTTTGCGCCTGGCTGCCGGTAAAGCAGATCTGGCGGCGGACATGCTGGCGATGTTGCTGGCCTCGCTGGAGGCCGACCGCGAAGCCATCCGCAATGCACGCGACAGCCACGATCAGAATGCACTGATCGAACGAGTCCATCGCCTGCACGGCGCCACACGCTACTGCGGCGTACCGCAATTGCGCGCCGCCTGTCAGCGCAGCGAAACCCTGCTAAAACAGGACGACCCAAAAGCCGCGCAAGCGCTCGATGAACTGGAGCGAGCGATGAACCGACTGGCAGCGCAAGCGAGGATCAGCGCCTGATCCAGCGCAATGCCGGTCGACGCAGACCCGGCTAAAGTGGATTCGGGTGCTTCAACCCGGGTCGATGTTCCAGGAGGATTCAATGCGCACAATCGTTTTCAGCAGCCAGGCCTACGACCGCGACAGTTTTCTCGCGGCCGACTGCCCGACGGACATCGAACTGCATTTTCAACCTGCCCGGCTCAGCCTCGACACCGCCGCACTGGCCGACAGGCACGAGGTGGTTTGCGCGTTCATCAATGACGATCTCGGCGCGGCGGTGCTGGAGCGACTGGCCGCCGGCGGCACCCGATTGATTGCCTTGCGCTCGGCCGGTTACAACCATGTCGATCTGGCCGCAGCCAAACGTCTCGGCCTGACCGTCGTGCGTGTCCCGGCCTACTCGCCCCATGCCGTGGCCGAACATGCTGTCGCACTGATCCTGGCCCTCAACCGACGCTTGCACCGCGCGTACAACCGCACCCGCGAGGGCGATTTCAGCCTGCACGGGCTGACCGGTTTCGATCTGGTCGGCAAGACCGTCGGCATCGTCGGCACCGGGCAGATCGGCGCCACGTTCGCGAAAATCATGCACGGTTTCGGCTGTAAATTGCTGGCCTGTGATCCGTATCCAAACCCCGACGTCCTGGCACTCGGCGCACGCTATCTGAGCCTGCCGGAGTTGCTCGCGCAATCGCGAATCGTCAGCCTGCACTGCCCGCTCAACGAGCAAAGCAAACACCTGATCAACCGTGATTCACTGGCGCACATGCAAGCCGGCGCCATGCTGATCAACACCGGGCGCGGCGCTTTGGTCGACACGCCAGCGTTGATCGACGCCTTGAAGGACGGGCAGCTCGGCTACCTGGGGCTGGATGTGTATGAAGAAGAAGCGCAGTTGTTTTTCGAGGATCGCTCCGACCTGCCGTTGCAGGACGACGTGTTGGCGCGATTGCTGACCTTTCCGAACGTGATCATCACCGCGCATCAGGCGTTTCTGACGCATGAAGCGCTGGGCGCGATTGCCGCAACGACCCTGCACAACATCGCGACCTGGGCGGCGGGATCGCCGCAAAATCAGGTCGAGGGTTGAGGGTTGAGGGTTTAACGTTTTATTTCGGTGATAGCCAGGACGCCAGAATCAGTAGCGCCAGCCAGCCGAAGCCGAAAAGCCGCTGCTTCGCCGAGTGCCCGCTGCGCAGCAGAAACCAGACGAAAACCATCGGCAACAGGAACACCATGATCTTCAGCCAGCTTTCCACCGGACGGCTGCCATCTTCATTGATGGGCCGCGCAACCGTTTGTTCGGCCTGTTGCCGACGCCGACGCCCCGCTGCGGCCGGCATGACTTTTGGCAAAGGCTCAGGCGCCGGAGGGACAAATGCCTCGGGCACGGCCTGGTTACGCGGCAGACTGCCGAAAGAAATCGTCGAAGGCTGAACGGGGGCCGCTGCGGTCTGGGCTTGTGCGTGGGTTGGCTGCTCTGCCAGAGGAGCCCCGCAATGAATGCACGCCGAGGCTTCTGAGCTGATGTTGCGCTTGCATTCATAACATTCGATAAGCGCCATGTTCCGTTCCTTCAGAGTCGAGGGCGGCAGTTTGCCATGTGTGCAAGCCGATTTGAACCTGATCGAAGGTCACAAGCGTGCGTCATTCTGCAACGTGGCCCGTGCTAGCATGTCGCGCATATTTGGAGGACCCATGGTCGAACACGATTTCCGCTACAACCTGATGAACCCGCAACACACCCTCACCGAATGCCGCGCCCTTGTTCCGGGCCGCTATCAGGTCACCGGCAATGGTGGCTCGATCCGCATCGGTGACGCCCTGTTGGTCACCCTCAAAGGCAGCAAGGACTTGTCCATGCGCCTGACCGTCGAAACCGTCCGCCACCTGATCAATCCGCCGGGCCAATGGACCGCGATGACCACGGGCCCGGTGTTCGGCGAACTGGCGATTCACACCTGGCAGGTCAACTGCGACAGCTGCGCCAAAGAGCTGAGCTTTGAATTCGCCGTCGACGCCAAGCTGGGCAAAACCGCAGAAAAACCAGCGGCTACGGCGCGCATCGCCGAACTGGGCTGGAAAGCCGTTGGCGACAAGCACCTGTGCCCGAAATGCCAGGAGCCTGCGTGATGAAACGCCTTGCCCTGGCCGCTCTGGTCGGTGTTGGCCTGATGGGCTGCGCCGCGGAGCCTGTGCAGTTGCAACAGAACCGCAGCTACATTCTGGAGTGGATCGGCGAGCGGCCGTTGATGGATTACAGCCATCTGACCGTGACACTTGGCGATGATGGTCGCGCCTATGGCAACGGCGGCTGCAACCATTGGTTCGCGCCTTACACGCTCGATGGCAACAAGTTGAGCTTCGGCAAGATCGGCAAGACCCGCAAGCTGTGCGCACCGGCACTGATGGAGCAGGAGCAGCGTTTCCTGCAGGCATTGGAAGGCGTGCAGCGCTGGGACATCTCGCCCATCGAGCAGATGCGCTTCTGGCCGGCGCAAGGCAAACCGCTGCGCTGGTGGCTGGAAGAGGGTTGATCATTTGTGGTGAGGGGACTTATCCCCTCACCATTGAAGCTCGCTTTCGGCAAAAGCTCGGCGTGCCTACTGGGTAGCCTGCAACGCCTCAAGCCTGGCCATCACCCCGGCCGCCGTCTGCTCACCCAGCAACTGCTCCCGCACCTTGCCCTTGTTGTCGATGATGTAAGTCACCGGCAACGCCTCGCTGCGCGGCAACTCGAACAACTCCGCCGGATCCTGCGCCAGCACGGTGAACTGGATGCCCAGTTTTTCGCTGGCGCTCTTCAGCTCTTCCCCCTGCACGTTGTCGAAGTTGACCCCGAACACGCCGACGTTCTTGCTCTTGAGCTCGTCTGCCAGATGGTTGAGCTCCGGAATTTCGGTCCGGCACGGCCCGCACCATTCGGCCCAGTAGTTGAGCACCACCCATTGTTTGTCCAGGCGCTCGGACGCCACCTTCTGACCATTCTGGTCGATGCCGTAATCATTGCCGCAGCCCCCCAGCATCAACGCCCCGATCATGGTCAATGCCGCTGCCAATCGCCGTGTCATGTCGTGTTCCTTGTGAAAATTTGAATGCGCCTGCGACCCATCGTCTCTGAAGGTTCTGGATTGTGCGCTGCACAGTTAGAATAGCCGCCACTTTACGCCAGAAGCGACCCGCCATGACCGATCTGACGCTTTATCACAATCCGCGCTGCTCGAAATCCCGCGGCGCACTGGAACTGCTGGAAGCCCGCGGCCTGACCCCGATCGTCGTGCGTTACCTCGAAACCCCGCTGGATGCGGCGCACATCAAGGCGCTGCTCGGCAAGCTGGGGATCAGCGCACGGCAACTGCTGCGCACCGGGGAAGATGAATACAAAATGCTTCAGCTCGCCGACAGTAGCCTCAGCGAAGATCAACTGATCGCCGCCATCGCCCAGCATCCAAAACTGATGGAGCGACCGATTCTTGAAGCCGGCGACAAAGCCGTCATCGGCCGTCCACCGGAACAGATTCTGGAGTTGCTGCCGTGAGCGCGCCGTACATTCTGGTGTTGTATTACAGCCGCAGCGGCTCGACCAACGAGATGGCGCGGCAGATTGCCCGCGGCGTCGAGCAGGCCGGTCTTGAAGCACGCCTGCGCACCGTGCCGGCGATCTCCACCGAATGCGAAGCCGTGGCCTCGGACATCCCTGATGAAGGCGCGCTCTACGCCACCCTTGATGATCTGAAGAATTGCGCCGGTCTGGCCCTCGGCAGCCCCACCCGATTCGGCAACATGGCCGCACCGCTCAAGTACTTCCTCGATGGCACCAGCAATCTGTGGCTGACCGGCGCACTGGTCGGCAAACCGGCCGGCGTGTTCACCTCCACCGCCAGCCTGCACGGCGGTCAGGAAACCACGTTGCTGTCGATGATGCTGCCCCTGCTGCACCACGGCATGCTGATCACCGGCCTGCCGTACAGCGAATCGGCGCTGCTGGAAACCCAGGGCGGCGGCACGCCTTACGGTGCCAGCCATCATGCCGGGGCTGATGGTAAAAGCGGTCTGGATCAGCACGAAGTGGCGCTGTGTCGCGCACTCGGCCTGCGTCTGGCCAAGACAGCCCAAAAACTGGAGGACTGACATGGCCAGGAAGCCGAAGATTCTACCCTCCGTCGCGTGGCTCGAGCCGCGCGTCAAAGCGATGCGGATTATCAGTCTGTTGTGCTTTTTCGGCCTGGCCGGATTGCTCGCCGCTTACTACCTGATCTTTGCCGACCTGCACGGTGCGCGACCGTGGGTGATTCTGCTGGTCGAACTGGTCCCGTGGATCGTCCTCGCACCGGCCATGATCATAGGCAGCGCTCGCGGACATTCGTGGATGTGCTTTGTGGTGAATCTGTATTTCATCAAAGGCGCGCTGGCGGCGTATGACCCGAACCGGCAGTTGTTCGGCATTCTGGAGATGCTCGCGAGCCTGGCAGTGTTCTGCTCGGCGCTGCTGTATGTGCGGTGGCGGTATCAGTTGAATCGCAAACTGGCGGGTGAAGGCGAGATTTGCGGCGCCTGAGCCGGCGCCTTCGCGAGCAAGCCCGCTCCCACAATGGATCCGTGGCGTCCACAGATCCCCTGTGGGAGCGGACTTGCTCGCGAAGGGGCGGACTCGGTGTCAGTGATTGACGGTATAAGCCAGCATCATCGAAATCTGGCTCATCGGCCGGCCGCCACTCTCTTCATGCCACTGGTTGAACACATTCTGCACAATGGCCAGATCGCGCAGGCTGGTCGGCGCCTTGTCGACGACCTTCTGCGCATTCAACGCCGCGACCACGTCGTAGCTCGGCACAAACGTATCCTTGCCGACCATGCGCAAAAAGCGCGGCGCCGATAGCCCGCCCAACTGATGGCCGTGCTTTTTCAGGTAGGTCCACAGACCGACAATATCGGTCACCGGCCAGTCGGCAATCAACGCGCCGAAACTGCCCTTCTCCTTCTCCACATCCAGAATGAACTGCGCATTGCGCGGCACACTCTTGAGCTTGCCCAAGTGGCGGATGATCCGCGCGTCCTGCATCAAGCGTTCAAGGTGCTCGGCGCTCATCAGTACGACTTTTTCCGGGTCGAACTTGAAGAACACCTCTTCAAACGCCGGCCATTTGGCGTCGACCAAGCTGTGCTTGAGCCCGGCGCGAAACACGCGCAGGGCCATGGTCGAGAGGTAGCGATCATCGCTGATCTTGCGCAGTTGCGCCGGGGTCTTGGGAACGGGCAGATGGGCTTCCAGTTCAGCCGCTGAACCAAAACGGTTCAGACAGTATTCGTGCAGCCACTTGTAATCGCGCATGCCCTCTCCTGTTGAGTGAAGCGAAGAAACCAATGTGTGCGGGCAAGCCCGCTCCCACAGGGATGGTGTTTACAGATTGACGACGTTAACGAAGCGCGAAGCCGCCGTTTCGTCGATCTTCAGGCTGGTGAAGTCGAACAGGTTGCGGTCAGCCAGTTGCGACGGCACCACATTCTGCAAACTGCGGAAGATGCTTTCGGTGCGACCCGGGGTCTTGCGATCCCAGTCCTGAAGCATTTCCTTGACCACCTGACGCTGCAGGTTTTCCTGCGAACCGCAGAGGTTGCACGGGATGATCGGGAATGCCTTGAAGTCCGAGTACGCCTGAATGTCCTTCTCGTTGCAGTAGGCCAGCGGGCGGATTACCACGTTGCGACCGTCGTCGGCGCGCAGCTTGGGCGGCATCGCCTTGAGCGAGCCGTTGAAGAACATGTTGAGGAAGAACGTTTCGACGATGTCGTCGCGGTGATGACCGAGGGCCATTTTGGTCGCACCGATTTCATCGGCAAAGGTGTACAGCGTGCCACGACGCAGGCGCGAGCACAGCGAGCAGGTGGTCTTGCCTTCCGGAATCAGCTCTTTGACCACCGAGTAAGTATCCTTCTCGACGATGTGGTACTCGACGCCCAGTTCTTTGAGGTAGGCCGGCAGCACGTGCTCCGGGAAGCCCGGCTGCTTCTGGTCCATGTTCACGGCGACGATCTCGAACTTGATCGGCGCAACCTTCTGCAGGTGCATCAGTACGTCGAGCATGGTGTAGCTGTCCTTGCCCCCGGACAGGCAGACCATGACCTTGTCGCCGTCTTCGATCATGTTGAAATCGGCGACCGCTTCGCCGGCCAGGCGGCGCAGGCGCTTTTGCAGTTTGTTCTGATTGACCGTAAGAGTGCCCATGACGCGAAATCCGTGAGGTGTGACGAAAGGCCGGCATTTTACGCAAAAACCCTGAGGTTGTGGTCACAGGTTGTCGCCACTGGCCGATTCGCCTTTTACAGACCCCACGGCGATTAACCCGTGTGTTTACAGCGCGATTTGCTCTAACCCCCTGGTCCCGGTGCGGTTCAGACCTTTCTATACTGCGACGTAAGGTCGCACGCATTTGAAGACCTGAACTTGCTCGGCCTCATTGGCCCGTAGGCGCTCCGCTGGGGGGCGATGGCAATAACAAGAGGAGTGACTGGCATGATCCATCACGTAGTGGGACTTTTTACCCACCCCGATCAGGAATGGAAAGAAATCCGTGGCGACCAAGAGGAAAGCATCAGCCACATGTACCTGACGCACACGCTGATCCTGGCGGCCATCCCGGCTGTCTCGGCCTTCATCGGCACCACTCAGGTCGGCTGGGTGATCGGCAACCGCGCCCCCGTGATGCTCACGGTCGAAAGCGCGATCTGGATGACAGTCATGTCTTATCTGGCGATGCTCGGCGGCGTCGCGGTCATGGGGGCCTTCGTGCACTGGATGGCGCGCACCTATGACGCCAACCCGAGCCTGGCCCGTTGCGTTGCATTCGCCACTTACACCGCGACACCGCTGTTCGTCGGCGGGTTGGCGGCGTTGTATCCGCATATGTGGCTGGGGATGATCGTCGGTACGGCGGCCATCTGCTACACGGTGTATCTGCTCTATGTCGGTCTTCCGACCTTCATGAATATTCCATCCGACGAGGGTTTTCTGTTTTCCAGCTCGGTGCTGGCGGTGGGCCTGGTGGTGCTCGTGGCCATCATGGCGTTCACCGTGATCATCTGGGGGCTGGGCGTCGGCCCGGTCTATACCAACTAGAAAAGCGTCCTGCCTGAGAAAAACCAGACCTGCCAATAGAGGCCGCCGCAAGGCGGCCTTCTCGCGTGCAGGATGACCATTCGGCAGTTCGGCGATTCGCAAGTCCCAAGGGTTGCGGCATACTCGACACCTCTGGAGATCCATCAAGCATGCCCGAGCAACTCAATACCCGCGTCGAAGACTGCTACCAACTCGCTGAATCCTTTTTCAAACGTCACTTCCAACGCCCTGTGGTGAGCCTCAAGCTGCGCGGGCAAAAAGCCGGGGTCGCGCATCTGCACGAGAACCTGCTGCGCTTCAACCCACAGCTGTACCGGGAAAACACCGAGCATTTCCTCAAGCAGACCGTGGCCCATGAAGTCGCGCACCTGATCGCCCATCAACTGTTTGGCGACCGCATTCAGCCCCACGGCGAGGAGTGGCAACTGATCATGCGCGGCGTTTATGAACTGCCGCCGGATCGCTGCCATACCTATCAAGTCAAACGCCGCAGCGTGACGCGCTATATCTATAAATGCCCGTGTGCAGACAGCGATTTTCCGTTTTCGGCGCAGCGTCACAGCCTGGTGCGGCAGGGGCGGCGGTATTTGTGCCGGCGGTGCCGGAACACGTTGGTATTCAGTGGTGAAATGCGGGTGGAATAAGTGTTGTTACAACTGGTCCCATCGCTAGCACTGGCACTAAAAAATTACTTTGGCAACACGCCATTCGGTAATCCGCTGCGCACTAAACCCCAACGCCCCCAACACCTGATCCGTATGCTCCCCCAACACCGCCCCGACATGCCGCGGCGCCGGTAAAGCCTCGGAAAACTTCAGCGGACACGCCATCTGCGCCTGTGTCGTGCCATCTCCCCGCGGCACCTGCGTCACCAGTTCCCGCGCCTGCAACTGTGGATGCTGCAGCGCCTCACCCAGGCTCAACACCGGCTCGACACAGGCATCGAGCCCGGCAAACAGCGCGCACAGTTCGGCAAAGTCATGCTTCTCGAATTCAACCTTCAACGCCTCCTTGAGCGCCTGCTGTTGCTCAGGCTTGGGTGACAGGCCGTACGCCGCCAGCTCCGGCCGGCCCAGCGCCGTACACAGTGGCTGCATGAAACCCGGCTCCAAACTGCCCACCGACATCCAGCGCCCATCGCGGGAACGGTAATAGTCGTAGAAGCTGCCGCCATTGAGCATCTGGTCTTCCCACCCCGGCTCCTCGCCGCAAGCCAGATAGCCGGCGCCGGCCATGGCATTGAGGCTGAAGGCGCAGTCCGTCATGCTCACGTCCAGATGCGTGCCCTGCCCGGTTTGCTGACGCGCAATCACCGCCGCCAACAGACCGACAACCCCATGCAGCGAGCCGCCGGCGACATCGGCCACCTGCATGCCCAGCGGCAGAGGCCCGCTGTCGGCGCGGCCGGTGTAACTGGACAGCCCGGCCAGGGCCAGATAGTTAATGTCGTGGCCGGCGCGATCCTTGTAAGGCCCGGTCTGGCCGTAACCGGTGATCGACACGTAAATCAGCTTCGGATTGATGGCTTTCAACGCCTCGTAACCCAGCCCCAAACGCTCCATCACACCGGGGCGAAACTGCTCAAGCACAATGTCGTAATCGCCCAGCAACTGCTTGATCACGTCCAGCGCCGCGGGCTGTTTCAAGTCCAGCGCCAGGCTGCGCTTGTTGCGATTGAGATACGCGTGGCTGGCTGATACCCCGCCGTCATGGGGCGGCAGCACCCGCAGCAGATCCATGCGCGTGGGCGACTCGATGCGCAGCACGTCGGCGCCCATGTCCGCCAGCAGCAGCGAGGCGAAGGGCCCCGGCAACAACGTCGAGAAATCCAGAATCTTCAGTGAGGCCAGCGGTGCGGACATGGGCGATCTCCTTGTGCGATGCACTCAGCCTAGGCAGCTAACCGCCATGCGGCAATCACCGGATGTGTCAGTAAACATGACCGTTGTGCTCAAATCGCAGGCCAAAAAAAACCCGCCGAAGCGGGTTTTTTCATGCAAGCACGAGTTAGCTGACGCTGTTAGGGGTTGGGCCTTCAGCCACACCCAGGTCATCTTCTTCACGCACATCGGAGATACCACGACCGCCCGAGGCCAGCTCGGATTGCAGCACGTCGGTGTCCAGCTCATTCACCCACTTGGCCACAACGAGGGTGGCAACGGCGTTGCCGACCAGGTTGGTCAGCGCGCGAGCTTCGGACATGAAGCGGTCGATACCCAGGATCAGCGCCAGACCGGCCACCGGCAGGTGACCGACCGCCGACAGCGTGGCCGCCAGCACGATGAAGCCCGAACCGGTGACACCGGCAGCGCCTTTGGAGGACAGCAGCAGCACCAGCAGCAGGGTGATCTGGTGAGTGATGTCCATGTGGGTGTCGGTCGCTTGAGCGATGAACACGGCCGCCATGGTCAGGTAGATCGAAGTACCGTCGAGGTTGAACGAGTAACCGGTCGGGATCACCAGACCCACAACGGATTTCTTCGCGCCCAGACGCTCCATCTTGATCAGCATGCGTGGCAGCGCCGACTCGGACGAGGAAGTACCCAGCACGATCAGCAGTTCTTCACGGATGTAGCGAACCAGTTTCAACACGCTGAAACCATGCGCGCGGCAGATGGAGCCCAGCACCACGACGACGAACAGTACGCAGGTGATGTAGAAGCAGATCATCAGTTGACCCAACTGTACCAGCGAGCCGACACCGTAAGCACCGATGGTGAAGGCCATGGCACCCAGCGCACCGAGCGGCGCCAGTTTCATGATCATGTTGATGATGTTGAACATCACATGCGCGAAGCGATCAATCAGGTCCAGCAGCGGACGGCCGTAGGAACCGAGGCGATGCAGGGCGTAACCGAAAATCACCGAGAACATCAGCACTTGCAGGATATCGCCAGTGGCGAATGCACCGACAATGGTGTTCGGGATGACGTTAAGCAGGAAACCGACGATGCTCTGGTCTTTACTGGCCGTGACATAGGAGGCGATTTTCGAGGCATCCAGCGTTGTCACGTCGATGTGCATGCCGGCGCCCGGCTGCACAACGTTGACCACCACCAGACCGATCAGCAAGGCGATGGTGGAAACCACTTCGAAGTACAACAGCGCGTAGCCGCCGGTCTTGCCCACCGACTTCATGCTCTGCATACCCGCGATACCGCTGACAACGGTACAGAAGATGATCGGCGCGATGACCATTTTGATCAGTTTGATGAACCCGTCACCCAGCGGCTTGAGCGCCACACCGGTCTGCGGATAGAAGTGACCGACCAGAATGCCGATGGCGATGGCAACGATCACCTGGAAATACAGGGATTTATACAGTGGCTGACGAGTCGTCATTGCAAGTGTCCTCAAGCGTCTCGCTGGGCAACATCCATCTGTTGTCCGCAAAACCTTAAATTGCGAACCCTCCTGCACTGGAGGGATTTGTTGTGTCGAATGGCGCTTTATCCTGCGGATCAACGCACGCTTCTGACACTCCTATCGCAAGCGTCGTGCCACGTTGGTGCATTTCGCGGCAAGCCTTTTGATATCAGGGATTGCAGGCTCATCGATGTCAGCGTTCGTCGCCCCTGCCCTGGCGGATTTCCGCCAACCCACCGCTTCTCGTCCTACAATTTGGCGGAAATCCGCCTTGTTGCCCTTGATGGACCCCGGCTACCATCCGGCGCCTGAGAAAGGATTTGCCGCTTATGCGCGAACGCACCATTGCCAGCCATTTCGCCCGTGCCGCCCTCGGCGGCGCACGTCGCTCAGGGTTCGACTATTCGGGCCTGTTGCAGCAACTGGGGATCAGCCCTGAATTGCTCGACGAGCCTCGTGCACGCATTGCCCCGGAGCAGTTCACCCGTTTGATCCAGGCACTGTGGCTGGTGCTGGACGACGAGTACCTGGGACTGGGTAACGCACCAAGCAAACCCGGCAGCTTCGCCATGATGTGCCACGCCTCGATTCATTGCCGCAACCTGGAGAAAGCCCTGCAACGCGGTTTATTGTTCTACAGCCTGTTCCCCCAAGCCCCGCGCCTGACCCTGAGCCGCGAAGACGAATGGGTGCGGCTGAGCCTTGACGATTCGCAGCTATGGGACCCGGATCACTTTCTCAGCGAGAGCCTGCTGGTGATCTGGCATCGCCTGGGCAGTTGGCTGATCGGCCAGCGCATTCGCCTGGAACACGCCACGTTCAGCTATGCGAAACCGGCGCATGGCGCTGAATACGATCTGCTGTTCCCCTGCCCCACGACGTTCGGCACCGCGCAAAGCAGCCTGCTGTTTCACAGTCGCTACCTGCCCATGCCCTTGCTGCAGGACGAACGCACCCTCAAGCATTTCCTCGAACGCTCCCCGGCGGATCTGCTGTCACGCCCGGATGACGGCGACAGCCTGAGCAGCCGCTTGCGTCGCTTGCTCAGCCGCGACACGGCGAACTGGCCGGATCTGGAAGCGGTGGCCGCGCACCTGCACATCAGCCCGCAGACCCTGCGTCGGCATTTGCGCGAGGAAGGCAGCAGTTTTCAGGAGTTGAAAGATCAGTTGCGGCGGGATATCGCCATCTACCATTTGGGGCGGGCGGATCTGTCGTTGCAGCAGATTGCCGAACAACTGGGGTTTTCCGAACCGTCGGCGTTTCACCGCGCGTTCAAGAAATGGACAGGGCTGACGCCGGGGGCTTATCGGGCGCAGGAGCATTAAGAGCAATAGATCAGCCCGGCCAAATCGTTGAGCATGACATTGATGATTCTGGCGTAGCGGTATCAGTACGCCTTGCGTGGGCTGCACGGACGCCTTCGCGAGCAAGCCCGCTCCCACAAGGTTGTGTGGCGTTCAAGGCTCCCCCTGTGGGGCTTGCTCGCGAAGGAGCCAGAAAGGACAGCGATCAAGCGGGAGGAAAATGAATCCTGAACGCCGCCCCGCCCATCGGCGAATCCCCCAGCATCAACTTGGCGTTGTAACTCTCGATAATGTCCTTGACCACCGCCAAGCCAATCCCCTGCCCCGGATGCTGACGATCCAGCCGCTCGCCACGCTCAAGAATCCGCGCACGCTGATCCGGCGGTACGCCCGGGCCGTCATCTTCGACGCACAACTCAACCCCGGCCAGGGTCTCGCGCACGCTGATGCGCACTTCGCCCAGGCACAGGCGATAGGCGTTTTCCAGCAAGTTACCCATCATCTCCAGCAAGGCGCCCTGCTCGATCGGTACATAACAATGCTCAGGCAGATCGAATGCCACCCGCACACGCTTGTCGCGGTAGACCTTGTCCAGCGTGTCGCACAGGCTTTTGAGCACCGGTTGCAAGCGCACCTGATGCCGCACCAGTCCGCTTTTGCGCAAACTCGCGCGCTGCAGTTGATAGCTGATCTGTTGGCTCATGCGTTCGATCTGGCTTTGCAGCACCCAGGCCTGATCGCGTTCTTCGGGACGTTGAGCCATGTCCTCGCTGACGCCTTGCAGCACCGCCAGCGGCGTTTTCAGACTGTGGGCCAGGTCATCGAGAGAGTCGCGATAGCGGCTGCGTTGCTGGCGCTCACTGAGCAGCAAGCGGTTGAGCGAACCGGTCAGTCGCAGCAGTTCACGCGGGTGTTGTTCGGTGAGGCTTTCGCGGGTGCCGCCTTCGATTTCATCGAGTTCCTGACTGAGTTGGCGCAAGGCTTTAAGGCCCCAGGTCAGACCGATCCACAACAGCGCCAGCAGTACCAGCAAGGCGGCGCCGAAACCCAGGTAAAGATTTTCGCGCAGGCCTTCAAGGGTGCTTTCGTACTCGCGCACCGGTTGCAAGGCAACGATGCTGAACGCAGCGCTTTTGCCGCCGAGCAGTTTGACTTCCACGTCGTAGACGAAGAATTCCTGGCCGCTGGCCTCGCGAATCCGCGCGAACTCGTTGCCGAGGCCGTCATAACGCGGTTTGTAGTTGATCTGCTCTTCCTGGGTGGCTTTCGAACGCCAGACCAGATGCCCTGAACGGTCGTAGATGTAACCGAGCAGGCGCAGGTCAGTGAGGTTGAAGCGCTCATCCGGCAACTGCGTAGGCATCACCAGCCGGCCGTTTTCAATGCGTGCGGCGGAGATCAGCGTGGTGACGTCCGACGCCAGACGCTGCTCGATGGAATCCTGCAGCGCCAGGCTGAACGCGCCTTGCATCGCCGGCAGCAAGGCGAGCATGAACAACACCGCCAACGTGGTGGCGGCGAGCATCAAGCGAACACGAAGGGAACGAATCAAGTGCAGCGCTCATTGAACAGGTAGCCGAGACCACGCACGGTGTCGATTGGCTTGAACCCGGCCGGACCTTCGAGCTTGCGGCGCAGGCGGCCGACCAGCACTTCGATCACGTTCGGATCGCGCTCGTCATCGTCCGGATAGAGCTGTTCCATCAAGCGGTCCTTGGGCACCACTTGCTGGTGGTGCCGCATCAGGTATTCGAGGATGCGGTATTCGTAGGCGGTCAGCGCCAGCGGTTGCTCGTCGAGGGTGGCCTGTTTGCGATTGAGATCAAGCAGCAACGGGCCGGCGACGATGGTCGATTGCGTGAAACCGCTGGAGCGTCGCAACAAGGCATTCAGGCGCGCGTCGAGTTCTTCGAACTGGAACGGTTTGACCACGTAGTCGTCAGCACCGGCGGCCAGGCCTTCGACCTTGTCCTGCCAGTTACCGCGCGCGGTGAGGATCAGGATCGGGAAGGTCTTGGCGCCTGAGCGCAACTGGCGGATCAGGTCGAGGCCGCCCATGCCCGGCAGACCGAGGTCGATCACCGCCAGGTCAAAATTGAACTGCCCGGTCTGGTACAGCGCCTCTTCGGCATTGGCCACGGACTCGACCACGTGACCGCTCTCCGTCAGACGGGTTTGCAGGTGATGACGCAACAGCGCTTCATCCTCGACGACCAACAGTTTCATATCGCTCTCCTGGGTAAATCAAAATCTCCAACAACACACCTGTGGGAGCGGGCTTGCTCGCGAAGGCGATGTACCAGTCGTCATCTTCATTGACTGATCCACCGCTTTCGCGAGCAAGCCCGCTCCCACATTCAGGCTGACTGCTCTATCAGAAAGAGTAGTTGGCCGACAGGTACGTCTGGGCGCTGCTGGTCAAGCCCAGCGAACCCTGTTTGCTGCCGCCGCGCTCGCTCATCTCGGTGCTGGCGTTGCTACGCAGGTAACGGTAACCGAGTTCTACCGAAGTGTTTTGCGACACTTGCTGCAAAACACCGAACTGGCCGCCGACCGCATAACCGATGTCACTGTCGCGACTGTAGCCTGGCGATTCCTGAGTCAGCTTGGTCAAACCGGCCGTTGCACCGCCGAACAATTTGGTGGTGTTGCCCACCGGATAGAACAGATCGTAGCTACCCAGCAGGTTTTCCTGACGCAGTTTAATGCCATTGTGCGAACCCGACACATTGTCGTAGGTGGCGTAGTAGCGACCCTGACTGTTTTGCTGACCGAGGCGTACGCCGTAGGTATTGTTGCCGTCGATCGCGCCAGTGGCGTCAGGGTGATCGAGGTTGTCGTTCAGGGCATGGGATTTTTTGATCTTGTCGCTGGTCTGGCCGAAGGTCAGGCCGGCGAAGTTCGAAGTCGTGTCGGCATGGGCCGCGATACTGGCGCTCATTACGGTAAATGCCAGCAGCAGTTTGTTTAAACGAGTCATGGTATTTCCTCTTTCACAGTGCTGTTTGGGTATGGCGCAAGGTTACTGCCCCTGTCCTGTACCGCCCCTGAACACTCTCTGAACCTGACCTGAACCAAATCGACTAGGCTGCTCTGACCACTTTTCGATATGGAGACCGACCATGCGCCTGTTCCTCGCCCTCACCCTGCTGGCCGCAAGCTGCCTCACCCACGCGGCGATCAAGACCGAAGAAATCCCCTACCAAAGCGCCGACGGCAGCAAGCTGATGGGTTACTACGCCTACGACGACGCGATCAAAGGCGCCCGTCCCGGCATTGTCGTGGTGCATGAATGGTGGGGCTTGAACGATTACGCCAAGCGCCGCGCACGCGACCTGGCTGAGCTCGGCTACAGCGCGCTGGCGATTGATATGTACGGCGAAGGGAAAAATACCGAGCACCCGAAAGATGCGATGGCGTTCATGCAGGCAGCGACCCAGGACGCCGACGCCGCCAGTAAACGCTTCACTGCCGGTTTGGACTTGTTGAAAAAACAGCCCCAGACCGACGTGAACAAACTCGCAGCCATCGGCTATTGCTTCGGCGGTGGCGTCGTGTTGAACGCGGCGCGCCAAGGTGTACCGCTGGCGGGTGTGGTGAGTTTCCATGTCGCGCTGGCAACCAAGACGCCGGCCACGCCCGGCAGCGTGAAGGCGAAAATTCTGGTGGAGCATGGTGCGCTGGACAGCATGGTCACGCCGGACAACGTCACCGCGTTCAAGTCGGAAATGGACAAGGCGGGGGCTGACTACAGGTTCGTCAGTCTGGAGGGCGCCAAGCATGGTTTTACCAATCCGGATGCCGATCGCTTGAGCCATGGCGAACACGCAGGGCCGGACATTGGTTACAACAAGGCTGCGGATGAAAAGTCCTGGGCGGACATGAAAGCGTTCTTCCAGAAGATCTTTGGTTAAGCCAGCGTTGAGCGTGGTGTGGCCTTCACGCTTGCTCGCGAAGGCCACACCATTGATCTCGACCTTGCCTCGGCTAACCGGCAAAATGCCCGCCATGAATCTCACCCCAACCCTCCCCGCTTGCTGCACCCCGCTCGACGCCCACTGGCCCTTGCCGACGGCGTTGCCCGACACGGTGCTGCTCAGCACTCATTTCGATCCGTCGCAACTGCTCGGCGATGACTTTCAACGCAGCGCCATCGATCCACCGCCAAGTATTCAGCGTTCGGTGGCCAAGCGTCAGGCCGAATTTCTCGCCGGACGCCTCTGCGCGCGGGCGGCGCTGCAACAGTTGCAAGGGAGTGGCATGGTTCCAGCAATTGGCGAAGACCGGGCCCCCGTGTGGCCGGCGCACATCAGCGGCTCGATCACCCACAGCACCGGCCGTGCGGCAGCGATTGTCGCCAATAAGCAACATTGGCGCGGCTTGGGTATGGATCTGGAAAACCTGCTCAACATCGAGCGCGCCGAGCGCCTGGCCGGGGAAATCCTCACTCCGGCGGAAATGCAGCGCATGGCCGCTGGCGCGCGGGATCAATTGGCGTTGCTGGTCACGCTGACATTCTCGGTGAAAGAGAGCCTGTTCAAGGCGTTGTACCCGATCGTGCAAAAACGCTTTTACTTCGAGCATGCCGAAGTCCTGGAGTGGACTGAACAGGGTCAGGTACGTTTGCGCCTGTTGACGGACCTGTCCGGCGAATGGCGCAACGGGACAGAGCTGGAGGCGCAGTTCGGGGTGCAGGATGGGCAATTGTTGAGTCTGGTCAGCATCAAAGCCTGAAGATCTTTATTGGCTGTCAGGGCCTCATCGCTGGCCAGCCAAGCCACCACAAGGCTCAGCGCCGCTCCTGATTGCGCGGCCAGCTCAAGCTAAAGCAAGCCCCTCCCAGACTCTTGCTCCTGCCAATGATGGCCCGCCCGTCATGCCAATGGATGATCCGTCGCACAATCGACAAGCCCAACCCATGCCCACCCGACGCCCGGGTGCGGCTGTCGTCCAGGCGTAAAAACGGCGTGAAGATCCGCTCCCACGCCACTTCTGGCACACCCGGCCCGTCATCCTCGACATCCACCCGACAGCGCAGTTGCCCGACCTGATAACTCACCGTGACCTTCGAGCGCGCATGGCGCATGGCGTTGCTCACCAGATTCTGCAAGGCCCGATGCAGATAACGCGGCTCGGCCTCGACCCAGGCATCGTCGTTATCGGCGGCGGACAGACACAAGCCACGCTGCACCGTGACCTCGGCGCGCAACGGCGCCAACTCCTCGATCACCTGATTGACCAACGCGTCGAGGTCGATGCGTTGAAACGTCAGCGCCGGCGCCCCCTGCTCCAGCCGCGCATAAGTGAGCATTTCATCGACCAACTTATCGAGGTCCTCAATGTCGTGATCCATGCCCTCACGGTACTTTTCCAGGGCTTGCGGCGTGGTTGCCGAGCCGATCATTTCCAGGCCAAACCGCAACCGCGCCACCGGCGTGCGCAGTTCATGGGACACCGCACGCACCAGTTCACGCTGGATCGCCAATAACTGTTGCAGGTGTTCGGCCATGCCATTGAACGCCGAAGCCAGTCGCCCGACCGAGTCAGCACCGCGCGCGGGCACGCGGGTTTCCAGACTGCCCTTGGCGATGCGCGTAGCCGCTGCTTCAAGGCCACGTAAACGGCGTTCGAGTTGGCGCACCAGCAGATAAACGATAAGGCCGATCAAGGTCAGCCCGAGCGCGGCGATCAACACCAGCCATTGCGGTGGATACGGATTCATCTGGTACAGCGGCCCGATCTCCAGCACCCAGGGCGTACCAACCATGCCGGCAAACACGCGGATCGAATCGCCGCCCTTGCCCAACGCCATCACCGTATCGCCCTCGGACACCCGGCGACTCTGGTCTTCGTCCATGTCGGCGTCATTCACCGTGACCAGCTGCAGATCGAAACCGAAGCCCTTCTCATTCTTTATTTGCGCCAGCCGTTTGGGCTGCTCGCCCACCGGTACGCGCACCAGTTCATCGGCCAGCAGGTAAATAGTCGCCCGGGCCAGTTGTTCGCTGATTTGTTGCACCTCGCCGGTGAGTACGAGTTGTTCTTTGTCGCTGACCAGTCGATAGACCTTCGCCGCATGCGGCCCGGTTTGCTCGACCAGCGCTTGGCCGCGCAGTACGCGAGTGCGCTGGGTGAGGTCCAGGCCGGTCTGGGCAAAGGTCTTCAGCGCCAGCGGAATCCCGAGCAATCGCTCCCAAACCAATAGCGCACGATGACGCTCGGTTTCATTCATCGGTTGCAGGTTGTCGGCCATCAGCGAGAACGTGCCATGGGCCAGGCGCTCGCGGTACTGCTCGCTGCGCACCTGATTGAGCAGGTTCAGTGCGAGCACGCCGAGCACGGCCACCAGAATCAAGGCTGCGCACATGCCGCCATAGATCCGCAGGAAGATCGAGTTCACAGCGCCAGGTCTGCGCAGGCCTCAGGGACGAACAGGTAGCCTTTGCTGCGGATGGTCTTGATCAGACGCGGATGGTCGGGGTCGTCGCCGATTTTGGGGCGGATGCGCGATATGCGTACATCGATCGAGCGGTCCTGCCCGTCGTAGCCAATACCGCGCAGCGCGGTGAAAATTTCTTCCCGAGACAAAATTCGCCCAGCGTTGGAGACCAACAACCAGAGCAGGTCGAACTCAGCGCTGGTCAACTCGATGCCGCTGTCGCTCAGCCAGGCCTCGCGCAAGGCGTTGTCCACCACCAGCGGGCCGAATTGCAGGCGCCGGGATTTCTCCGTGGTCGGCTCGGGCGTGTCACTGCGTCGCAGCAACGCCTGAACCCGCGCCAGCAACAGTCGCGGGCGTACCGGCTTGCACACGTAATCATCGGCGCCGAGGTCGAGGCCATGGATCTGGTCGGCGTCGTCGGTTCTTGCCGTAAGCATCAGAATCGGCCCGTCATAACGGTCGCGCACCTTGCGGCAGATGCTCAGGCCATCTTCGCCGGGGAGCATCAGGTCGAGGATCACCAGATCCGGTTGCTCCTTGATGATCCGCGCCGCCGCCAGCGCACCGTTGCCTTCGATGTCCACGCGCAGTCCATTGGCTTGCAGGTAGTCGCGAGTGAGTTCGGCCAGACGCTGATCATCCTCGACTATCAATACCTGAAAGGCTTGTTGCTCCACCGGTGACCTCTGCTTGCCAGAATTACGAATAAAGGAAGGATCCTCCGGTCTTTTTGTCATCTTTTCGGAGGATAAGAATGCGTACGCATGGGCCGATTGTATAAACGGCGTCCAGCCAGAACACAAGTCGGTAAATGCGTTCGGACAAGGCCGTTTTTTGTGATAGGGTTCGCGCCCTTAAAAATCCGCTGAAGCGTTTTTCCAGGCGAAAAAACAGTGACAAACGGTCTAGCTCAGCAGGTTCGCGGCCTACACGGGAATTCCCTGTTTCACACACAATTTACGCACAGGGTTATCCACAAGCTGTGCGTTGCAATCTGCCCCTGAAACGCATTATCTTGTAGCCCGCTCGCAAAAAAACCCTACATGTAGGGTTTTGCGTAAAAAACCAAACACAAACCGGACAGTGAATTCAAGGCTTTTTATTGCCATTGTCGGGTTGAACCAAACGTATTTTTACAAGCCCAAACCGCGCCTGCGGATGGCTACCGTTTTTCAGTCGATCACGACGATAACGGTACGGGTGTTGCAGTGGCGAAACTGCTCCCCGAAAGGAATGCGGTCTCACGCGTATCGCGCGAGCCGAAGACTTCGGCATGGAAGCGGCGCCCACAAGGCCTTCTTCCTGAACTGTCCCGAAGTCGTTATACCCGGCACGTGCCGGTTGTAGTGCTTCAGGACGGAACGGTGGGCACCGTGATGGTGCCCAAACAAACATAGAGAACGTGGAGACACCCATGCAAACCGACACAACTCGCGAGAACCCGCAGGGCACCTTGCCGCAGGCCGCTGATTCGACTTCGGATCTGGCAGCCACCGCGCCTGGCCAGCTGCGCGTGATCAAGCGTAATGGCACTGTCGTTCCTTACACCGATGACAAGATCACCGTCGCTATCACCAAAGCGTTTCTCGCAGTTGAGGGCGGCACCGCTGCCGCTTCGTCGCGAATCCACGACACCGTTGCCCGTCTGACCGAACAAGTCACCGCGACCTTCAAGCGTCGCATGCCTTCGGGCGGCACCATCCACATCGAAGAAATCCAGGACCAGGTCGAACTGGCCCTGATGCGTGCCGGCGAGCAGAAAGTGGCTCGCGACTACGTGATCTACCGTGACGGTCGTTCGAAAGAACGCGCTGCCCACGCCCCGGCCGAAGAAGCAGTCAACGCTCATCCGTCGATCCGCATCACCCGTACCGACGGTAGCCTGGCGCCACTGGACATGGGCCGCCTGAATACCATCGTGACCGAAGCCTGCGAAGGCCTGGCTGAAGTCGACGGCGACCTGATCCAGCGCGAAACCCTGAAAAACCTGTACGACGGCGTGGCCCTGACCGACGTCAACACCGCCCTGGTGATGACCGCCCGTACGCTGGTTGAGCGCGAGCCGAACTACTCGTTCGTGACCGCCCGCCTGCTGATGGACACCCTGCGTGCCGAAGGCCTGGGCTTCCTGGGTGTGGCTGAAAGCGCCACTCACCACGAAATGGCCGACCTGTACGCCAAGGCACTGCCGGCTTATGTCGCCAAAGGTATCGAGTTCGAACTGCTGAACCCTGTGCTGGCCACCTTCGACCTGGAAAAACTGGGCAAGGCGATCAACCACGAGCGCGACCAGCAATTCACCTACCTGGGCCTGCAAACCCTGTACGACCGTTACTTCATCCACAAGGATGGCGTGCGTTTCGAACTGCCGCAGATCTTCTTCATGCGCGTGGCCATGGGCCTGGCCATCGAAGAGAAGAACAAAGAAGACCGTGCGATCGAGTTCTACAACCTGCTGTCCTCGTTCGACTACATGGCTTCGACTCCAACACTGTTCAACGCCGGCACCCTGCGTCCACAGCTGTCGAGCTGCTACCTGACCACCGTTCCGGATGACCTGTCGGGCATTTACCACGCGATCCACGACAACGCCATGCTGTCGAAATTCGCCGGTGGCCTGGGTAACGACTGGACGCCTGTCCGTGCACTGGGTTCGTACATCAAAGGCACCAACGGCAAGTCGCAAGGCGTGGTTCCGTTCCTCAAAGTCGTGAACGACACCGCCGTCGCCGTTAACCAGGGTGGCAAGCGCAAAGGCGCTGTCTGTGCCTACCTGGAAACCTGGCACATGGACATCGAAGAGTTCATCGAGCTGCGCAAGAACACCGGTGATGACCGTCGTCGTACCCACGACATGAACACCGCCAACTGGATCCCTGACCTGTTCATGAAGCGCGTCTTCGATGACGGCAAATGGACCCTGTTCTCGCCATCCGAAGTACCCGACCTGCACGACCTGACCGGTAAAGCTTTCGAAGAGCGCTACGAGTATTACGAAGCGCTGTCCGAGTACCCGGGCAAGATCAAGCTGTTCAAGACCATCCAGGCCAAAGACCTGTGGCGCAAAATGCTGTCCATGCTGTTCGAAACCGGTCACCCATGGCTGACGTTCAAAGACCCGTGCAACCTGCGCAGCCCGCAGCAGCACGTCGGCGTGGTTCACAGCTCGAACCTGTGCACCGAGATCACCTTGAACACCAACAAGGACGAGATCGCCGTTTGCAACCTGGGCTCGATCAACCTGCCGAACCACATCGTCGACGGCAAGCTGGACACCGCCAAGCTGCAACGCACCGTGAACACTGCCGTGCGCATGCTCGACAACGTGATCGACATCAACTACTACTCGGTGCCGCAAGCGAAGAACTCCAACTTCCGCCACCGTCCGGTCGGTCTGGGCATCATGGGCTTCCAGGACGCGCTGTACCTGCAGCACATCCCTTACGGTTCCGACGCTGCCGTCGAGTTCGCCGACAAGTCGATGGAAGCGGTCAGCTACTACGCGATCCAGGCGTCCTGCGACCTGGCAGACGAGCGTGGTGCCTACGAGACCTTCAACGGTTCGCTGTGGTCCAAAGGCATCCTGCCACTGGATTCGCAACAGATCCTGATCGAGCAACGTGGCCAGAAGTACATCGACGTTGACCTGAACGAAACCCTCGACTGGGCACCGGTTCGCGCCCGTGTACAAAAAGGCATTCGTAACTCCAACATCATGGCCATCGCACCGACCGCGACCATCGCCAACATCACTGGCGTCTCGCAGTCGATCGAACCGACTTACCAGAACCTGTATGTGAAATCGAACCTGTCGGGCGAATTCACCGTGATCAACCCGTACCTGGTTCGCGACCTCAAGGCTCGCGGTCTGTGGGACTCGGTCATGATCAACGACCTGAAGTACTACGACGGTTCGGTGCAGCAGATCGAGCGCATCCCGCAAGAACTCAAAGAGCTCTACGCGACCGCGTTCGAAGTGGACACCAAGTGGATCGTTGACGCCGCCAGCCGTCGTCAGAAGTGGATCGACCAGGCTCAGTCGCTGAACCTGTACATCGCCGGCGCCTCGGGCAAGAAGCTCGACGTGACCTACCGCATGGCCTGGTACCGTGGACTGAAAACCACCTACTACCTCCGTGCCCTGGCCGCGACCAGCACCGAGAAGTCGACCATCAACACCGGCAAGCTGAACGCTGTTTCCAGCGGCGGCAACCACGGCGACGATTCGGTTCTGGCGGCTCCTGCAGGTCCAGCTCCAGTGCCAAAGGCTTGCGCGATCGACGAGCCGGATTGCGAAGCTTGCCAATAAGCTGAGCTGAGTCAGGCGTTGCAAGGCGCCTGAACGAGAAACCCCCGACAAACCTATGGTTTGTCGGGGGTTTTCTTTTGGGTGGAGTAAACGCTCGGGTCAAGTGTATCTGACAGCAGTTGGGCAGCATCAGGACGCCTTCGCTGCCCCCTCTCCCTTGGTCGGCTCACACACCGCCCAAACCGAACCGGCCTCGCACCTACAAAAAAGCCCCTCAAAAAGAGGGGCTTCCTTTACAACCAAAAACCAGCATCAGGCCATCTGAATGATGGTCTGCATGATGGTGCTCTGAGTCGAAATAGTCTTGGCGTTCGCCTGATAGTTGCTCTGCCCCTTGATCAGATCAACCAGCTCGTTGGTCAGGTTAACGTTGGACTCTTCCAGCGAGTTGGAAACAACCGAACCCAACGTACCGGTTTCCGGCGCATCGTAACCCGGGATACCCGAAGCAAACGTCTCTTTCCAGCTAGTACCACCAATAGCCTGCAGGCCTTGTTCGTTGGTGAAGCTGGCCAGCGCAACCTGGCCGATGGCCTTGCTCTGGTTGTTGCTGAAGTTGGCGAACAGCGTACCGGTGCCGTCGATGGTCAGGTTGGTGATCTGGCCAGTGGCGTAACCATCCTGAGTCGGGATCGAACGCGCGGTGTCAGCGTTGTACTGAGTGGTCTTGGCCATGGAAATGGTAATACCAGCGGTGTTCGCCGCAGCACCGTTAGGCGTGAAGGTACCATTGATCACATTGCCAGGAACCCAGCCGGTGAGCTTCAGGTCACTGCTAATCACCGGACCAGGCGGCGTGCTGACCTGAGTCAGTTTGCCAGCGGAGTCAAACGTCATGGTCGAAGGTGTCGGCGCGGTGACCTTCGGATCGCTACCGGTAGCGTCCGGGTTACGCCCGTCTACCAGGGTGTAGACCTTCCAGGTGTTGGCACCGGTCTTGACCACGTACTGATCCATCGGGTGCATGTTGCCCTGACTGTCATAGATCGGCGTGCTGAACGATTTGGTGTAGGTCGCGAGGTTGGTCGGGTCGAATTTGCCGGCGGCCACGGTGTCGTCGATCACCGGAGCGGTCGAGTCCAGGTTGATGGTCGACGTCACCAGCGAGGTGGACTTTGGCGCCAGGTTCGAGGTGTCGATCTTCAGGTCGGTCAGTACGCCGTTGATGACCTTGCCGTTGGCATCCACGCCGTAGCCCTGCAGACGCGAGGTGTAGTTGGTGTTGGTGATGAAGCCAGCATTGTCGACCTTGAACGTACCGGCACGGGTGTAGGACACCGAGCCATTGTTGCTCATGGTGAAGAAGCCCGAACCGTTGATACCCATATCCAACACGTTACCGGTGTTGTTGATGTCACCCTGGGTGAACTGCTGGGACACGTTGGCCAGACGCACACCGTTACCGATGACCTTGCTGCCGCTACCCAGGCGAGTGGCCGAGTAAACGTCTTCGAATTCTGCACGGGACGATTTGAAACCGGCGGTTGCAACGTTGGCGATGTTATTGCCGGTCACGTCCAGTTGTTTGTTGGCTGCATAGAGACCGCTAAGGCCGATATTGAAAGACATATTCCACTCCTTTGTGCCGGTTAGTCGGCTCTATATACCAATGGTTTGTACTTTGGACAGGGCGACGGTGCCCTTGCCGGACAGGTTGAGCATCAACTCGCCGCCGGTCTGGCTGATGGTCACACTGTTGACCGTGGCTGGCAGGTAAGTCGCCAAGTCGGTCGCGGTGCCATTGATTGATGCGTTGGCTTTGACGGTATAGGTACCGGCCTTCACCAGATTGCCGTCCTTGTCCTTGCCGTCCCAGGTGAAGCTCGCGCTGCCTGCGGCGCGACTGCCCAGATCGATGGTGCGAACCACCGTGCCGCTGCTGTCGGTAATGCTGACGGTGCCACCGGCAATCGATGACGGAACGGTCGCCGAACCGGTCATGCCCTTGCTCGGGTCGTCCATCTGAACGCTGTTGGTCTGCACGATCACGTTGCGACCGACCAGCGACGACGCCTGCAGTGCCTGCGAGGAGTTGTAGTTGCCGGCCAGCGAGCTGACGGTGCTGTTAAGCGTGGTGATGCCTTCCAGGCTGCTGAACTGCGCCAACTGCGCAACGAACGCGCTGTTGTCCTGCGGGTCGAGCGGGTTCTGGTTTTTCAGCTGGGTGACCAGCAATTGCAGGAACGCGTCCTTGCCCAGTGCCTGGCCGCCGGTGGCGCTGTTGGTAGCCGAAGCAATGCCACCGGTGGTCGAACTGGTCTTTTTCGACGAGTTCGCCAGGATGTCATTCATGCTCAAGCTGCTGGTGGTATCGGAAACACTCATGGCCGTCGCCCCTTATTACTGACCGAGGGTCAGCACCTTCTGCATCATGGTTTTGGCGGTGTTCATCATTTCGGCGTTGGTCTGGAACGAACGGCTCGCGGAAATCATGTCAGCCATTTCTTCCACCACGTTGACGTTCGGGTAGTAGACGTAGCCCTTGGCGTCGGCGGCCGGATGGTTCGGCTCGTAGCGCGCTTCAAGGTTGCTCTGGTCTTCGACCACACCGAGCACCTGCACGCCTTGACCGGCGGCATCCTGGCTCTGGAACAGCGAGTTGCTGCCGCTGTTCTGGCCACCCTGGAACATGGTGGCGAACACCGGGTGACGGGCGCGGTAGGTCTGGTCGATGCTCGACGAGACGGTTTCGGCGTTGGCGATGTTCGAAGCCACGGTGTTCAGACGCGTGGTTTGTGCGCTCATGCCGCTGCCGGCAATGTTGAAAACGCTGGACAGGGACATGGATTACTCTCCGCGCAGGGCTGACACCAGCCCTTTGAATTTGCTGTTGAGCAGAGTGAAGCTGGCCTGGAAGCCGACCGCGTTTTGCGCGTAGTTCGACTGCTCAAGCTGAGCATCTACGGTGTTCTGGTCTATCGAAGGCTGCATCGGCGTGCGATACATCAGCGACTCGTCGCCATTGCCCAGGCCTTCAGCTTCGATGTGACGGCTGTTAGTCATGTTCAGGGCGATGGTGCCGTTGGCGTTCTTCTGGGTCTGTGCTTCAAGCACTTTGGAGAAGTCCAGATCCCGAGCCTTGTAGTTCGGGGTATCGGCGTTGGCGATGTTGTTGGCCAGCACTTCGGCACGCTGAGCGCGGAAGCCCAATGCCTTTTCGTGAATGCCGAGCGCTTTATCGAAGCTGATGCTCATGTCGGGAACCTTCGGGTGACCGGTTTTTCGTAACTGAGCTTTAGCAAGCGCCGTGCCAACGCGAGAAACCCCCGAAAACCGCACCTTTGCGGGGATCAGGCAAAGCGGCAATGCCAGAAAAGCGGCAAACGACTTCCGCTGGCTGCCGCTTTTCTGCCGCTTGCCCTCCCCTCCCACCCACACCACAGCTCCACTGTGGGAGCGGCGACCTCGTAGAAACGCCAGGCACAAAAAAACGGGAGCCCCTGCGGACTCCCGTTTTTGTGTTGCCGATTTGCAGATTACTTGGCCTTGTAAATGATCCCCGGGCTGCACTGGACCATCTGGTAATGATCCGGCAAACCGTTCAGCGCTTCGGAAGCGCCAAGGAACAGATAACCACCCGGTTTCAGCGTGCTGTGAATGCGCAACAGAATGTCTTTCTTCACTTCAGCAGAGAAGTAGATCAACACGTTGCGGCAGAACACGATGTCGAACTTGCCCAGGCTGGCGTAACTGTCGAGCAAATTGAACGAGCGAAACTCCACCCGGTTCTTGATCGGTGCCTTGATGACCCAGCGCCCAGGTCCTTTCGGATCGAAAAAACGCTGCAGACGATCGGGGGACAAACCGCGACCGATTGCAAGGCTGTCGTACTCGCCAGTCTTGCAGTTGTTCAGCATGCTACCCGAGAGATCGGTGGCAACGATCTGCACGCCCATCTTCAACTGGCCAAGGTTGACGCGCTCGAACTCATCGATAGACATCGAGAGCGAGTACGGTTCCTGACCCGACGAGCAGGCTGCCGACCAGATCCGCAGACGCTGGTTGGGACTGGCCTTGATGGCTTCGGGCAGCACCTTGTTCTTCAAGACTTCAAACGGATAGGTGTCACGAAACCACAGGGTTTCGTTGGTTGTCATGGCATCGACGACCTGCTCGCGCAAACCACTGCGCGGCTGGGTCTGGATGCGCTGAACCAGCTCACCCAGGGACTTGATACCTTGCTGCTCCATCAGTTTGTTGAGACGGCTCGAGACCAGGTACTGCTTGTTTTCACCGAGCAAAATGCCACAGGCTTTTTCCAGGAAGACCCGGAACTGTTCGAAATCCAAATTACCCGTAGACAAATTGATGCCGCCTCTTAAATCGTGTTGACCGCCAGGGACAAAAGGTCCCTAGCTGATATCTGCTGCTTTGATCCGGTCGACTACCCGGGATGCCAGGTCATCAGGGCGGAACTTGGCCAAAAAGTCATCGGCACCGACTTTCTTGACCATCGCCTGATTGAATACCCCCGACAACGAAGTATGCAGGATGATATGAAGCTTTTGCATGCGAGCGTCGCCGCGGATTTCGGCCGTCAGGGTGTACCCGTCCATCTCCGGCATCTCGATGTCGGAAATCATCATCAGGAACTCTTCTTCCGGCTTCTTGCCCTCGTCGACCAGCTTGCGCAGGTAATCCAGCGCCTGCTTGCCGTCGTTCAACGCCACGACTTCAACGCCGATCGTCTGCAGGCAACGCGTGACCTGCTTGCGCGCCACCGACGAGTCATCGACCGTCAGCACCCGCAGCGACAACGCCTTGGTCTGCGTCTCGACATCGACAACACCGACCGAAATCGCTTCCGGCGTCGGTGCAACTTCCGCCAGCACCTTTTCGACGTCGATGATTTCGACTAACTGATTGTCCACCCGAGTCACAGCGGTCAGGTAATGATCGCGCCCGGTGCCCTTGGGCGGTGGATGGATCTCCTCCCAGTTCATGTTGACGATGCGCTCCACCGAGCGAACCAGGAAACCCTGGGTCTTGGTGTTGTACTCCGTGATGATCACGAACGGATTTTTCTTGTCTTTCAATGCCCCGGAACCGGTCGCCATTGCCAGATCAAGGATCGGAATGGTCGCCCCCCGAATATTCGCCACCCCGCACACGACAGGACTGGACTTGGGCATCAGCGTCAGTTGCGGGCATTGCAGCACTTCCCGAACCTTGAACACGTTGATCCCGTAGAGCTGCTGACCGTCGAGACGGAACAACAACAGCTCCAGGCGATTCTGCCCTACCAGTTGCGTGCGCTGGTTCACCGAATCCATTACACCAGCCATGCCCAGACTCCTACACCAACGCCAAGTGTTGTTGCGACGCACATTCATTGCTAAACGGCACGGCGCTTGCTTTTTAACTCGTATGAACGCTCAAACGACATTTTTCCGACGCCTGACATCTCCCCTTCGCAGAGGGCTTTGCGCGATGTCCGCCGTTTGCCTCTTTTTCGCCGGCAGCCCTGCCATTGCTGATGCGGTTACCTTGCCTGACATGCTTATCGGCGTCACTCAGGGCTTTCTTGAGTTCACCGTAGAAGACTATCTGGCTACCAGTCAAACAGAAGGCCGCTACGAAATCGAAGTCAACCAGCTCGACCCCCGTATGCACATGCCCATGTGCGACAAGGAATTGACAGCGTCTTTGGAGAGTCCGGCACGTCCGCTGGGACGGGTAACCGTGAAGGTTCGCTGTGAGGGAAGCTCGCCCTGGACCGTGTTCGTACCCGCTCAAGTCCGCCTGTTTCGCGAGATTGTGACCACCACACGACCGCTCAAACGCGCCGGGATTATCGAGCCGCAGGATGTGACCCTGCGAGAGCGTGACGTCAGCACAATCAATCAAGGTTTTCTGACGTCGGTGGATCAAGCCATCGGGCAAAAATTAACCCGACCAACGGTCGCCGATCAGGTCATCACGCTCGTGCATCTGGAACAGGCGGAAGTCGTGCGCAAGGGCGATCAAGTGGTCATCATCGCCCGCACCGGCACACTCGCCGTGCGTATGCCGGGAGAAGCCCTGTCCAACGGCGGCCTGAAAGAACAGATCCGGGTGAAAAACCTCAACTCCAACCGGGTCATCAAGGCGCAAGTCATCGCGCCAGGCCAAGTGGAAGTGGCCATGTAAAACGCTCATGAGAAAACTGGCGCGGACCTCGTCGGTTCCCTAAACTGTGCGGCAGCAGGACACGCGCCGGCGCAGGCAGGGCCTATTGCTAAATGGGCCTAAAGTTTTCCAGGGGATGGCCGAAAACATGGCAAGCGTCCAAATTCCCAGAGGTTTTTAACATGGTCATCGATTTCAGCCGTTTGAACAGCTCCTCGTCACTTACGGGCAGTACACGTACCAGCAACGCCAGGGAAACCGCCGAAACCGGCACCTCCGCGCCGCTGAATACCCAGGCCGAACCGGCCAGTACCGCAAAAAGCGGGGAATCGGTACACCTCAGCAATGAGGCTCAACAGTTGCAGAAGGTCACTGACAAGCTGCGCGATCAGCCTGCTGTCGACAAAGCCCGAGTGGCCGAGTTGAAAGCCGCGATTGCCGATGGCAGCTACAAAGTCGACAGCAACCGTGTAGCCAGCAAACTGCTCAACTTCGAAGCCCAGCGCTAGGCTTTTGCCTGCGCCAGGCTTTTGGACGCTTAAAACCCAAGGCCAGCCATGCACGACACTCATTTACTGCAACTGATCATCGACGACTTTGCTCCAGCTCAACAATTGCTGGAATTGCTGCAAACCGAATCCCTCGCTTTGCATAGTCGCGACATGCCCTTGCTGGAAGAAATTCTGGCACGCAAACAGGCCCTGATCATTTTGCTTGAACAGCATGGCCGCAAACGCAGCGAAATCCTCGCCAGTCTCAACCTGCCGACCAATCGGCAGGGGCTTGAGCAACTCGCCAGCCAGTCGAGCCTCGGCGACCAGTTGCTCAGCCAGAGCGACTTCCTGACCGATCTCATCGCCCAATGCCAGGCGGCCAATGTCAACAATGGCCAGTCGATCCGGGTACAGCAGGCCGCTACGGCCAATCAGCTGAAAATCCTCACCGGGGGTGAACCGCCAGCGCTGTATGACGCCAGTGGTGCTTTCGCCAAACCCGTCAAGCCGCGTACGTTCAGCCAGGCGTAAGCCGTTCGATGAGCCCGCACTATCAACACGAGAAACATGCTGGCAAAATACTGGCCAGTCGTAGTCAAATTTTGTCTGGAGATTGAGAAAACGTGCCAAACGCCCTAAGCGCGGATGATGCTCCGCAGCCCCCAAAGGTGCTCACCACGCCCCTGGAAATCTCCAGCAACCTGCGTCAGCTGCAAGAAAGCCACGATCCGCTGATCATCACGTTCCACGAACGCAGCCAGCGCTTCCAGAGCTACCTGATCAAAGTCGACCGTGACAGCGCGTCCATCGCCCTTGATGAAATGATCCCGCGCGACGGCGAACGCTTCCTGCTCGCCGGCGAGTCTTTCAAAGTTGAAGGTTTTCATGAGGGTGTGCGCATTGCCTGGGAATGCACTGGCACGCTGAACATCCAAGAGTGCGAAGGTGATCGCTTTTATACCGGCGAACTGCCGAGCGAAGTGGTGTATCACCAGCGCCGCAACGCCTTTCGCGCGGCACTGAAACTGACCGATCTGGTCAACGTTGAACTGGGCGGCGAAAAGCTCAAATCGCCGATCAACGGCAAGCTGCTGGATATTTCCGCGACCGGTTGCAAGCTGCGCTTCGAAGGCGACATCACCGACCGCCTGCAACTGGGCCAGGTCTACGACCGCTTGATCGCCCCGCCGCTGTTCGGCAACCAGCCGACTTCCGTCGAACTGCGTTATCTGCACTTCGAAGAAAAACTCAACATCACGTTTGCCGGCCTGCGCTTCCACAACATCAGTGGTCAGGCTGCACGTAACGTCGAGCGTTTTGTTTATCAGCTGCAACGTGAAGCACGGCGTTTCGATAAAGACGATCTCTGATTCGACACGGCCAATAAAAAGGGCAGTTACCTTGCGGTGACTGCCCTTTTTTATTTTCGACTGCTTCTCAAGGCCTGGCGCCACTGATATCCGGGGCGGGCTTATCGTTGCCAGCATCCGGATTGGCTGCAGGTTCGGACTCAGGTTCTGTTTCAGGTTGCGATTGCGCCTCCGGCTCTGACACTGGCTCCGGTTCAGGCTCTGGCGTGTTCTGCATCTGCTCCTGCACCACCTGCTCGTCAACACGCGGGTCGAGGGCTGCCACCAGCGGTGAGCTGGACATGCTGTCCGGCATCGCTACGTGATGCAGCGGCGCGTCGTCGACCTGATGCAGATTGGTCACCGCCTTCGGGCGAATCCGCCACACCAGCACCATCGCAAAGAAGCTGAAGAACGCGTACAGACTTTGGCTACCGAACAACTTCATCAACACACCCGCCAACAGCGGCCCGATGCTCGCACCGACCCCGTAAGTCACCAACAGCATCGCCGTCAGCGACACCCGGCGATCACCCTCGACATGGTCGTTGGAAAACGCCACCGCCAGGGGATACAGACAGAACTGCACCAGCGAGCAGAGGAAGCCGACCACAAACAGCACCTCCAGCGGTACCTGCGGCAGGATCGCCAGCGGCAAAGCGGCAACCGCCAGAAAACCGGCAAAACAACGAATCAGCAGCGCGCGATCATATCGGTCAGATAGCCACCCCAGCGGCCACTGCACCAGCAATCCGGCAAAAATGCAGGTACCCATGAATAGACCGACCTGCTCGGTCGACAGCCCTTGCTGCGAGGCATACAGCGGCGCCAGACCGTAAAACGAGCCAATGATCAAACCCGCCCCGAGCACCGTACTCAATGATTGCGGCACGCGCTTGATGAAAAAACGCGGCTCCATCGGCGCCGGATGCAGCGGTGCCGGGTGAATCCGTCGGGTCAGCGTCACCGGCACCAGACACAGCGCGAAGCACAGGGCGACCAGCATCAGCAGCTCCAGACCGAGGCCCGGATGCATGACCAGAATCAACTGCCCCAAAACCAGGCCAAGGTACGACGCGATCATGTAGCCGCTGAACACCAGACCACGCTGGTTGGCATCGGCCTGCTCGTTGAGCCAGCTCTCGATGACCATGTACTGGCACATCATGCCCAGACCCACAATCGTTCGCAGCACCAGCCATGCCGGCAGCCAGTCCACCAGACCATGCCCCAACACCGCCGCACCGACGATCCCGGCACACGCCGAATACGCGCGAATGTGCCCGACCCGGGCGATCAACCGGTGGCCGATCTTGCCGCCCAGCACCAGACCGAAATAGTTGGCGGCCATCAACGCACCGACCCACAGCCCGTCGACATCTTCAGCCGCCAGGCGCAGGGCCAGATAAGTAGATAGAAGACCCGAGCCGATCAACATCATCAGCGAGGCAAAATACAGCGCTCGAAAGGATTTCCAGATTTGGCGCATCGGCGTTCCGAGCGGCTCCTTGCAGTAAGTATCGGGCTATCAAACGATAGTCCGATGGCGACGGTACGTCAGGCCTGGGCTGCTAGAACACGCCGTTCCCAGGGAGTGATTTCATCAAAGAAGCTGGTCAGTTCCATGGTCTTCGAAGCGATGTAGCCTTCGATGAACTCCTGTCCGAACAGTTCCCTGGCCAATTGGCTACGTTTCAGACGTTCGAGTGCGGCATGCAAGGTACACGGCAGCGAAAGATTATCCGGCACGTCGAATTCGCCCTGAATCGCCTCGGTCGGCTCCAGTTCGTGTTCGATCCCGTGCAAACCGGCAGCCAGACTGGCGGCGATCGCCAGATACGGATTGGCGTCGGCGCCGGGCAGACGGTTTTCGACCCGACGAGCGACCGGTGAACTGGCCGGAATCCGCAGCCCGGCCGCACGGTTATCGTGGGACCAACAGGCATTGTTGGGCGAAGCGAACGGATGGCACAGACGCTGGTAGGAGTTCACGTTCGGCGCAAACAGCGCGGTGAAGTCCGCCATGCCCGCCTGCTGCCCGCCAATGAAGTGGCGAAACATCGCCGTCGGCTGGCCGCTATCGTCGCTGAAGACGTTTTTGCCGCTGGCGATATCAACGATGCTCTGGTGAATGTGCATCGAGCTGCCCGGCGTGTGCGCCAGCGGTTTAGCCATGCAGACCACGGTCAGGCCATGCTTGAGCGCGACTTCTTTGAGCAAGTGTTTGAACAGGAAGGTCTGATCGGCCAGCAACAGTGGATCACCGTGCAGCAGGTTGATCTCGAACTGGCTGACGCCCATTTCGTGCATGAACGTATCACGCGGCAGACCGAGGGCCGCCATGCATTTATAGACTTCACTGAAGAATGGTCGCAGACCGTTGTTGGAACTGACGCTGAACGCCGACAAGCCATCCTCGCGGCGGCCATCGAGACCGACTGGCGCTCGGAACGGCTGGGTCGGATCAGTGTTTGGAGCGAACACGAAAAATTCCAGTTCGGTCGCCACCACAGGCGCCAGACCGAGCGCCTTGTAACCTGCGATGACTTTCTTGAGCTGGCCACGGGTCGACAGGCTGGAACTTTCGCCAGTCAGTTCATCGGCATCGCAAATGGCCAGGGCACGGGGTTCGTCACTCCATGGCAACGGATGAATCTGGTCTGGATCGGCAATCAGCGCCAGATCACCGTCATCGCTGCCGTAGAACCGCGCCGGCGGATATCCGCCCATGATGCATTGCAGCAGCACCCCCCGCGCGAGCTGCAAACGACGCCCTTCGAGAAAACCCTCGGCGGTCATCACCTTGCCGCGTGGTACGCCGTTCAAATCCGGCGTGACACATTCAATCTCATCAATGCCCGTCAATCGCTGCGCGAGTGAACACTGGCCATCGGTTGTCATGACGCAATCCTTGTTGTTGTACGAGCCGCGAACGGCGACCCGAACAAAATAGGCTTCGGCTGTTCGGAATATCAAGCAGCGTCAAACAAAAAGCCTCGGATCACGGCAGATAGAGACTGAAGATCCCGCCACCCAAGGGGCCGCCATTACGGATTTCGGTGCGTCCCTCGACACCATTGCGTTGATGCAACGCGGCAATGCGGGCAGCGAAATACAGGCCAAGCCCGGTACTGCCGCTGCTGTGATTGATGCCCTGTACATAGTCGGCCTGACGTTCGAGCATCTCGACCGGATAGCCGTCGCCGTCATCGTTGATGCTCAGCACCAGTTGCCCGGCCTCGTCACTGACGGTGATCAGCAGCGACTCGCGGGCATAACGAATGGCGTTATTGATGCAATTGCCCAGCACCGAGGCGACCAGTTCACGATCAAAGAAACCCAGCGGACTCAGTGGATCAACTTCATAAGTGGCGATGATGCCGCGGCTGGCGAATACCTCTTGATGCGCTGCCAGTTGCGCCTCGATGAAATCATCCAGTTCGTGATACGCCGGCTGCAATGGCATCTGGTTGACGCCGAGTTTGTACAGCCCGAGCAACTGCACCAGCATGCCGTTGAGGTGGGCGAACTCGAAGTCGATCACGCCCTGCTCCGCGCCTTCGCGCTGCGCTTGCTGCAAACGCGCCAGCCATTGGCTGTGCGCTTGCATCAGCATGGCCAGCGAGTTCTTCATGTCGTGAACGGTGGAGGCGATCACCGTGGAAAAATCCAATGCCTGCTCGTCTTGGTTCATTCGCCAAACGCCTTGCTTTTCAGCTTCTGATAGCGCGAGAAACGCGCGTCGGTGTCGGGCATCAGGCCGACCATTTTCAGGCAGGCCCGACATTCTTCCAGCTCCGCCGAAGGCACACTGGTGTCGGTGCCATGGAGCAGCGACTGGGCCATGTTCAGCGCGATACTGATGTTCTTGGGTTGCATCTTCAGCGCCTTGCGGAAGACCTCGCGGGCTTCAACCAGATTGCCGGTCTTGTACACCCGCACGCCCTGACGGTTGAGGTCGGCGGCGGCGTTGCTCGAGCTGAGGATAGTCGGGTCATCGGTGAGCTTGGCGATGTCTTTCATCACCGCCGGATCGTCACCGTAGATTTCCGCGCAGCTCTTGAGCATCGACGTACCCGCCTCGGCCTGACCGAGCATCTGCAACTGCTTGGCGACGAGCAGCGCCGCCTCCGGACTCATGAACTTTTCCATGCCGTCGAGTCGCATCAGTGCTTGCTCAGTGAGCTTGTCGGCGGTTTCGGCATCGTTGAGCAGCAGGCTCGTTGCCTTCATCAAACGCGCGCGAATCTGCAAACCGGGGTCGGTCGGGTTCTCTTTGGCAACAGCGCTGAGGGTGGTGTTGATCTCCAGGCGCGTGCGCGTATCGAGACCGCGCTCACTGCCTTTGCTGATCAGCGCATGGGCCAGGCCGAGGTTGCTTTCCGGATCCTTGAAGCGCGACTGCGCGCCCTGCGACACAGCCTGACGGTAAGCCCGCGAGGCGGTGTCGAAATCTTCGTTGGCCATCGCCAGTTTGCCGAGCAACGCCTGCCGACGCACCGCCAGCGGCGACAGGCGAATCGCTTCTTCCAGCACCTGCTGCGCGCCTTTGGTATCGCCCTCGGACACCAGCACATCAGCCATGCCGTCGTACAGCGAAGGCATCATCGGGAATACTTTCAAGGCCTTTTCATACACGCCTTTGGCCTGCGCCACTTGCCCACGCTTGAACAGCAACTTGCCCAATCCAGCAAAGGCCCACGGCAACGGCCGGTCAGCAATGATGCTGTCGTAGAGGCGTTCCAGTGCTTCGTTCTGGTTCAAGTCGCGCAAGGCATCAGCGCGATAACGCAGACACAGCGGCGAATAGCGGATGTCCTGTTTGCACAGGGCGATGCAGGCGTTGAGCACCTCGACCGGTTTGCCACGGTCGAGGGCTTGCAGAATCGGTTTGAGCAACGTCTTGCGCTGCTCCAGACGCTCCAGCCGCTGGGCCAGCCCCGAGCGGTTGAACGGTTTGGTCAGGTAGGCATCCGGCTCATGCTCCAAAGCACTGAGCACCATCGCCTGACTGGTCTCGGCCGTCACCATCACAAACACGGCTTCGTGGCTGATGAGCTTTTCCAGCATCAGGTCTTCAAGAACCTGCTGGCCGTTCTTCTTGCCGTCACCGAGGTGGAAATCCTGCAGGATGAAATCGTAGGATTTCTGCGCACACATCTTCAGCGCCTGCTCACCGGTGTCAGCGGTGTCCACGTCCTTGACCCCCAGCTCACGCAGCATCGAGCGCACGGAGCTGCGGAAATCCGAGAAATCATCGACGATCAGAAAACTCTTTTGGTGATACGACAGCATCGAGGATTTCCAGGCAATTGAAGTAGATGAACCAAGGGCGATTTTCAGGCGCGCAGATGATAGCTGGAGGCCAAATGCTATCAAGCGATTTCGCACAAGTCTGAACTCACCGTTTGGGTTATCGGCCAGAAGTGGCGTTCCCTGAAGCCGACGCTTCAAGATTCCACACACAGCGATTAACCTGCGCGCCTGCCAACTTCTCACTACAAGGCCGACCTCGTGTACATCAAAGGACGCTACATCGTATCTGCCTGTGCGTTGCTGTTCTTCCAGCAGGCCATGGCGAGCGCAATGGACTGCACAAAAGCTTCGAATGCCGCGGAAAACGCGATCTGCGCGAATGAAGGGCTTTATGAACTGGATGCGCAGATGGCGACGGTATATCGGGATTTACTGAAGGTCTGCGCACAAACACAACCAGACTTGATACACGCGCAACGACGTTGGCTGAAAACACGCAACGAGTGCGCCCAGGATGTTTCGTGTCTGGATCAGCGCTATCGCGAGCAACTGGAACGCTTGCAAGCGCAATGGACAGAAGCCCTCGCCCATCAGCCGGATGCCCTGGAGTCTTGGCGACTGGGCCGCTGTTGTAATCGGTATCGGCCTTTAAGCGCAGGGCAAAGGCGGTATAGACCGCCTTCATGTACTGAATCGGCTTGTCTCGGGCGTTCTCAGTCGTGCAGACCGGGGGGATGGCGTAGAAAAGGTGTGAATGGCCATTATTCCTGTTCCGCACGATCAGGTTCGGCGGTGGTAGACCTTCGTCGTCCCAGACAAGTGAATTAATGTGATCGAGGTCGAAGATCAGCCAAGACACCATCCCTGGACGATTGATCTGCATGTATGGATAGCGAATGACGTGCTCGCGGGGGCGAACTCGCGCGGCGGTTTTGTTGTCGCTACAACGAGCCTGATACGGGGCCTCCATCAACACGCGATTGAACACACCGCCCGGCTCAAAGAATCGGGATGGAGGTGTATCGATAAGTGAAGATGTGCCAATACCATGAACTATTGCCGCCATCGACCACCGCCTGATCGGCGGTGAACGCGCACGCAGAATTGATGCTTGCAGATCTGCAAAGGCATATACATACTGTGCTCACCGATTGCGTTCCGCAGGTTTCCGCCAAGAAATCAGCTGCTGAACGTAATTAAGGAAAGGCCCGCCTCGTGCGGGCTTTTTTATGCCCGTTTTTGCGAGGCGTGACGCTGCTGCGCGTAGAACTCACAAATATCTGCGAGGTTCCACCGAATTGCGCGACCAAAATGCAACGGCTGTGGAAAGGCGGGATCGTTTTTCGATAGTCGATAAAGCGTTGATCGTGAAATCTTAAAGATCTCGCAAACCTGCTCGGTAGTTTGAATTTGCATCGCATATGTCTCGTTGTCGAAGCCTGTGACGCTGATCATTCGCGACACGAGCTGACACGTCAATCCATCGAAAATCGGCCCTAACTTCCGGTTTTTCGAGTCGTTTTTCTATCGCAATTGCATCTGAATATATTTATGCGGCACCACAGAGAGGTGCCCACAATCAAAACGATAGATCAGAATTAAAACAACTAAAAATATAACCAATTGATCTAGTTAAATTTAGATTTGCATCGCTTTGAGCATCAGGTTTGGCAAGTCAGTGGACTCCCCAAAAGCGATCCGCCCGCAAGGGGATACAATCTCGGAAAAACCGCTATTCGATGTATTTACAAAATTGGGGCGATCCATACATCGTCCAACGCGCACTGTTTGAGCCCGCAGGAAGCCCTGACTCTCTGCTCCCCAAAAAGCAAATATCAGTATGGCCTCAGTGAATCGATTCCTTGCTCCCACTCTCCCCAACTGGTCACCGTTTTGGCCAATTCGATCATCTGTTCAATGTCTACACCACGCTTCATGCAATCCGCCACCTGCCTATCAAGCCAAGCTCCTTTCTGTTGGGTAAGCGCTTATTCAAAATTCCAGCAAGGTACTCCCGTCGAGGTATTAACGTGCCCTGTTTGGCAACCATCCGCTTCGACACCTGCTCGATGATTTCCCCATCTGCTATTGCTTCCGGCTTCTTTGCCCAATCCGCGAGTTCCGGCAGTAATGCCGGGGCGCCATATCGTTGGGTTTGCTTCAAGACCTTGTCTTTTCCGACCTCATTGAGCACTTGGCCGGCGAGCGCCAACACTTGGTTGTATGCCAATTCCACCGTATTCGCACTAGCTGCGAAATTGCACTCCACTTGACCATCTGATTGCATCGGTACTGACCACTCGTTTGCATTGCACTTCACCAGGCGTTTGCATTCGATTAGACCACCGATTGCATCGGATTTGACCAGCACGCTTAGTAAACATGATCGGTAGAGAGCTGCCCATTGCTGCCGCTGGCGACAGGCAGTCATCGGCCGATTGTGTTGAAAAAGTCCGTGGGGCGCGCCTATGACGAAGCGGCCAAGCGCGGGCTGGTGGTGGGCGAGGTCGGACGCGGGACGTTTGTCCACCCCGCCAAACCCGCAGATCGATTTGTCGATCATCAAGCCCAACGACGCCAACTTCGGAACCTGGCTGCGCGATGCAATTACCGAACTCGCGCAGTCGACAGACTTGAGTCGTGTTCTGGACTACGCCACCGATGGCGGCCACGCCGTCCACAAACAAGCGGGCGCTCGCTGGGTACAGCGCAGCCTGCCAGAAGCCCGATGGCAACAAATCGTGCTCACCAGCGGCGCGCAGCATGGTTTGCTGGTGGCGATCAACAGCTTGTCCCGCACCCAGGATGTGATTCTCTGCGAAGAGCATTGCTACCCCGGCATCATCTCCCTCGCGCACAGCCTGGACCGGCGTTTGATGGGCGTGCAGATCGATGAATTCGGGCTGGTCCCCGAGGCTTTTCGCGCCGCCTGCATCGAGCACCGCCCAGCCTTGCTGGTCTGCGTGACCACGCACCAGAACCCGACCAACTCGATCATGCCGCCGGAGCGCCGTGCAGCCATTGCGCAGATAGCCCGCGAATATGATGTGTTCATCGTCGACGATGATATTTATGGCTTCCTCGAGTCACAGACGGTGCATAAACCGCTTTCGGCCTATGCCCCGGAGCGCTCGGTTTATGTGACCAGTCTGTCGAAAAGCATCCTGCCGGCGCTGCGCATCGGCTATCTCTATGCGCCCCCGGAACTCCTCTCGCGCTTGTCGTCCATGGTCCGCAGCAGCGTGTGGATGCCTTCGCCGATGATGGCGCAACTCGCCAGCAACCTGATCAACAGCGGCATGGGTGAGCAACTTGTCAAGGAGCAGCAGCAGGAGGCCGCTGCGCGCCAGCAGATGGTCAGGGAAATTCTCGGCAACTATCAAATCAGCAGCCAGCCCAACAGCTTTCATATCTGGCTGGAGTTGCCCGAACCCTGGAACTGCAACGAGTACGCCAACCTGGCCCGCGCTCACGGCGTAACCGTGGTCAGCGGCAGCCAGTTCCTGGCCCAGCGCACCACCGCCACGCGCGGCGTACGCATTGCCTTGATGTCGCCGAGCCGCGCCGAACTGAACTTTGCCCTGACCAAACTGGCCAGCCTGCTCGCCTCCCCCGAGCCGCGTTTGTTCTATTAGTGTCGCGCGGCATCACTGCTTGCGCCGGGCGGGGTGACGGAGGATGAACACCCATTCGCGGGGAACACTGCGCACGTTTCCCCGCTCCGACAGCGGGTGCTTGGAGCTGTCAAAAGTGCCGCTTTTCGCGCTAGATGCTCATGACTTATCGATTTTTTTCGAGTTGAGCATTTAAGAATCGTCTCATTCCTGCCGGCACCCTCTAAACCTAGAGTGCCGGGATGAAACTCAAGACGTACCTGCATCAGATCAACCCCCTCCTTTCTACGCCCAACGCCGCACGCCGCTTGCTCCGTATTTTTGGCGTTGTATTGCTCGTGGGGATACTCAGTGGCGTCTATAGCTTTCTATTGCTAACGTACAATGCCGAAGTGTCGCGCCGACGCAGCCATATGAGCAGCGCTATCGCCGAAGCCCACACCTTTTTCACCACCCGTGAGGCGCTGCTCGAAAGCCTGAGCCTGTCGGCGATTCGCAAGCCGGATAATTTAACGCCCCAGGTATCCCCCGAAGAAATTCATCTACTGCTGGGCACCACACCCGGAAGGCAATGGAGCATCTGGCTCACCGCGCGCATCAGGGAGTACCTGAAAGCCAAGCAGGTCAACCTGCTCTATGTGAGCAGCGGCGCCGATGTGCGCGTCAAGCGGCTGTACACCGCCACCCCGACGGTCGCGGACTTTCCCCAGGCCATGCTGGACCACTTGCAAGCCCTTAAACGTGACAACGCTTGTGCGCTGGGAGAGTTGTGGCTGACGCATCAGTCGGTCGAGCATTCACAGCTTTATATTTTTGTTCGACTGGACGCGCGGGATGTCGACTCGGGGTGGTTGGGATTGGAGATGGATGGCCAGGAAGTCTCCCATGCGCTGAACGACCGCAGCGTGGGACAGTTCATGATGTTCAACCCAGAAGGCATGCTGGTGTTCAGCAACAGCAAGCTGACACAGCTCAGTCAGAATCTGTTGCAGATACAGCGGCGGAATTTCTTCGGGTTTGTCGGTGATGGCTGGCTGCCCGATCATCTGGTTATGCGTAAACAGCTGAAGTCTTCGGATTGGCAGCTGGTTTATTCCATTGACCTGCGCGATATGGTGATAGCCCTGTGGCCGCGACTCGCGGCCACTCTGCTGTTCTGCCTATTCAGTATCAGCCTGGTATGGCTGTTGATACGCCGCCTGGAATCGCGCTTTATCACACCCACCATCAGCCGTATCCAGGCGCTGGTCGAGAGTGAGTTGTTCAGCAGCGATGTGATTCAGACCGCGCCGGTAGCCTTGTGCGTGTTACGGCGCACTAATGGTCAAGTGGTGCTGGAAAACACCTTGTCACAACAGTGGCTGAGCCAAAGCGGCGAACGCGAGCGCTTAAGCCCGCGCTGGATTCAGCGGGCGTTCACCGCGCAGGACCCGCACGTCACCGACTACTTTGAAACCGCCGATGGACGCCACCTGTACCTGAGCTGCTCCGCCACTCGCTACCGCGGCGAAGACGTGTTGCTGTGTGCCTTCAGCGACATCAGCACCCGCACACAGATCGAAGAAGCGCTGGACCAGGCACGGCAATTGGCCGACGCGGCGAACGAAGCCAAGACCTTGTTCCTGGCAACCATGAGTCATGAAATACGCACGCCACTGTATGGCGTGCTGGGCACCCTGGAGCTTCTGGCGCGGACTGACCTGGATTCTCAGCAAACCAACTATCTGCGCAACATCGAAGGCTCTGCGGCAACCTTGCTTCAGTTGATTTGTGATGTGCTGGACGTATCGAAAATCGAGGCCGGCCAGTTGGCGCTCGATCTCAGCGAATTTTGCATACTCGAGCTGATCCACGAGGTCATCCAGGGTTACGCCGCCGCCGCGCATAGCAAAGGCCTTGAGGTGTACGCCATGATTGATCCGAAGCTACCCGAACGGGTGATCGGCGATGTGTCGAGAATCCGCCAGATCCTCTACAACCTGCTGAACAACGCGGTGAAATTCACCGAAGCAGGACGTATCGTGCTGCGCGTGAAGTTACTTGGGCGTGACGCAGAGCGCGCCAACATCTTTTGGCAAGTCACCGACACCGGAAAAGGCATCACCCAGGACGACCAGGCTCGCATCTTCGAGCCGTTCTACCAGACCCGCGACCACACCCATGCGATCGCGGGCACCGGCCTGGGCCTGCCTATTTGTCAACGCCTGACCCACTTGATGAACGGCACCATCCGCGTCGTCAGCGCACCGGGTCTGGGCAGCAGCTTCAGCCTGAGCCTGCCCCTCGAGCAACCGTCAAACCCGCCCCAGCCCAGCCGCTTCAGGGCGCTGCTGCCCAAAGTGGTCTACGTGGTCTCGCCGGTTCCCGAACTAGCCGACACAATGAGTGGGTGGCTGCGGCGCTGGGGCGCCCGACCGCAGTTGGGCTCGCCGCCGCGCGGTATCTGCGTGGCGGACAGCGTTCTTCTCGAGTTGCATCCCGGCGTCTTCGCGCAACGTCTCGACAACGGATGGTCGGGTCCGCGGGTGATCGCTGCCGGAGATGGTTTCAACGAGCCGCAATGGGCCGACGGGAGCTGGGTCGTCAACCTCAATCACCTGCAGGCGATTCATCAGGCAATCGGCCGCAGTCAGGGATTATCGGCACTCGAACCAGAAAACAAAACGGCGCAGCGGCAGTTGAAACGACTCAACCTGCATATTCTGGTTGCCGAGGACAACGTCATCAATCAGATGATCCTGCATGACCAGTTGCAGGAACTGGGCTGCACTGTCGAACTGGCCAGCAACGGTGAGGAGGCAATTACGCTATGGCGTAAAGGGCGTTTTGACGTGGTACTCAGCGACGTCAACATGCCACAGAGAAACGGTTACGAGCTGGCCCGCGACCTGCGAAAGCTTGGCTATGCGGGACCCATTATCGGAGCAACCGCCAACGCTATGCGCGGTGAAGACGCGCTGTGTCTGGCCGCAGGGATGAACCATTGCCTGGTCAAACCTTTCACGCTGCAGGCCTTGCACAATCAACTGACGCCCTACGAAAGAACCTTTCATGAAACCGAGTAGCATACTGATCGTTGAAGATCATCCGTTTCAGCAGCTGTACCTGCAAAACCTGTTCAATGCGCTGGGCAATTTTCATCTCGAGTTTGCTGCGGAAGGCCGCGCTGCGCTGGCGTGCCTGAAACAACATGACTTCGATCTGGTGCTCACGGACCTGCTCATGCCCGGCATGGATGGCGTGCAGTTCATCCAGGGGCTGGCGGCCTCCGGATCCAAGCCGGCGTTGGCAATCATGAGCGCCGCCTCCAGACGCATGCTGATGAGTGCCAGCCTGGCTGCACGCAACCTCGGCGTGAAGGTGATTGGGGTAATTTCCAAGCCGGTCAAGTCCGCGGCGCTGCGCAACCTGACCGATCAGTTGGGCAACCTGCGGCAAGCCACATTGCCCTTGCCCGGTCCGCAGATCGATCACTTGGCGATCCTCGGCGCACTGGACACCGGCGAGCTGCACGCGTGGTTCCAACCCAAAAAGTCTCTGGCGAACGGCCGCATCGTCGCCGCCGAAGCCTTGGTGCGCTGGTTGCATCCGGAACATGGCGTGCTGCTGCCAGCCCTGTTCCTGCCGGCGCTCAGGGCCTTCGATCTCGAAGAACGCTTGCTCTGGTGCGTACTGGAACAGGCCATCAAGGCCCAGGCGCAGTGGCGCATGCGCGGCTACGTGATTCCGGTGTCGATCAACCTGCCGACGCACTTACTCAACAGTCCCGACCTAGCTGACCGGGCTCTCGAGTTTGTGCTCGAGCATCATGGTATCCCCGGCATGATTTGCTTTGAGCTGATGGAGTGTTCCATGCCGGAAAACATCAGCAACTTCTACGCCGGTGCTTGCCGCTTGCGGATCAAGGGATTCGGCCTTTCGCAGGATGATTTCGGCCAAGGCTACAGCTCATACATGCACCTGGTGTCGACCCCATTCACCGAACTGAAGATCGACCGGGCGCTCGTACAGGGTTGCAACGACAGCGAGGAACTGACGCAGGCGCTCACCAGCATCGTGGCTCTGGGACGGCAGCTGGGCCTGACCGTCGTCGCCGAGGGCGTGGAAACAGCGCAGGAACTGGCACTATTGCGTAGAATCCATTGCAGCCAGGTTCAGGGCTTTCTGATTTCCCGCGCCGTATCATCGTGTGACTTCCAACAACTGCTGACCCAGGATGGGCCGGCGGCGGATTAAATGCTCCAGCATGTGTGTATTTCTTTCAAAGGTTGCGGTGTTCCCAGCTTATCGAAGCATTTCCCATAGGCTAGCCCCATGAATCAGCCTTACCCACTCTTGAAAAAACTCACCGACAGCGCCTTGCAGATGAATAAAGGCCTGGTGGTTCTTTGTAGTCTGGCCTCGGTGCTGGTCGGTCTCAGTTTTTGGGGGTTGAGTCGCATGGTTGAGGAGCAGCGGGACGCGGTTCGGTATCATTTCGCCAGGTTGACGGAAAATATCGGCGAACAGGACCTCTTCCTCAGCGCCATCGCCGAGCAAAGCGCCAAGAGATTGCCGTTGAATACGCAGCGATCGCAGATGTACTCGAACAAACCACTGCCCGAAGAAGGTCCCGACGTTCACAAAGTTCAGGAGCTGTCATTTTCCCTGCCGTTCAGCGTGGCAATCGATCCCGCCGTGATCGCGCCGGCTGCACGTCACAATATCTTTGTCTTGGGCGCGCACCTGGCCAGTTATTACAGTGCGTTCTGGTCAGCGTCGCATTATCAGTCGCCTCAGGTGTTCCTGTTCAATCTGCCGGACAAATTCGATATCGCAGTGCCCGCTGCCGGCCAGCTACGAGGCGCGGGGCAGATTCAGGGCGGCGCGTTCAGCCAGGTGATGGCCGACGTCATGCGGCAGTTGCATGCCGCCAATCCCGGGGCGTTGGACGGCCGTGTGCACTGGGCGCGCTACGACTCGCACATCGGCTCGGCACCGCCGACGGTATTGGCGTATATCAATTTCGACATGCCGACGAGCCAGCTGAATATTCCAGGGGCCAGCACCCGCATGATCGTAGCGTCGTTGCTAAACCTGGCGCAGATCAATGACATCGAACGCATGATGCAGTGGTCGATCTACGACCGCTTCAGCCTCACCGCGCCCAACGGCGCATTATTGATTGGACCGCAGCAGCCCGGGACCTTGAGCGACGGCCTGAACCTGCGTCTGGACGGCCTGGTGTTCAAGATCTCCAGCAGCGGCCCGCAGCGCTGGACGGCGGTCTACGTCGTCGGTTTCAAAAACTTCATCGATTATGCCTGGTGGCCGCTGCTCGGCCTGGCGACACTGATATTGGCGAGCATCGGCGGCAGCTGGGCGTTCAATCGCTGGTACAAGTCCCGGGTAGTCCTCCCGGCACGTGAGGCGCATGCAAGCATTGCCGAGAGCGAGGCATTCAGCCGTGCAGTCATCGATACCGCGCCCACCGGCCTGTGCGTGGTTCGCCGGTCGGATCATCAGGTGCTGCTGGAAAACCAACATATCCAGGCCTGGCAGCAAAGTGACAAGTTGATCGCGGCGCTCGACCACCAGCACCCGCTGACCAAGCCCGGTCAGACCGAACTCGAGTTCGAGGGCCGCCACTTGCATGTAGCTTTCGTGTCGGCCCACTATCGCAGCCAGGAGGTCTGGATATGCGTGTTCCACGATGAAACGCGGCATATCGAGGACGCCATCGCGCTGCAAGCCGCCAGGCAGGCGGCGGATTCCGCCAATGCAGCGAAAACCCGCTTCCTGGCGACCATGAGCCATGAAATTCGCACCCCGCTGTATGGCGTTCTCGGGACCTTGGAATTGCTCGGGCTGACGGATCTCGCGCCACGTCAACAGGAGTATCTGCGCACCATCCAGCGCTCGTCGGCCACGCTGTTCCAGCTGATCAGCGACGTGCTCGATGTGTCCAAGATCGAAGCCGGGCAGATGAGCATCGAGGAGCAGGCGTTCTGCCCTCTGGCGCTGACCGAAGACACCTTGCGTGCGTACTGCGCGTTCGCGCAGGCCAAGGGCCTGCAGCTTTACGCGTGCATTGATGCGTCAGTTCCCGATCTGGTCCGTGGAGACCCGCTGCGGATACGGCAGATTCTGAATAACCTGCTGAGCAATGCGATCAAGTTCACCGACAGCGGCCGAGTGGTGGTGCGGCTTCAGGTACTGGACGATGCTACCGACGTTGCGAGCCTGCAGTGGCAAGTCAGTGACTCGGGCATCGGCATCTCGCAATCGCAACAAACCCAGCTGTTCGACCCGTTTTATCAGGTGCGCGACGCCTCCAGCGAAGCGGGCGCAGGCCTGGGCCTGGCGATCTGCTGGTGGTTGTGCGAGTTGATGGGCGGGCACTTGAAAGTCATCAGCGAACCCGGTCTGGGCAGCAGCTTCTCGCTGTCACTGGACCTCCCCTGCGTGGCCGGTCCCCTCGGTGACTGCCCCGTATTCCCGCCCAGCACACCGATATTGTATGTACAGGCGCCTGCGCCGGAACTGGCGCAGCATATCTGCAGCTGGCTCAATAGATTGGGCCAGCAAACATGCATCGTCACCCAGGACCTGAAACATCAGCTCGCACCTGCCTCGCTCCTGCTGGAGATGCTTTCGCCCGACCACGAGCCGTCCTGGCACGGCGCCCGCGTGATCGCCACCGCTGGAGGCCCCAACCCGGCGGAATACAGCGCCGAGGGTTGGAGAGTGGATGCCCATGATGTGCGGGCGATTGCCTGGGCGGTCAGCTTTGCTCAACACGGCAGCAGCATGCAGCCGCCGGCCGCGCAAGCAGAACAAGCACGAAGACTGGGGCTGAATATCCTGGTGGCCGAGGACAATCCGATCAACCAGGCGATCATCAAGGAACAACTGGAAGCATTGGGCTGTACGGTGGTGGCCACGAGCAATGGCGAGCAGGCGTTGCACCAATGGACGCCCGGCGTATTCGACATGGTGCTGACCGACATCAACATGCCGACCATGAATGGCTACGAGTTGACCAGGGCGTTGCGCAGGATCGACCCAGACGTGCCCATCATCGGCGTGACGGCCAATGCGTTGCGTGACGAAGGCGAGCGCTGCACCGCCGCCGGGATGAACGCCTGGCTGGTGAAGCCGTTGAACCTGCGCCTATTGCGTACCCAGTTACTCAAACACTGCCGGGCGCCGCGCACGTCATACGCTACTGTCAGCAGCGTCGCCCTCGACACGCAGCCAAGCGATAACCCGCCGCAACTGTCACCCAGGATGCGTACATTGTTCCTCAGTACGATGCAGCAGGACATTGATAAAACCAAGGCCGCGCTTGAGCACAACGATGCCGCAGCAGTAGCCCAGCGTCTGCACAGCATGGCCGGCGCCTTGGGCGCCGTGCAGTCCGACAATCTGTCGGATAGCTGCGTGGCCCTGGAAAATCAACTGGCCGGCGCAACGCTTACTCCGGCCCTGATCCACGAAACCGAGACGGTGCTCGGGCGGCTGGCAGCAATGCTCGACGCTCTGACATGACCGATTGTATTTTCCCCACTCCAGAAAAAAGGCCAAACATGGCAACTCTCAACGTCGTGATCGCCGATGATCACCCCATCGTCTTATTGGGTGTACGTGAGCTGATAGAACGCGACGAACGCTTTGGTGTGGTCGGCGAAGCGATCTGCTCCAATGAGTTGATCGACCTGCTGCAGCGCCAGTCCGTTGACCTAGTGATCACCGATTTCAATATGCCCGCAGATTCGCCCTACGGTGATGGCCTCAAACTGGTGGCGTACCTGCGGCGACATTTCCCGGAAGTGAAACTCTTGCTCCTGACGATGATTTCCAATCCGCTGATACTCACCCGGCTGCATGAGTTGGGCGTCGTCGGCGTGATTCAGAAAAACCAGCTGCATCACGACATTCAACAGGCGCTCATGGCCGTCGCCCAAGGTCGCTCGTTCCGCAGTTCCCAGCCCGAGCCGACCTGTGTGATGGCACCGAAGGTAGCGCTGGATGACCGACTGTCGAAGCTGTCCGTGAAAGAATATGAAGTGTTACGCATGTTTGTACTAGGGCAGAGCGTCAGCACGATTGCGCGCAACCTCTCGCGCAGTGTCAAAACCATCAGTTCGCAAAAAAATGCCGGCATGCGCAAGCTTGAAGTAACCAGCGACCAGGACTTACTGACGTATTGTCTGGAAAACAATATTTTCAGCTAGTGTGCTTATGCTGCCGACTTCTTAGCTACAGGTACATTGGAAACCAAATGCCGAGGGGTGCTCACGCCTATGAGCGTGCCCCATGTCTTTTCAAAATGACCTGAAAAACTATCAAGTGTCCGTCGCTGACCAGGCCCGACATCCGCTACTTGCCATGAGGATGTCATTACTTCCGCTCCCCCCCTTCCCCCGAGCCAGCATATTCTTAAGCCCCCCGGCCCATTACGCATCGCAGCAAAACTGCCATTGACTGCTAGACCGTTGCGAACTGATCAGACTGGGGCGTCGCCAAAACATTGATTCATCAACACTAGTTTACCGAATCGAAGTTTTTGACCAACACTTTCAGAGCAAACGAAAACAGCATGACTCACAAGCGCAACTTGGTCAATAAATCTACACCCCGACAATGAAATTAAAGTGCCCACATAAAAACACCAGGCACCCCTTAAACTTCAATACTCAAAACCGTACCACATTGCAACTACCAAACAAAATTATCGACACAACCAATAGCGTTAAAACCTACAACTCTCCCGAACTGCAATTTTAAGAATCGTCTGATGTTACCTGCGCACCTTCCGCCGTAATCTCGCCTCGGCATTCAACGACACATTACTCCCCGTTAAAATGGATAATTACATGAAAAAGATTTCATTGACACTGCTGACACTCTCCATGCTTGCTGCGGCTGGTCAGTCTTTTGCAGCCGATCCTGTAGCTCCCACCAAAGCTGGCAGCGGCACTATCAACTTTAGCGGCATGATTAACAACGACGCCTGTTCAATTGAAGATATTGGTTTGAATAAAAATATTTCTGTCTCATTGGGCGAGGTATCCATTAAAGACATGGGCACTGCCTCCGCACCTAAAGGCAGCGGCAAACTCCTCGCAGAAGACTTCAACCTGAAGATCAGCTGCAACGCCGGTACCAAAGTAGCAATGATTTTTCAACCAACCAGCGGCGCAGGGTCAGGCATCGTGACCGGCACCAAAGTGCTGAAATTGACTGAAGGCATAAACGCCGCCAAGAACATCGGGATCGCACTGCTGGACGCTAATGGCGATCAGATCGACCTGAGTTCGCCGACAGCCGCCAAGATCGAAAACACCCTTCAAGACGGCAGCGCAAACCTCAAATTCTCCGCCGCCTACGTCACCACTGGCGATGTCAAAACAGCCGTTGCCGGCCGTGGCGACGCCACCCTGCCGTTCATCCTGCAATACGAGTAACACGCAACAGGCTTGCATTGCGCGGGGCTTTACAGTCCCGCCCTTTTTTTTATCTGTCAGGCAGCTTAAAAATGTTCAAATCTCGTCGTATTTCCTTATGCCTAGGCTTGCAGTGCCTGCTGATCGCGGTACAAGCCAGCGCTAGCATCTCACTGAGCGCCACACGCTTGGTGTTCGACGGCGAGCATAAAGAAACTAACATCAAAGTGCGCAATAACGGCGATGATCTGCTGATTCAGTCATGGATCGACAGTGATGATCCCAAGACTGGCTCTGCGCCTTTTGCCGTCACGCCCCCGCTAGCCAAGATAGCGGGCAAGCAGCAACAGTTGCTCAGGGTGATCTATGAAGGTGCCGGTATGCCCGCCGATAAAGAGTCTGTTGTATGGCTCAACGTGCAGGAAATCCCTCAAGCGTCTGCGTCCGCAAACACGCTGCAGCTGGCTGTACGCCAGCGTATTAAGGTTTTTTTCCGCCCCACTGGACTAACGTCTAAAGCCTATTTAGCGCCTACACAATTGTTGTGGCGACTGGGCGAAAAAGATGGGCATGCGGTGTTACAAGTCACTAATGCCAGCCTTTATCATGTATCCCTCGCGAAACTGACGCTGACCTCAGGTTCCACAACGGAACAGCCCTTCGACTCGACCATGATTGCGCCGGGGCAACATACAACGTTTGCGCTAAAAACGCTGAATAGCTCCAGCTCAGTGAAATTGGATTTTCTAAGTATTAATGACTACGGCGCCCAAGATCACTATACCGCGAACGTGTCACGTAACGCTGAGACAAGTGCTACGCCCGCACCATAGCGCAGTATAAAAATTACATTCACGAACGTCGGACCCTTCTTAATTCAATAAAAGCTCAATTTATCCCTGTAGCGAAAAGGTCTGGGCATGTATCTATACCCCCGCAGAAACGCCAGTGACTTGACCAAACAGCCTTTTCCAAAGAGAGCAGGTTTAAATTCACTGTATCTAGCCATCGCGCTCGGCCTCCCGCAACTGACCAAAGCCAGCGAAGCGGAAGGTATCCCCGCAGCGCCAAAAGTTGCGCAGTACAATACTCAGTTTTTGCAGAACGCTGGCTCCGCTGTAGACCTGGACCTGTTGCTCGCCAACAGTAACGTATTACCTGGCAACTATAGGGTCGACATTTACAGCAACGAAGTAATTGTGGGCAAACGAGACATTGACTTTCGCAAGGCTACCAACTCCAATAAAGTCCAAGCCTGCCTGACCTTGGACATCGTGCAACAACTGGGCGTCGATATGAGCAAGTTGCAAACAGACGGCCAGCTCAAACCCGACGCGCCGCAGACCTGTTACGACCTGCCGAGCCTGATAGACAAAGCCACAGTCAACTACGACCCCAGCCGCCTGCGCCTGTCCATCACGGTACCACAGCGGGCCATGCTGCGGGGCCGGCGCGGTTATGTCGACCCCGCCCTTTGGGATGCAGGCGTGTCGGCAGCCTTCGTCAACTACCAGTTGAGCAGCAACCGCAACAACACGGACGCGTCGACAACGGTCTCCAATAACCTTGGTCTGCGCAACGGCATAAACCTGGGCGGCTGGCGCTTGCGCAACGAGTCGAACTTCAGCAGCCGCACAGGTGAATCGAACTCGTTCACCAGTAACCGCAGCTATGTTCAGCACGACGTGACCTTACTGAAAAGCCAGTTCAGCGCCGGCGACATTTTCTCGGACTCACAGCTGTTCGACAGCGTGCGTTTTCGCGGGGTAAAACTGGGCTCCGACGAAGGGATGCGTGCTGACAGCGAGCGTGGTTATGCTCCGGTGATTCGAGGCGTGGCAGAAACCAACGCCACCGTCGAGATCCGCCAGGACAATTACGTCCTCTACACCACCAGCGTGCCGCCAGGCCCGTTCGAGATCAACGACATCTACCCCAGTGGCTCCAACGGCGACTTGGAGGTGACGATCATCGAGGCTGACGGCCGCCGCCGAGAAACCCGACAAGCATTCTCCAGCCTGCCGATCATGGTTCGCGAGGGACAGGTCAAATACAGCATCTCGGCGGGCAAATACAACAGCAACGCCGAAGGGCTGGCGACCCCGAAATTCTTCAGCAGTACACTGGCCTACGGCATCAGCGGCAATTTGACTGGCATTATCGGCATGCAGGCCTCAGACAACTTCAAGGCGATGTCTCTGGGCATGGGCCGCAACACTGACATCGGCGCCTTTTCGTTCGATCTCACCCACTCTTCCAGCCAGGTCCGCGACCAGTCTACCCAGGGCAGCAGTGTGCGCATGTTGTATGCCAAGACCTTTACCGGCACCAATACCAACTTCACCCTCGCCGCCTATCGTTACTCCACTGAGGGCTACCGCACCTTGTCCGAACATGTGGAAAACCAACGCTACACGGACAACCGCAGCGGCAACTCCAAGACGCGGACCGATATCACGGTCAGCCAGAGCCTGGGGCACAACCAGCGATTTGGCAGTATTTATCTGAACGCCACCGACCAACGCTACTGGGGGCGGGGCGGCACGCAGAGCCTGTCCAGCGGTTACAGCAATAGCTGGCGCGACCTGTCCTACAATCTTGGCGTCACCCACACCAAGGACGTGGGTGCGGGCCGACCATCAAGCGACGATACTCAAGTCAACCTCTCACTCTCGTTCCCTTTGGGTTCCACGCCGCGTGCACCACGGGCGTTCATTTCGACCAATACACAAGAATCCGGTAACAATACTCAGTTTGGCGTGAATGGCTACCTGTCGGAAAACAGCGACACTTACTATTCCGTTCAAGCTGGCAACAGCAGCACTGGTGGCAACAGCGGCTCGGCGAGCATCAGCACACGCAACTCATTCATCGATGCCAACATCGGGTATAGCCAAGGGCGCGGCTTCAGCTCGCAGAACCTCAACCTCGCAGGCTCGGTGGTGGCCCACGCAGGCGGCATCAACCTGGGACAAACGCTCGGCGAGACCTTTGCCCTGGCCGAAGTCCCGGGCGTACCGGGCGGCGTTAAAATCGACAACTACAATGGCACTGAAACCGGCTCGAATGGTTTTGCCGTGATCCCCAACACGCAACCCTACCGGGTGAACTGGATTAGCCTGGACACGCGCGATTTCGGAGCCGACGTCGAAATCGAAAACGCCACCCAGCAAGTCGTGCCCCGACGGGGCTCCGCAGTGCTGGTGCGTTACTCGTCCCAGACCGGGCAGCGGGTGCAGTTCGAGTTGTTCGACAGCGCTCACCATCGCTTGCCGTTTGGTGCTGCTCTAGAAGACGCAACAGGCAAACAGATCGCAATCAGCGACCCTAACGGCAAGGCCCTAGCTTTGGTTCAGGACTCGAGCGCCACACTCACCATCAAGTGGGCAGGCCAGCAATGCCAAGCGAACTACTCGCTGCCTGAGCGCAACAAATCTTTGAACTATGAGCGCGAAACGTTGATTTGCTTGCCTTGAGTACAACGACAAGCCAGCGAAAGGAATACATGTCGGGGCCAATGAACCGCTCTAGTCAGCTTTTAATAAGCTGCAGATTGCTAGCCGTGCAACGTTCTGAAAAACTGCTAAATGAGAAAATCGCCCATGTATACCGCTACCAAAAATTATCGAAACCTCGGCGCGACGCTGCTTACACTGATAGCTTGCTACTCGGCGCCTGCCGCGAACGCTGCGACTTGTACAACGCTTACCAAGGAAACCTTGCTGAAGCTACCCGACATGACGGTGCGACAGGACACGCCCATCGGCGCTGAAATAGGCACAGTGGTCGTTAGCCCCCCAGTGAATACATTCTCGTGTACCACAGGTTTTACATATCAAGCTGTATATATCAAAGCGTTGGGGACGCCTGGCGCCCCCATCAACGGCCTCAATATTTACAAATTCGGCACAGCAAATACCGGCATTGGCTACGCAGTTTATGGATCCAGTAGGAGCTCGTGCACGAACGACTACTATCCGGTGGTGACTGGAGATTACGAAGGTCTCTGCGGGGTTAATGGAACATTTAGCAAACAACCCATGGTAGCGTCTCTGAAACTGGTGTTTTATAAAATTGGCCCTATTGTACCAGGACAAAAAGCTGGACAACCCGTTGCAGAATTTCAACTGGAAAATAATAAAAATACCTGGCAGCATCCAACCTCTCACATTAGCACTTCGGGCTTTACCGTCAAGGCACTGGGCTGCATTGTCGGCGTTTTTCAAGGTTGTTGTCGCGTCGCCGTCTAACTATGCCGCTCTTTTCTCGGTCTGCTGCTGCCGATCCGGGTTCAACATCACAGTGCCCATCGGCTCCCAGTTTCTTGTCTGTCCAGACCA